>JBOHAM010000040.1:0-20721 GCA_050697735.1 Gaiellaceae bacterium | reverse complement strand
TGGTCACGCTTTGCCGGGTGGAGGAGCGCCTCGTCTACTTCCGCCCGCGCGCGATCCTGGTCGCCCTCGGGATCATCCTCGCGGCGGCCGCGTCCCTGACGTTTCTCTACCTCGCGTGGCACGTCATCACATGGATCCTGATCTCGCTCTTCCTCGCGCTCGCGCTCAATCCCGCGGTCGAGTTCTTCGAGGGAAAGGGCCTCAGCCGCGGCCTGGCCTCCTTCATCGTCTTCTTTCTCGCCCTGATCGCCTTCGCGGCGCTCGGGACGCTGCTCATCCCGCCGCTCGTGACGCAGATCACGAACTTCATCGAGGCCATTCCGGGGCTGATCGACGACTTGATTGCCGGCCGCGGCTCGCTCGGCTTTCTCCAGGAGGACTACCAGCTCGTGGATCGTGTGCAGGAGGCGATCGAGGAGCAGGGGGCCGGCGGCGTCCTCGGCCTGACAACGGCCGGGATCGCCCTTGCGCGCGGGGTGATCTCGTTCGTCGTGGGCGTCGTGGCGATCTCCTTCCTCACCTTCTTCATGCTCCTCGAGGGCCCGCGGATGGTCAGGCGCTTCGGCGATTTCCTCCCTGAGGGCATGCGGCCCCGCTGGGAGCGGGTTTCGCGCGACATCTACCGCACGGTCGGCGGCTACGTGACCGGCAACCTCCTTATCAGCCTCATCGCCGGCCTGATCTCGGCCGGAGTGCTGTTCGTGCTCGGAAGCGACTACGCGGTCGCGCTCGCCGTCCTCGTCGCCGTGCTCGACCTTGTCCCGCTCGCCGGCGCCACGCTCGCCGCCGTGATCGTCTCCACCGTCGGCTTCATCGAGCTCGGCTGGATCCGGGGCGTCATCCTCATCGCCTTCTTCGTCGTCTACCAGCAGCTCGAGAACCACATCCTCCAGCCCGTGATCTACGGCCGCACCGTCCAGCTCTCGCCGCTCACGGTGCTGATCGCGGTCCTCATCGGGGCGGAGCTCGTCGGCATCCTCGGCGCGCTCGCGGCGATCCCGACCGCGGGGATCATCCAGGCGGTCTTCCGCGAGCTGATCGTCTGGCGGCGGGAGGCGATCGTCTCCCCTGCCGGGGTCGTCCTCCCCGACGAGCCGGCCGAGGAGACCTGACGACGAGGGCCGCGCTCAGCGGCGCGTGGTCGCGTCGCGCCGCCGCTTGGCCTCTTGCACGAGCTCGTCAACAGTCCCACACGTGGTGCAGGGGTAGATGCGGGCCGTCCCGTCGTCGCTCGCCGAGAGGATCAGGTCGTCGTCCGGCCCGTAGACGGCCGTGTTCACAAGCCCCGCGTGGAGCCGCATGATCCCGACCACACGGCGCGTATCGACGTCCCAGACGCGGGTCGTGCGGTCGGCTCCACCCGTGACCAGGCGGTTGCCGTCTGAGCTGAACGCGACGCTCGCGAGTCGCCCGACGTGGCCGGCGAACGGCTCGCCCAGCGGCTCGACGACACGCTCGTCCGGAACGAATTCCCAGAGTCGCGCGTTGCCGCCGCCTCCTGCCGTCACGACGCGGTCGGCGTTCTCGGGATGGACGGCGGCCCCGAAGACGACCTCGCCTGTGTCGATGACGTGGGGAGGCGTCTTCTGGCCTCCCTTCTCCCAGTCCCTCCAGAGCCAGCTGCGCACGGTTCCGTCGACGCTTGCGCTGACGACCCGATCGCCGTTCGGGGTGAACGACACGCTCAGCACCCACTCCGAATGGCCGCGCAGCGTAGCGACCGGCCTCAGGCTCGTGTAGGGCTCCGTGGACGTCTCCCACACCTTGACGAAGCCATCGGCTCCGCCCGTGACGATGTGGCGACCGTCAGGGCTGAAGCTCGCGCTCAGAACGCCATCGCGATGGGTCCAGCGCTTGCCCAGCCAGTCGACCGTCTCGACGCCGTCCTCGAGCACCTTCCACAGGTACGCCCGGCCGTCTTCGCCCGCCGTCACGACCAGCTCTCCGTTGACGCTGAAGCTCGCGTCGGTGATGAGCCCGTCGTGTTCGAGGAAGGCCGGGCCGCGACGCCACTCGCCACCCACAAGCCTCCAGATCCGCGCGGTTCCGTCCTCGCCGGCGGTGACCACGGCGTCTCCCTGACGGTTGAACTCGCCCGCTGTGACCCAGCCGTCGTGGCCGCGCAGCGTCTCGCCGACCTCGACCTGCCAGATGCGCGCCGTTCCGTCGGCGCTCGCCGTCACGAGGCGCTCTCCGCCGGGGTCGAAGTGCACGCTAAAAGGCACGTCGTCGTGGCCGCGCCACTCGTACAGCGGCGCGCCGGCCGCCGCCTCCCAGATGTGGACGAGGCCGTCCTGGCTCACCGAGGCGACCAGAGCCCCGTCGCGGCTGAACGTCGCGTCCTGCACCAAGTCCGGATGCGCCAGCACCTTCGGGGTCGTGTCGCCGCTCTCGTAGTCCCAGACGAACACGGAGCCTCGCGACCAGGCGAGGAGGCGGTCGCCGTCAGGGGAGAACTCGACGCCGTCGACCCGCGCATCGATCCGCAGCTCGGTGGGATCTCCGCTGCCCAGGCCCCAGACCCGGACGACATGGTCGTAGCTGGCCGTGGCGACGGTCTTTCCGTTCCGGTGGAAGGCCGCCGCCAGGATCGGGTTGAACTCGTAGCTCGTGCCGCTGGCGTCCGTGATCTCGTGGGAGGGGTTGTCGAACCGGTCGAGCTCGACGCCGGTCTCCGCATCCCAGATCCGTGTCGTGCCGTTGCTGTCGCCCGTGACGACACGGGTTCCCTGCCGGTTGAAGTGCGCCGCGGTCACCCAGCCGACGTGAGCGAGAGGAAGCGTGAGCTCCTCGCCCGTCTCGGCCGACCAGATGCGCGCCGTTCCATCCTGCCCGGCGGTCACGACGCGGTCGCCTGCAGGGCTGAACTCGGCGGTGGAGAGCGGGGCGGTGTGCGTATCCAGTCGATGCCCTCGGCCGCCGGTCTCGACTTCCCAGACACGGGCAGTACCGTCGTCGCCCGCAGTGACGACCTGGTCCGCGTCGGGGCTCATCGAAACCGCGGCGATCCCACCCACGTGTCCCCGCACCGGGGGCCTGACCAGGGTGCCCGTCTCTGCATCCCAGACGCGCGTCGTTCCGTGCGAGTCGGCCGTTACCACGCGGCTGCCGTCCGGGCTGAAGCTCGCCAGGGAGGCCCAACCCTCGTGTCCACCCAGGCGTCGACGTTCGCGCGACTCCGCGAGCGCTTGCCTGAGCGCATCGACCGCAGCCGGCTCGGGATCGTCTGTCGCGTTGACCGCGTCGAGCGCGCGACCGAGTGCCGCCGCCGGGTCGGCCGCGAGCTGCGCCAAAGAGGACGAAGCGAGCTCCTGCGCCGTCGCGCTCTCCTCCGCTTCGTTCGCCTTGGCGCGCTGGTCGAGCGCCCAGACGGCGAACACCGCCATCGCAGCCGCCAGCACGGCGAGGGCAACGACGGCCGCGAGGAGCTTGCTCCGCTTTCGCCGGGCCTGCTGGCGCTCCCAGTGCGCGCGCCAGTCGAGGATCTCGGGCGCCAGCACGTCGTGGAAGATCTCGAAGCGGGACTCACCCGGGCGCTGCGGGAGCGCTGCGACCGGGCGGAGGATGCGTCCGGCGGCCAAAGTCTCGAGCGCCGGCTCGAGCTCCGGCCGCGACGCTCCCACCAGAGTCGCCAGGTCCTTCGCCGACCAGACGATCTTGGCTCCCGAGGACGTGACGAGGTAGCGAAACGCCTGCGCGCAGAGCGTGCGCTGCCGTGGCGAGAGCTCGCACATCGCCCGTTCGAGGTAGCCGCGCGCGATGCTCTTCGCGCCGCCGAGGCGGTCGATGAAGGTCGAGCGGCGAAGGAGCGGCGAGCCTTGCTCGGCCAACCAGACCTGCTCCATCACGAGCTGCAGGTACGGTGCCTCGATGCGGGCGTGACCGTCCTCGCGCTCTGCGGCCGCGTCGCCGACGCCTACGCTCTCCCCCTCCAGGCGGACCTGGCCGACTGCGACCTGGTCGAGCACTGCCTCGACGAGCTCGTCCTCGACGCCCACCTGGCCGCCGCTGAAGACTTCCACCGGCTTGCGGATCGCCTCCCGTGCAGCCGACCGGTCGAGATGCTCGATCTGAAGCCTGTTGGAGAAGAGCGCCGGGATCCGGCCCTTGAACCGGTCGAGCGTCGCGAGCGCGTCGTCGCGGATGGAGACGAGGAAGTGCACCGGCAGCTCGCGCCGGTTGACCGCCCGCGGGAACTCGACGGCGAACGTGCCCTCGCCGTCCTCGTCCGGGTGCGCGACGAAGTATTCCTCGAACTGGTCGAGGATCACCAGGAGCACGCCCTGCTCGGTCTCCGCCCAGGCCTCGAGCGCCTTCGAGAGGCTCTCTGCCTGCGCCACGGGATGGTCGGCGCCGAGGAGGTCGGCGGCCTCTCTGCGGATCTCGTCCGCCAGGCATTGCACCGGGTCGCCGCTCCATTCCTTGAGGAGGACCGCAAGGTGGCGTGGGCGATCGCCGGCTTCGACCCCGGCCAGGGCGCGCTCGTGCAGGCCGGCGAGGACGCCGGCGCGGAGCAGCGAGCTCTTGCCGACGCCGCTGGGCCCGTAGAGGAGGGTCAGCCGCGAGGATCTCAGGTTGGCGTCCACGATCTTGCGGGCGCGCTCGCGACCGAAGAAGAGGAGGCTGTCCGGCTCCTCGAAGGCGGCGAGGCCCTTGAAGGGCTGCTTCGGCGCCGCGGCGGCCGGCCTGCGAACGGGCGCCGCGACCGTGGTCATGCGCCGGCCTCGACCTGTCGCCGGGCGGGCTCGGCCATCCCCAATCGCCGACGGAGCTCGGCGACGTACTCGTCGAGGTCGAGGTCGAGGATCTCGACCTTGTGGTCCTCCCAGAAGAGCCGGTCGAGCACCTTCGGCGCGAGCTGGATGGCCCAGGACGTGGCCGTGAGCGTCTGCTCCTTCCAGATCCGGTTCAGGATCACGCGCAGGTTCCAGTCGCGGAGCTTGTAGCCGAGGAAGAGGAAGGAGGCGCCGTCGAGCAACTGCGTGGCCACGTGCACGGGGAAGAGGCTCGCGATCTCCGTGCTGTGGGTCAGGTAGTCGAGGTAGTCGTCCTCGGTGATTACGTAGCTGTCGGCCGCCGGGGCGTCGGCGACGCCACCGTGGACCTTGACGATCACGGTGCAGTCCTCGGTCGAGACCTCGTCGTACGCGTTCGGCTCGTGGATCACCTTCGCCTCGGTCGCGCCGGGCGGGCGGTGCATGAACTTGCCGTTGTCTGGCCCTTCGGAGAGGTACCAGAGCAAGTGGTAACGCTCGCCCGCGTCGTCGAATGCGTGCTCCAGGGCGCGGTCGTAGTTCGTGGTGAGGATGAGCTGGTAGGTCGGCTCCTCGCCACGGGCGCGGAAGCCTCCTGGAATCTCTGCGAGCAGCCTATGCACCGAGGCCGGCTCGTGCTCGCCGTAGAAGATCGAGTGCAGATCGCGATAGAGCCGCTTCGAGCCGCCTCTGAGGGCGATGAACTGCGACACGCGCACGAGGTCGCTCTCATCGTCGGAGTACTGGTACTTGGCCGCGAGGTGCGCGGCGAGCTCGGCGCCGCTGGGGAGGACGGTCGTGCCTTCGCTCCACTCGGTCGGGCGCCCGCTCATGTTCACCCCGGCGCCGAGGAGCGGGACGAGGCTGCCGTCCTTCAGCGCCTCGCCGAGGAAGGTGAAGTGACTGTCCAGCTCGTGTGCGTCCACGCCGTGGCCTCAGATCGTCGGTCGCCGGATGAGCTGCGGCACCTCTCCGTGCCTTCCCGAAGCCCCGCGCCGTCTCCGGCGCTCGTGTGACTTGACACGATTGAAGCTCAACGAGGGCTCGTTTTCAAGGTCGCTCACCGTTCTCTTCAGGACGGCGTGAGGTGCGGCGTTCTTCCTCGTCGTACGGCGGCGTTCTTGACCTGGGGAGCGAGAGTGGGACGATACGGAGGCGATGGACATCGCCATCGTCATCGCCCTGATCGCGCTCGCGGGGTCGCTCGTGAGCACGGCGGTCACGGTCATCGGCGCGCCCGCCCTGCAGGCCCGGCGCGAGGCGACGGCGGTCCTGCAGCGCTATCGCGAGCCGCTCCTGGCGGCTGCCTACGAGCTCCAGGCACGGCTGCACAACATCCTCAAGAACCGCTTCGTCGAGGAGTACGTCCTCGGCGACAAGGGCGGCAAGCGAGAGGCCGCCCTCGAGAGCACGCTCTACGTGTTCGCCCAGTTCTTTGCGTGGCGGGAGATCATCCGGCGGGAGGTGCAGTTCCTCCGCTTCGCGCGGGACGAGGAGACACGTGAGGTCGCCCAAATCCTCCGCGACATCGGCGAGACGTTCCTCACGGACGACTTCGGGCACCAGTTCATGATCTGGCGGGTGGAACAGCGCGGGCTCGGGGAGCGGATGATCGTGTCGTCCGACCGGGGGCCGACGTGCATGGGGTACGCCACCTTCATCGAGGAACGGCCGACGATGAAGGAGTGGCTCGAGCCGCTCGAGCGGGAGCTCTTGAGCATCGAGGACGAGGGACTCAAGCGGCTGACGAGGCTCCAGCATCTTCTCCTCCAGCTGGTCGCGAAGCTCGACGCCGATCGGACGCGCTACCCCTTCAAGCTCGAGAAGGCCTAGGGGAGGGATAGCCTCGAGGCTGGGGCGCTCCAAGTCCGCTCTACTCTCCGCCGTGCCCGCGCTCTCGTTTGCGCATCTCCGCCCACTCCTCGTGGGCGCGGCCGTGACCAGCGCGTATGTTGGAACGGCCAAGATCGGCCTCACGCTCGACGTCACCCACGGCGTCATCACGCCGGTCTGGGCGCCGTCGGGGATCGCGCTCGCGGCGCTGCTCATCCTCGGCCTGCGGTACTGGCCGGCGGTGGCCCTGGGTGCGTTCGTCGCCAACGCGACGAGCGACGTCTCGCTGGCGGTGGCGGCCGGCATCGCGTTCGGAAACACGCTCGCGGCCGTCCTCGGGGCGGCGCTCGTCCGCCGCCTGGGCTTCCGGCCGGAGCTCGACCGCGTGACCGCGGTGCTCGCGCTCGTGGCCGGAGCGCTCGCGAGCACGGCGGTCAGCGCCACGAACGGCGTCACCGTGCTCACGGTCGCCGGAGAGCGCGAGGACGCGTACGGGTCGGCCTGGCTCCTCTGGTGGTTCGGGGATCTCGTGGGCGACGTGATGGTCGCGCCCGCTCTCCTCGTCCTCTACGCCTTCCGGCATGTCCGGCCGGCTCCGATCCGTCTGCTCGAAGGGCTCGCGCTCCTCGGCGCCGTGGCCGGGGTGAGCGCGGTCGTCTTCCTCGCGGGAGCGTGGCGCTATCCCTACCTCGTCTTCCCCTTCCTCCTCTGGGCCGCCCTCCGCTTCCGGCAGGTCGGCGCCGCCGTCACCTCCCTGCTCGTCGGGGCGATCGTCACGTGGGGAGCGGTGGCGGGCACGGTGCCCCTGGGCGCGGAGACGGCCACGGGCCGCGTCCAGGTCGCGCAGGCGCTCTTCGCCGTCGTCGCCGTCAGCCTGCTCGTCGTCGGCGCGGCCCTGGCCGAGCGGGAGGCCGACCGGGCCTCGCTCCTGGAGACGGCTTCGAGGCTCCAGGAGGCCCAGGCGATCGCCCACATCGGGAGCTGGGAGTGGGACTTCCGGCGGGACGCCGTCTCGTGGTCCGAGGAGCTGTACGGCATCTTCGGCCTCTCGCCGGCCTCGGGGCCCGGCACGTACGCGGGCTACCTCGAGCGCGTCCATCCCGACGACCGGGCATTCGTCCAGCAGGCCGTGGCGGAAGCTCGAGCCGAGCTCCGTCCGTTCGCGTTCGAGCACCGGATCCTCCGGCCCGACGGCGCGGAGCGGGTCGTCTCGAGCAGCGGGCGGGTCTCGTTCGCGGGCGACGAGCCGGTCGCAATGGTCGGCACGGCGCAGGACGTCACCGAACAGCGCCAGGCCGAGCGCCTTCGCGAGGACATCCTCTCGGCTGTCTCGCACGAGCTCCGGACGCCGCTCACCGCCGTGCTCGGGTTCGCGATCACGCTGGAGGAGAGGCGGGACGGGCTGCCGAAGGCCGAGGTCGACGGGATCGTGGCCGAGCTGGGCCGGGCCGCGCGACGCCTCGACCACCTCCTGGCGGACCTGCTCGACATCGAGCGCCTCCGGCGCGGGCTCGTCGGCGTGACGCGGCAGGCGACCGACATGGGCGATCTGGTCGGACGGGTCGTGGCCGCCTCGTCGCTCGACGGTCGCCAGGTGCGCATCTCCGGCCGGAACCTCGTCGCGCACATCGACGCGGGCAAGGTCGAACGGATCGTCGAGAACCTCGTCGTCAACGCGGCCAGGCACACGCCGCCGCAGAGCCCGATCGAGATCCGGCTCGAGGCCCGCGACCGTGACCTCTTGCTGGTGGTCGAGGACGGCGGCCCCGGCATTCCCGACGAGTTCAAGGAGGCGGTGTTCGAGACGTTCCACCGCGGCCCGGGCGTGCTCACCCTGACGCCCGGAACGGGCATCGGCCTCTCGCTTGTCGCGCGTCTCGCCGGCGTTCACGGCGGCCGCGCGTGGGTCGAGGACGCCCCGGCGGGCGGCGCGGCCTTCCACGTTCTCCTTCCCGACTGCGTCGCCGAAGGGAGCTGAGCCTTCAGGCTGCGAGGGGCTCCGCGAAGCGGAAGAGCTCGAGGAAGCGGTCGAGCTCCTCGGGGCCGCCCGCCACGACGGCGACGGTTCCCGCCTCGAGAGCCGCCTCGACGCTCGCGAGACCGCGCAGGATCCCGACGAGCGCGTCGTCGTCCGCGTCGATGACGACATCAGGAGGCTCGGCGGGGCCCGTCAGCAGGGCGACCTGACTCTCGCTCACCGCGAGCCGAAACGTCCCGTCGTGGAGACGGATCTCGTAGACGACGCTCGCGCCGTCCGCTGCCTCCGGGCGGAAGTGCGCGGTGAGGGCGAGCGCGAGCCAGTGCGAGCGGAACGCCTCCGACGAGCGCTGGTCGAGCGAGCGGACGCCCCAGCGGCAGAGGCCGAGGAGGATGGGCCCGAGCTCGCGCCCGTAGTCGGTCAGCTCGTAGACAGCCGAGGCGGCGGGCGGCGGGAGCACGTCCCGCCGGACGAGCCCGCCCCGCTCGAGCTGGCGGAGCCGCGACGCGAGCACGGTCCTGCTCACACCCGGAAGGCCGGCGAGCAGGTCTGTGAAGCGCCTGGGCCCGATCGCGAGCTCCCGCACGACGAGCATCTGCCAGCGCTCGCCGACGAGGTCTAGCGCGTGCGCCAGCCCGCAGTACTGCCCGTATGTCCGCTCGCTGTCGCGCATCGAAGTCAGTAGAACGTACTAAGTGGTTGCATTCTAGTACCGCGCGGATTACCCTTGTGCGACGCGCGAGAGCCAGGCTCACCGAGATCCGCGGTTCTCTCGCAGATCGCGGTCCGCGCGGACGCTTCCCGCCGCCTCTGGGTTACCACGGAGGAGGGCGGCGGGAGCTTAGAGTCCGCGAATGGGACGAACCCGGAAGCGCCGCATGACCGGCCGGCGGGGGAGCGCGTCGACGAGGTGCTCGAGCTCGGCGGCCACGTCGGCGGCTGCGGGCCGGGCAGCGGGGTCCGGATCGAGGCAGGAGAAGACTAGGTCGGCGAGCCCTGGGGATACGGTGCGGGGAAGCGGCGCCGGCGTCTCGCGGAGCTGAGGAAACCGCTCCTCCCGCGGCGCGTCGCGCGGAACCTTCGGAAAGGGCGGTCGTCCGGCCGCGGCGTGGTAGAGCGTGGCTCCCGTGCCCCAGACGTCGACTGCCGGCGTCATCGGGCCGAGTCGCTCGGGATCGCACTGCTCGGGAGCCATGTAGGCGTCGGTGCCGATGCGGTGGCGCACGTCGGCGAGCTGCTCGACCGTCCGGGCGATCGACAGGTCGATCAGCCGGGCGGGCGCCCCGAGGATGACGTTGCTCGGCTTCACGTCGAGGTGAACCACGCCCTCGGCGGCGAGGTAGTGGACCGCGGCGCAGAGCTGGAGCCCCAGCGGCAACAGCTGCTCCGGCTCGAGAGCCCCCTGCGTCCGGATCGCCCGGGAGAGCCGCGGCCCCTCGAGGTGCTCGAGGACCACGTGCGGCCGCGGCCCCTCGAGGACCGCGCCGAACCCACGGACGATCACGGGATGGCGGAGGCGCTCGACGAGCGCGGCCTCAGCGGCCAGTCCCCGGAGCGAGTGGTCGTCCTCGACCAGGTTCGGCCGCACGACCTTGAGCACGACGAGGGAGAGCAGGTGCTCGTCCCAGGCCAGGTAGGTCTCGTAGCGCTCGCCGCCGCCGAGGAGCCGGACCGCCAGGCGGCCGGGGGCGATCTCGTCGCCCTCCTCGAATCTCCAGGCGTCGGGCGCCGGAGGGGCGGGTGCTTCCCGCCCCTCCCCTTGTCCCTCGACTTGCGCGGGTGTCCGCCTGCTAGGCGAGGCTGTCCTCGGTCGTCTGGCTGACGCTCGTCTGGTCGGCCGACACGTCGCGCGACCTGGAGACGTCGCGCGTGTTGTGGTCGCCGGTGCGGTCGCGCGAGCGGTCGCGGGAGTGCGAGCGGTCGTTCGCGCCGACCCCGTCGCCCGTGCGGTCACGCGATCGGTCGCGCGACCACGAGCGGTCTCGGGTGGTCATGTCGCGGGAGCGGTCGCGCGAGCGCGAGCGGGAAGCGGACTCCGTCACGTCGTCGTCATCGTCGTCCTCCCGGGCGACGACGAGCTCGACGTCGTCCTCGTCGCGCTTGAGCGCGACCTGGTCGTTGGCCGAGTCCTTCGCCGCCGCCGAGACGACCGCCCCCGGCCCGAGCAGCAACCCGGTCGCCGTGAGCATGGCCGCCAGTCCGACGAACGCGAGCTTGATGAACCTGTCCATGGAAACCCCCTGAGGCGTGGTGTACTCAGAGACGGTGCCCACTCCCGATGGGACGGACATGAGGCGGCGATGAGAGTTCTCTCACGCGCGCACGTTAGGCGGCCTGCCCGGCTACCGCGAGCCGGTGGAGACCCCCCGCGACGAGGACCGGGCGGCCGGCTGCGCGGGCGACGCCACGGGAGACGCTGCGTCCGACCTTGTGTCGGCGCGAGCCGACGACGACGAGGCGGGCTTTGCGACCGCGCGCGAACTCGGCGATCCGCCGCCGCGGTGACCCCTCGAGGATCTCGCCCTCGGCGTTCACACCGGCCGCTGCGGCTGTCTGCAGCGCCTCGTCGAGCGCACGCCGCCCTCGCGCCATCTCCGCCGTCAGCCGGCGCTGATACACCGGTGTGCCGAGGAAGCCGGCGGGGCCGCGACGCACGTGGACGAACACCATGGGCGCGCCGAGCTCGCCGGCGAGGTTCACCGCCGTCTCGACGGCGACGGTGCTCGACGAGGAGCCGTCGACGGCGACGACGATCGGCGCGGTCTCGGTCTGGGTTGCTCCGGTAGTCATCGAGGTACCTCCTTGGGTGCCGTGACTTCATTCGCTTCTCGTTCCCTCCAGGTTGCCGTGGGACGTGGGTTCCAGCCATGGGGCTGAGAGCTCATTCGGGGCGGGCGCCGAGCCCATCTTGGCCGCTGCCCGGCGCCCGTATGGGGTCCCGAACCACCCCGGATGGGTTGGCAACCCGATACCGGCCGGGGCCGCATCGCGCGAACCTCGAGGGAAGCGACCGAAGGAGGCACCGATGGCCGGCTCGATCATCTGCGGCACCGACGACTCGGAGTCCGCGAAAAGGGCGGCGCGGTTCGCCCGCAGCCTGAGCAGCAAGCTTGGATTCCGGCTCGTGTTCGTGCACGTCCTCGAGACCGGTTCTCCGCACGAGAAGATCAGTGCCGTTGCTGAGCGAGTGCATCAGCTGACAGAAGGCTGCACCGAGGTCGATTGCGGAGCCAGCTGGCTCGTCGATGTCGGTCACCCGGTGGATCGGCTGATCGCGGCCGCAGCGGACGAGGACGCAAGCTTGATCGTGGTCGGGTCGCAGGGGCCGCGCTCTTCCTTGCTCGGCAGCATCTCCGCCGAGATCTCGCGACGGGCGCCTTGCCCGGTCGTCGTCGTGCCTCCCGGCGCCGACCAGCACCTGCCTAACGGCGACGGACATGTCGAGTTCGATGGCGGCGTCGTCCGCTTCGCCGACGGGAGGTAGGACTCTTCGATGCCTTACGACCCGTTGCTGCGCTGGGAGACCGAAGGAGCAGCACTTACAAACGGACGCCTGTCGGCCACGGCGGAGGCCGCTCCCTGGGATCAGGTCGATCCACGGCAGATCGAGCCGGAGGACTGGCTGCGTTTTCAGCAGTCGATGGCGGAAATCTTCACGGCCTTCGGGATGAACCTCGAGACGCCTGGTACGGAGAGAACGCCGGAGCGGTTCCTGCAGGCGCTCTACGACGCGACCGCCGGCTACGAAGGCGACCACAACCTGCTGACGGCGTTCCCGACCGAGTGCCGCTGCGACGCCGACTGCCTCGTCAGCCAGATCATCGAGGGGCCGATCTCCTTCCACTCGCTCTGCGAGCACCACGCGCTGCCCTTCCACGGCGTCGCCCACGTCGGCTACATCGCGCACGAGCGGATCATCGGCATCTCGAAGCTGACCCGGCTGGTGCGGCTGTTCGCGCGGCGCTTCACCGTACAGGAGCGCCTCGGGGAGCAGGTCGCCGACGCGCTCGTCGAGCTGATGGAGCCGCACGGGGTCGCCGTGCACCTGCAGGCGTCCCACCTGTGTACGCAGATGCGCGGAGTGCGCGAAGAGCACTCGAAGACCGTGACGACATTCTGGCGCGGCAGCTACGCCGGCGATCACGAGATGCGGCGCGAGTTTCTCGCCGAGCTGGGCAACCGGAATCCCTGACCCTGAGCTGAGAAAGCGAGGCGAGTGATGCACACCACCAAGTACCTGATCGTCGGCGGCGGACTGACTGCCGACGCGGCCTGCAAGGGCATCCGCGACGTCGACACCGACGGTCCGGTCACGGTCGTGGCCGAAGAATCCCATCCGCCCTACTCACGCCCGCCGCTCTCGAAGGCGCTCTGGAAGGGGGACGACGAGAGCACGATCTGGCGGGGCACGAGCGATCTCGGCGTCGGCCTCCGGCTCGGCCGGACGATCGTGAACATCGACGTCGCCACACACCGGGCAACCGACGACCGGGGCGAGACGTACGCCTACGAGCGGCTGCTGCTTGCGACGGGCGGCCGTCCGCGTCGCCTCCCCTTCGGTGGGGACGACGTCATCTACTACCGAACGCTCGCCGACTACCGGCACCTGCGCACGCTCGCCGAGGATGCACGATTCCTCGTGATCGGCGGCGGCTTCATCGGCTCGGAGATGGCGGCGGCACTGGGCACGAACGGACACCCCGTCACGATGGTCTTTCCCGAGCCGGGTATCGGGGCGCGCATCTTCCCGCCCGAGCTGTCCACCTGGGTGACCGACTACTATCGCGGCCAGGGCGTCGAGGTGCTCGCGCGCGCATCCGTAACCGCGATCGAGCGGCAAGGCGACAGGCTGCAGGTGGCGACCGGCGACGGCATCCTCGAGGCGGACGCCATTGTCGCCGGACTCGGGATCGAGCCCAGGGAAGAGCTTGCCGTCGAGGCCGGCTTGCCCGTCGCGAACGGCATCGTGGTCGACGACCGAGGCCGTGTCGACGGCCGCGAGGACGTCTTCGCCGCGGGCGACGTCGCCCGCTTTCCCACCGCCGCCCTGGGCGGCACCATGCGCGTCGAGCACGAGGACCACGCGAAGAGCCACGGCAGGCGCGTCGGCGCGAACATGGCCGGCGCCGACGAGCCGTACGATCACCTGCCGTTCTTCTACTCCGACCTCTTCGACCTCGGCTACGAGGCGGTCGGTGAGCTGGACAGCCGCCTGCAGACGATCGCCGACTGGAGCGAGCCGGGCCGGGAGGGCACCGTCTACTACCTCGACAGCGAGGGGCGACCGCGAGGCGTCCTGCTCTGGAACCTCTTCGGCCGCGTCGACGCCGCGCGCGACCTGATCCGCGCAGGCGATCCGGTCGAGCCGGGAGCACTCCTGGAGCGGGTCGGTTGAGCCCGGCGACGGCCACCCGCACCACGCTCGCGCTCACGCCGCTCGAGGCTTTCTACGAAGCCCCCGACCTGCCCGAGCTCGATCTGCCGGTGGCGCTCGCGGAGGCGTACGGAGGCCCACTGGGCTTCTCGGAGCCGCGACTGTACGCGAACTTCGTCGCCAGCCTCGACGGCGTGGTCGCCATTCCCGGCGAGCTCCAGTCGAACCGGATGATCAGCGCCCATAGCGAGGCCGACCGGTTCGTCATGGGACTCCTGCGCGCGTGCGCGGACGCCGTCCTCGTCGGTGCGGGGACGATGCGCAGCTCACCCCGGACGCAGTGGACGGGCGAGCACGCGTATCCGCCGGCCGCCTCGCTCTATGGCGAGCTGCGTCGTTCGCGCCGACGGCCGCCGCGCCCGACGCTCGTCGTGCTCAGCGGCAGCGGCTCAGTCGACCCGCGCCATCCGGCGTTCGAGGAGGGCGCGCTCGTCCTGACGAGCGAGCGCGGAGCGGCCCGACTGCGCGGTCGCCTTCCCCGTGCATCAACCATCCTCGCGATCGGCGCCGAGGCGCCCATCGACCCCGCCGCCGCCGTCGAGGCCCTCCGCCGACGCGGCCACGAGCTGATCCTCTCCGAAGGGGGGCCGATCGCCTTCGGCGCGCTGATCGCCGCCGGGCTCGTCGACGAGCTCTTCCTGACGACCTCACCGCTCCTGGCCGGCCGCTCTCTGGGCAGCTCACGGCCGGCGCTGGTCGAGAACGCCGAGTTCCTCCCGGGCACGACGGTCGAGTGCAAGCTGCTCACGCTCAGGCACGCCGGATCACAACTCTTCGCCCGCTACCAGCTGTTGAACGATTGTGGTTCTGCGGGTGCCCGCGGCTGCGTGGATGGGGCCGACATCTCCAAAGGATGGGTCGGCGTACCGATGGGCGCGCAGACGTGGAGCGACGAGTCTTCAGTGACCTCGAAGGGAACGGAGTAACTCAGCCAAGAGATGGAGAAGGAGGAGACGATGGGCGTGATCGTGGTGGGCGTCGACCACTCGGAGGGAGCGAAAGCAGCGCTCCGCTTCGCGTTCGGCGAGGCCAAGCTCCGGCAAGCGAGTCTGCGAGTCGTCCACGCCTGGCAGCTCGGCTATGTCGCCGCCAGCTTCATTCCGGGCTCGTATCCCGAGCTCGGCGACGAGCTCGACGCGCTGCGCGACGCCGCCGAGGTCGCCCTGGAGGCGACACTGCAGGAGATCGTGCCGGCCACCGGCGCGGTGGAGATCGAGCGCCGCGTGGTCGAGGGGGCGCCGGCGGCCGTTCTCGTCGACGAGTCGCGCGATGCCGAGCTGCTCGTGGTCGGATCGCGCGGTCTCGGCGGCTTCGGCGGGCTGCTGCTCGGCTCCGTCAGCCAGCAGTGCGCCCACCATGCGGCCTGCCCGGTCGTGATCGTGCGCGCGCCGGCGGAGACGTCGGGCTAGGACGTCGTGGACGTCCGTCTCAAGCGCTCCTACGAGCCGGCCGCGGCCGCCGACGGCTACCGCGTTCTGATCGACCGGATCTGGCCACGTGGGGTTACGCGCGCGAAGGCGCAGCTGGACGAGTGGGCGCGGGAGCTAGCGCCGAGCACCGAGCTGCGGCGCTGGTTCGGGCATGACCCTGCCCGCTTCGAGGAGTTCCAGCGCCGCTACACCGAGGAGCTGGCGTCCCAGAAGGGAGAGCTGCGGGAGCTACGCCGGCGCGCGCGCGAGGGAACGCTGACGCTCGTCTACGCGGCCCGCGACACCGAGCACAACGGCGCGGTCGTGCTCGCGGAGATCTTGCGCAGGGGCAGGCGTTCACTGTGACCGTCGTTGCGGGGCTGGCGAGCTTCGTCGTCGAACGGTCCTGGGACGATCTCTCTGAGGCCGCACGGGGCGAGCTGAAGATCCGCGTCCTCGACGCGCTCGGCTGCGCGCTCGGCGCGCTCGAGGCACCGCCCGTCGACGCGATCCGCCTGCAGCTCGAGGAGTTCGGCGGCCGCCCGCTCTGCACCGTGATCGGTGGCGGCCGCACGGCCCCCGACCGCGCCGCGCTCTACAACGGGGCGCTCGTCCGCTACCTCGACTTCAACGACTCGTACTTCGCCCCCGGGGAGACCTGCCATCCGAGCGACAACCTCGCGCCGGTGCTCTCGGCAGCCGAGTACGCGCACGCCTCCGGACGGGAGCTGCTCACCGCGCTCGCAGTCGCCTACCAGGTGCAGTGCCGGCTCTCGGACGAGGCGCCCGTGCGCGCGAAGGGGTTCGACCATACGACGCAGGGCGCCTACGCCGCCGCGGCCGGCGTAGCAAAGGCGCTGGGCCTCGGCGAGGCCGAGACGGCAAACGCAGTCGCGATCGCCGGCACCGCGCTGAACGCGCTGCGTGTGACGCGCACCGGGGCGCTCTCGCAGTGGAAGGGGCTCGCCTACCCCTTCACCACCTTCGGCGCCGTCGAGGCAGCCTTCCTCGCAGCGCGCGGCATTACCGGCCCGGCCGAGGTCTTCGAGGGGAACAAGGGTTTCATGGACTCGATCGCCGGTCGCTTCGAGATCGACTGGGAGAGCGAAGACCTCGAGCGCGTCCGGCGCACGTTTCTCAAGCGCTACAACGCGGAGATCCACTCCCAGTCGGCGCTCGAGGCGCTGCTCGAGCTGCGCGAGGCGCACGCGCTCGACCCGGCCGCTGTCGAGCGAGTCGAGCTCGACACCTTCCAGGTCGCCTACGACATCATCGGCGGCGGCGAGGAGGGCGGCAAGAAGGAGATTCGCACGAAGGAGGAGGCAGACCACTCGCTCCCGTACCTGCTCGCAGTCGCGCTCCTCGATGGGCAGGTGATGCCCCAGCAGTTCGCGCCCAAGCGGATCGTCCGGCCGGATGTGCAGGAGTTGTTGCAGCGGGTGGACGTTCGGCCGGCCGCCGACCTCTCGGCGCGCTTTCCGGCCGAGCACGCCTGCCGGCTGCGCCTCCACCTGGCCGGCGGGGCGACGCTGGCCGCGGAGAAGTCCGACTACGAAGGCTTCCTCACGCGCCCGATGGGCTGGGAGCGCGTGCGCGAGAAGTTCGAGAGGCTGGCCGCCGGACGGGTCGACCCTGGGGTGGCGGCAGAGCTGGCCGACACGGTCGCCGTCCTCGACGAGCTGGAGACGCGCGACCTCACGACGCTCCTCGCGCGCGCGGGCGCGCGCGAGACGACCAAAGGAGGACTTCGATGACCACCACCGAGACTCGCGCCGAGCGCGCGTTCGCGTTTCTACGCATGAACGAGCGTCCGACGAAGCCGCGCAGCCGCGGCGTGACCGAGATCCGCGGCCCCTACTACACGCCGGTCGGGCGTCGCTATCTCGAAGACCTGTTCGAGTTGATGGGCGTTTACGTCGACACGCTCAAGTACGCCGGCGGCTCGTTCGCGCTGATGCCCCGCGAGGCAGTACGCGCCCTCAACGGCCTCTGCCGCGAGCACGCCGTCGAGGTCTCGACCGGCGGCTTCCTCGAGTACGTGCTCGCCCAGCGCGGGGACGCCGTTGCGCGCTACCTGCAGGAGTGCCACGAGCTCGGTTTCGACATCGTCGAGATCTCGAGCGGCTTCGTCACGCTCCCCGTCGACGACCTCGTCGCCCTGACAAAAGCGGTCCGCCAGGCCGGCCTGAAGCCGAAGCCGGAGGTGGGGATCCAGTTCGGCGCCGGCGGTACCTCCACCGTCGAGGCGCTCGAAGCCGAGGGGACACGCGACGTCGGACAGGCGATCGAGCTCGCCAAGCGCCACCTCGACGCCGGCGCGCACATGATCATGATCGAGTCGGAGGGGATCACCGAGCAGGTGCGCGAATGGCGCACCGACGTCGTCGCTCGCATCGTCTCCGAGCTCGGGCTCGACCATGTGATGTTCGAGGCAGCCGAGCCGGACGTCTTCTCCTGGTACGTCAAGAACTACGGGATCGACGTCAACCTGTTCGTCGACCATAGCCAGATCGTCCAGCTCGAGTGCCTGCGCGCCGGCATCTGGGGTACCCAGGATACGTGGGGCCGCATACTCACCTACGAACCGCGCTCCGCCGACGAGGAGTCGCCCGGGCCATGAACGCCGAAGCACTGACGGCGGAGCCAGCGATCGGCTCGCGGGGCCCGACGCGGCGCACGTTCGATTTGCGCCCGCGGCCGCCGTTCCGACTCGACCTCACTGTCTGGGCGCTGCGCAGGCGGGAGCAGAATTGGATCGACATTTGGGACGGGCGCAGCTACCGTCGCGCGCTGCTCGTCGACGGCGCACCGCTCGAGCTGGCCGTGACGCAGGTCGGGCGCGCGAGCACGCCGCGGCTCGAGGTCGTCTTGGCAGGACCGCACGTGACGAGCTCCACCGAAGCGGCCGCACGCTTGACGTTGGCGAGGCTCCTTGGGCTCGACCTCGACCTCTCCGGCTTCTACGCACGCTCCGCCCGCGACAGCGCGCTCGCCGAGCTCGCCGAGCGCTATCGGGGCGTCAAGCCGCCACGCTTCCCGTCCGTCTTCGAGTGCCTGCTCAACGCCGTCGCCTGCCAGCAGCTCTCGCTCGCGGCGGGGCTGACGCTCCTCAGCCGGCTCGCCGCGACCGCCGGAGCGCCGGCCGGCGCCCTGCACGCCTTCCCGGCACCGACCGACGTCCTCGGCCTGCCGCGATCCGCGCTGCGGACGCTCGGCTTCAGCGAGCGCAAAGCCGAGACGATCCTCGAGCTCGCGGATGCGGCGGCGGCCGGTGAGCTCGAGCTCGAAGCGCTCGAACCCCTGGACGACGCGGCGGTCGTCGAGGCGCTCGTCCAGCGACGCGGTATCGGGCGCTGGAGTGCGGACTACGTCCTACTGCGCGGTCTGGGTCGGTTGCACGTCTTCCCCCAGAGCGACGTCGGCGCGCTGAACGGCCTGCGCTCCTTCCTCGCCGCCGCCGGCCGCGACGACGACCCGCGCGACGCACTCGCAACCTGGGCGCCCGACGCAGGCCTCGTCTACTTCCACCTGCTACTGCGCGGCCTCGAGCTGCGAGCGGCATTGTCTGCGGGCTGAAGCCCTTCCGCCATTCCGCCGCAGCCGCAGTACGATGCGAGTGCACGAGCGTGAGCGGGGAACGAGCCGAAGTGGGCCCCCCGCGAAGAGCCCGGCACTCGCGCGGCGCTCCAGGACCAGAATGGAGGTGGGATGGGAGAGTTCACCACCGAGACTTCTCTCGACGCGCTGGAGGGCCGTGAGCTGGCTGCCTTCGGCGTGAGCGGCAACCGGATCGCCATCGCAAGGGTCGGCGACGCCTTCTACGCGTTCGGCGACACCTGCACGCATCAGGGGTGCTCGCTCTCCGACGGGGAGCTCGAAGCGACGACCGTCACCTGCCCCTGCCATGGAAGCGAGTTCGACGTGACGACCGGCGACGTCCTGCAGGGGCCCGCCCGCGAGCCCGTACGGAGCTATCCCGTTCGGCTGGAGGATGGCGCGCTCCGGATCGAGGTCTGACAACTGCTCGCGTAGCCGCACCCCACCGCTCGCGCTCCCTCCGGGGACACGGCCGCTGACAGGTTACGAGAGCTCCGGGTCGTGGTGGGGCAGGGGTGCAGGGCAATCGGGTGATGCCGGATCCAACCGAGCTGGCGGCAATCGTTCTTCCGCACCGGGCGCTACGAGGGGCTTGCCGTCCGCCTTGGTCACGCTCTTGCAGACCCAGAAGGCGACGGCGGCGCCTGCGAGCGCGATCGTGGCCGCGACGAGCATCGCCGCCCGGAAGGCGTCGGTCGAGGCCGCTCTGGACTCCGCTCCCTGTTGGCCCAGCGCGAGTGGGACGAGGTCGGGGTTCGTGGTTCGGTCCGCGAAGACGAGCGCGACCACGAGCCCGAGCACGACGATGGCAAGCAGGCTTCCGAGTCGGGAGAAGGTCGAGTTGACCCCGGCTGCAACGCCCGTGTAGCGCTCAGGAGCTGCGCGTAGGGCAGTGGCCGTGATCGGCGCGACGATCATCGAAATCCCAAGGCCGAAGAGCAGCAGGCCGGGCAGAAGTCCGTCCCAGAGCGTGCGGTCGTCGATCCGAATCCAGAGGAGCATCCCGCCGGCCATCGCCACCGGGCCGACGGTAAGGAACAGCCTCGGGCCGTAGCGATCTCCGAGCCGCCCGAAGCGCGGAGCGAGAACGAGCATGACCAGCGTGGACGGAATGAGGAGGAGGCCCACCTCGAAGGGCGAGTAGCCGACGACGGACTGCAGGTAGAGGACGAGAAAGAACGTCGAGCCGGCCAGGGCGCTGTAGACGAGCAGGGTCGTGACGTTGACCAGGGCGAAATCTCGATTCCGGAAGAGCCCAAGTGGAAGCAGCGGCTCGCTCGCCCGCAGCTCGCGCACGAGGAAGAGAGCGAGCCCGACCGAGGCGACGGCAAAAGCCCAGCCGACGCTGGCGAAGCCCTGCTCTCCGCCCTCGACCAAGGCGTAGGTCAGGAATCCGAGGCCGACCGCCGCGAGCGCGGCGCCGGGGATGTCGATTGCCGCGGTCGTGGCTCTCGCCGGCGCTCGCCTGTCGCTGCCGAGCCGAGCGAGCACGACGGCCGCCACTGCAAGCGGAACGTTGAGGAAGAAGATCCACCGCCAGGAAGCCCACTCGACGAGCGCCCCTCCCAGAGGCGGTCCGCCGAGGCTCACGGCGCCTGTGCCCGCGGTCCAGAGCCCGATCGCCCGTCCGCTCTCCTTCCCAAAGGTTTCGCGAAGGAGAGCCAGGCTTCCGGTCGTGAGCAAGGCTCCGGTGGCGCCCTGGAGAACGCGCCCGAC
>JBOHAM010000039.1:0-31556 GCA_050697735.1 Gaiellaceae bacterium | reverse complement strand
CACGCCGCGATGATACGGCCCAACGGGCGTACCATTGCCTCCTGGACGCCGACGGACCACACGCTCAGCCTCGATCGCCGCGGCGGCGGCTCCTCTTGGTCGGCGGGCTCGTCCTCGCTTTCCTCCTGCTGACCGCAGCCGGCGCCGGAGCGGGCTACGTGGCGTGGACGAACAAAGCGCGCGCAGACGACTGGCAGGCGCGAGCGGAGCTCCTGCAGGGCAACGTCGAGGCGCTCGACGAGGTCGTGCTCGCGCGCACCGAGGACCTGAACGAACGGACGGAGGAGCTCAACCAGATGGCGAGCAAGGTGCGGAACGCCGAGGACGCGGTCGCGCGCTCGGAAGGAGACGTCCGCTCGCTCGAGCGCCGACAGCGACGACTGGCGAGCGAGAAGGCCGAGGTCGAGGACGCCCGCGCCGCGCTGGCCCTCGAGGCGGGGGCGATCGAGGACGTCGCCTCGGCCTACATCGACTGCAAGAACGGGCTCGCCCAGCTCCTGAACTACGTCCTCGCCGAAGACTTCTCGGCGGCCGGCACGATCGTCGGACAGGTCGATTCCGACTGCACGGCCGCGGAGACGACGCTCGAGAGCTATCTAGCCACGTACGGCTGATGCGGATCTTCCTCGCCCTCGCCCTGCCGGCTCTGCTCGTGTCCGGCTGCGCCGTCCAGGCCGACGCGCCGCCCGAGGCCGCGCCGTCCTACACCGTTCCCGACGTCGAGCCCGTGTCGGCTGAAGTGCCCGCAGCAGCCCGGGTCACGCTCCCGGAGCTCGCGCGCGACTCGCTCGAGCGGCAGGCGAAGCGGCTGACCGTTCGCGTCCGCAACATCGGCTGCGAGGGCGTCGGCACCGGCTCCGGGTTCGCCCTCGCTCCCGACGTGCTCGTCACCAACCGCCACGTCCTCGCCGGCGCTTCGGTCCTCGAAGTGTCCACCTGGAACGGCCGCACGCACCAAGTCTCCACGGCTTCCGTCGGCACGCTCGGGGATCTGGGCATCGTCACCGTCGAGGGCCGCCTGCCCCTCGTCGGGCGCTTCGGGCCCCCTCCGAGGGAGAACGCTCTGGTCACCGCCGTCGGCTATCCCCTCGGCGGGCCGCTCCAGCTCTCGCGGGGGGCCGTGGTCGACCGGGTCGACGGCGGCGAGCTGGGCGTGCCGGGCACAGTCGTCCGCATCACGGCCCAGGTTCGCCCCGGCAACTCGGGCGGGCCGCTGCTCGACCGTCGCGGCCGGATCGCGGGCATCGTCTACGCGATCGAGCGCTCGACCGGCTTCGGCCTCGCCATCCCCGCGGACACGCTCAGGCGCCTCGCCCGGGTCGGCGGGTTCGAGAGCGTGCCGCCCTGCGGATCCGAGTAGGGATGCGTAATTCGGATACCGTCTCGCCGTGGAGCAGGAGTTTGCGGCGCGCGGCGTAATCCTGCGAAGTCCGTTCCGATCGCCGTGAGCCTCTTCCGCCCGCTGCTCGTCGTCGCCTGCCTCGCGCTCGTCGGGGCTCCCAGCGCCGCGGCGGACCTCGCGGACGAGACCGCGCTGGCCGAGCGCTTCGCGCCCGTCGTGCGGATCGTCGAGCTCGAGGAGGAGTGCGGCTACGGCGAGAAATACGGTCCGATCGACGTCGAGCTCCTCTTCGACGAGCCGACGGTCTCGCTCCGCGGGCCGTGGAACGCGACCGACCTGATCGAGCTCGGCCCGGCGGCGTCCGACCTCGTCGATCGGTTCGACTATCACCTGGACTTCCCGGGGAACACGCTCGAGCCGGGGTGCACCTACGAGCGCTGGGTCGCGCGGCTAACGAGCGAGAGCGAGCCGGTCGTCTACGCCCACGTCGTCGGCGATCCCGGGCATCCCGGGAAGCTCGCGCTCCAGTACTGGCTCTTCTATGCGTTCAACGACTGGAACAACACCCACGAGGGCGACTGGGAGATGATCCAGCTCGTCTTCGACGCCGACGATGCCGCCGAGGCGCTCGACCAGGAGCCGGTCGAGGTCGGCTACAGCTCGCACGAGGGGGCCGAGCAGGCGGACTGGGACGACGAGAAGCTCGAGATCGTCGACGGGACGCATCCGGTCGTGTACCCGGGCGCCGGGTCGCACGCGAACAAGTACACCGAGGCGCTCTACCTCGGTAGCTCCGCCGAGGCGGGCGTCGGCTGCGACGACACGCGCGGGCCGCACCGCGAGCTGCGCCCGGACGTCGCGACGATCCCGAGCGATCCGGAGGCCGCCGCGGCCGCCTTCCCCTGGATCGAGTTCGAAGGGCGCTGGGGCGAGCTCCAGCCGGCGTTCTTCAACGGCCCGACCGGCCCGAACCTGAAGACCCAGTGGACCGAGCCGATCGAGTGGTCGCTCGACTGGAGGGAGCGGAGCTACGCTGTGCCCTCCGGCGGGCTCCTCGGCACGGGCGCGACCGACCTCTTCTGCAGCGCGGTGGAAAGGGGCTCGCGCGGGCTCATCCTCCTCCTGCGTAACCCGGCGCTGGTCGCGCTCGTGGTGGCCGCCGTGATCGCGCTCGTCGCCTTCGTGACGGTCCGCGCGACCTGGACGCCCGTTGCACCGCTTCGGCTCGGCAGGCGGCGCAGCTGGGGGCAGACCCTGTCGGCGTCCGGGTCGATGTACGTCAGACACGCTCGGGTCTTCATGGGCGTCGGGCTGCTCCTGATCCCGATCTCGTTCGTCATCGCGCTCCTGCAATGGCTCTCGCTCGAGGGGCTCGGCTTCGTCGGGATCAGCGCCACGGGCGAGGCGGCGGGCGGCTCGGCGCTCCTCGCCGTGATCATCGGGACGACGCTCGCGTTACTCGGGCTCGGCCTCGTCCAGGCGGCGACCGCGTGCGCCCTGGTGGAGATCGACGCAGGGCGTGAGGTCAATGCCGTGTCGGCCTACCGCAAGGCCTTCGGACGAATTCGGCCGCTGCTCGGCGCGATCGGCCTCTTCGTCCTTGCCTGGGTCGTGTTGACCACGACGGCGTTCCTGCTCCCGGTGGCGATCTTCCTGGCCGTGCGCTGGTGCCTCCTCGCGCCGATCGTCGAGCTCGAAGGGCGTCGGGGTTTCGCGGCACTCCGCCGGAGCCGAGAGCTCGTGCGCGGTCGCTGGTGGCGCACCGCCTCGCTCGTCGGGCTGAGCGCGGCGATCTCGCTCGGCGCGGGCCCCCTCCTCGGCGCGTTGCTGATCTTCGTCGTGGACGCGCCGCCGGCGACGCTCAACATCGTGGCCGGCCTCGTCTACGCGGCCGCGCTCCCGTTCGTCGCGCTCGTCACCGCGTACGTCTACTTCGACGCACGAACGCGAGTCGAGCTCGAGCCGGCGGTCGAGCAGCGCGAGCTGCCCGCCGAGATCGAGGTGGCGCCCACGTAGGCTGCGTTGGTCGCAAGACGCAACTGGTGTCGCCTATGACTCCGGCGCGCCCATGCCAGGCAGCTCACCGGCATCCCGGCCTTGATTCTCGTCGAGCGAGCGCACACGGAGTCCGGCCGCCTTCCACGCCTCGAAGCCGCCGACCATGTCGGTTGCATTCGTGCACCCGAGCTCGCGCAGGCTTGCCGCGGCAAAGCTCGAGGAGAAGCCCTGTTCACAGAAGAGGACGAGGCGGCAGTCAAGACTCGTGATGTAAGGGTTCGTGTAGCCCGAGTCGGGGTCGACCCGCCACTCGAGCACGGAGCGAGGGATGTGCAGCGATCCCGGGATAACCCCATGGCGGCGGCGCTCGTCCTGTGACCGTAGGTCGACGAGAATGACCCCGTTCGCCAGCGCGCGGTGAACCTCTTCGGGGTCGAGGCGAGGTGCAATCCGCTCTTGCGCCCGCACGAGAAGCTCGCCTACCGAGTGTCGCACCGGCCGAGGCTCCCTCGTCCACTGGGTCAACGCAACCCCAAGCCCGCTCGCGGCGGTGAGGGCCGCGACGACGGCGATCGCCCAGTCGGCTCCGAAACCGTCGGCGACGACGCCGGCGATGATCGCGCCGACGACGAAGCCGAAGTCGCGCCAGAAGCGGTAGACGCCGACGAGCTGCGCCCGCTCCACGGGCTGTGAGACGTCTGAGACGGCGGCGATCAGCGTCGGGTAGACGAGGGCTGTTCCCGCTCCGAGCAGGATGGCGGCGCCAAGAGCCGGCACGAAGGCGCCACCGCCGGCGACCAGGAGCGCGAGTGCCCCCGCCTGAACGAGCATCCCGCTGACGATCAGCGGCTTTCGCCCCGTGTGGTCGGAGAGCCATCCGGTCGCGAGCTGGCCGGCGCCCCAGACGGCCGGGTAGACGCCGGCGACGACGCCGACCTCGGTCACGCTGGCGCCGTTCGCGGCCAGGTAAAGCGGTGCGAGCCCCCAGGCAAGTGCATCGTTCAGGTTGTTGACGAGGCCGGCCTGCGAACACGTCCGCAAGACCGGGTCTCGGAGCGTGCCGCGGGCGAAGGCACTCCGAAACGAGCGCGCGTCCCGGGCTCCGTGTGCTCGCTGCTCCTCGTCCACGTGCGCGCCTGTGTCGCGGACGAAGAGGGCCGAGATGAGCGTCCCGGCCCCTGCGATCACCGCGGCTCCAACCCAAACGATCGTCCGCGGCGCATACGTCGCCGCGAGTGCCCCGGTCGCGAGAGCGGCTGCGGCCACGCCCAAGTAGCCGGCCGACTCGTTCAGCCCGAGCGCGAAGCCGCGCCGCCTCGGCCCGACGAGGTCGATCTTCATCACGACGGTCATCGACCAGGCGAGACCCTGGTTCAGGCCGAGGAAGAGGTTGGCGACGACGATCACCCACCAGCTGGGAGCGGTCGCGATCAGTAGGGGAACGGGCAGCGCGAGCAGCCAGCCCAGTACGAGCAGCCGCCTGCGCCCGACGTGCTCGGCCAGCCCGCCGGCGGCCAGGTTGGCCAGCGCCTTTGCGATCCCGAAGGCGACGACGAAGGAGAGGATGGCGCTCGTCGAGCTGAGACCGAACTCGTTCTCGCCGACGAGCGGGAGGACGCTCCGCTCGAGGCCGACCATCGCGCCGACGAACGCGTTCAGCGCGACGAGGAGCGCGAACTGACCGGCGTTCGCCCGCAGCCCGAGGCGAACGGCGTTAGCCGCCATGACGGGCCGGCGAGAGCCCGCTGCGATTGGCGGCGACCATGGCCGCCTGATCGGCGGGCGGCGGCGGCGCGTCCTGGACGAGCGCCCGAGCGAAGCCGTCTTCGTCCGTGTGTACGAGCGCCGGGTTGTGCCGACGCTCGAAGCCGATCGAGGAGAACGGGTTGGCCGAGAGGCCGCGCCCGCAGACCGACCCGCCGAAGTGGCTCGGGTAGACGACGACGTGGTCGGGCAGCTCGAGCAGGCGCTTCATGGAACGGAACTGCTGCCGCGCGAGCGGCTCCGGATCTCCCGCCGAGTGAAGGTCGGGCCGGCCGACGTCGCCGACGAGCAGTGAGTCGCCGGTGAAGACGAGCCACGGGTCTTCCGTTCCGCGCCGCCGGTCGGCAACGACGAACGCGAGGTGGGCGGGCGCATGGCCCGGAGTGGCAAGCGCGCGGACGACCGTGTTCCCGAGCTCGACGACGTCGCCGTCGGCCAGCGCCTCGTGCGCGAAAGCGACGCCGGCATCGGCGGGGAGATAGGCCGTCGCCCCGGTCGCCTCGACGAGTGCCGGCAGGCCCGAGACGTGATCGGCCTGGACATGCGTCTCGAAGACGGCCGCGATCGGCGAGCCCGCCCGCTCGGCGGCGTAGAGGTAGCTGTCGACGAGCTCAACGTGCGGATCGACGACTGCGAGCTGGGAGTGCGTGAGACAGCCGAACAGGTAGCTCGCGCAGGCGGTCTCTTCGTAGAGGAAGGGGCGCAGGATCATCGTGGGCTCCAGCGTAGGCTGTACGCTTTTATCGCGCTAGACGAAATTGCCGATGGCAACCATCGCCCCAACCGATAGCACGCTCTCGCTCCTCTGGGACTCGACACGCCTGCGTCTGCTCGTCGAGCTGGAGCGGCAGGGGAGCGTCTCGGCCGCCGCGCGCGCGGTCGGCATCGGCCAGCCGAGCGCCAGCGAGCATCTGCGCCTGCTCGAGGCCGCCGCCGGCCAGCGGCTCGTCGAGCGAAACGGCCGCGGCAGCCAGCTGACCGAGGCCGGACGCGTGCTCGCCTCCCATGCAAGCCAGGCACTCGCAACCCTGGCGGCGGGCGAGGAAGAGCTGCATGCGCTCGCAGGGCTCGAGTCGGGAACGATCCACATCGGCGCCTCGACGACGCCCGGCGTCTATCTCTTGCCCGACACGCTCGGCTGTTTCCAGCGCGACCATCCCAACGTCTCCATCGAGGTCGAGATCGCCTCGACGGGCGAGATCATCGAGCGCCTCCTCGCCGGGCGGATCCACCTTGCCCTCGTCGGGGACACCGCGGCCGACGAGCGGATCCAGTTTGAGCCCCTCCTCTCGGACGAGATCGTCGGGATCGCCGAGCCGGGCCTACTGAGCAAGACCAAGGGACGGGTCGAGCCGGAAGTGCTCACCTCCCAGACGCTGCTTGTTCGCGAGGCGCGCTCGAGCACGCAACAGGTGGCCGACCGCGCGCTTCGCGCCGCCGGCGTCGAGCCGAAGCGAGTCTGGGAGCTCGACTCCTCCGAGGCGATCAAGCGGGCGGCTCGCGAAGGGCTCGGCATCGCCTTTGTCTCTCTCTATGCAGTTGCCGAGGAGGTCGAGCGAGGCGAGCTCGAGTGCTTCCGCCTTGCCGGCGAGCCGAGGATCGAGCGGCGCTTCCACATCGCCCGACTAGCGCGCCGCTCGCCGAGCCCGAGCGAACGCCGCTTCACGGCGACCGTGACGCGATGCGCCAAGGACGCCCATCACGCCGCCGCAATGTCGGGCTAGAGACGACAACGCGTTCCCTCGTTGTCGGACTCGAACGACCACGTTCCGTCGATCGGGTACGGCCCCTCGGCGATGTGGGCCTGGACGCGCGCCGGTCGGTCGAACTCGGTGAACTCGACGATCTGCTCGAACTCCTTGCCGCCCAGGGCCTTCGTACGCTCCCGGACGCGCGTCCCCAGCTGCGGAGCTCCGTCCGTGAGCTGTTCCACCGACGTCTTAGACGTCTGCCAGTCGGCGAGATTCGACGGGTTCGTGAGGTAGTCGAAGACGACCTCCGGCGGCCGGCTCACGAGAAATGTCTGTTCGATGCGCATGCTGAGCCTCCTGATTGAAACGCGTGGGTGCCGCGGGTGAGCAGAGCGAAGACGTTCATCGCGGCCCTGCGGTCGATGGCGGCCGTGCCCCGGTCAGTCCAGAAGGACTCCGTGTCGGCGAGCGCCCGCAACGGGTCGACCGGAGCAGGTGCGGGCTCGTGAGACGGCTGCCAGGTGAGGACGAAGGGAAGGAGCTCGCCGGTCGAGACGATGAAGTCGGCTTGCACCGCGTCGTCCTCGGTGTGCGTTTCGACCGGGGTGCGAAGCCAGACGCTGTCCGGGCCTGCGATCGCTACGTCCGCTCCATCGATGTGGCGAAACCGCGGCCGGATCCGTCCGTAGTCGAAGCGAGGCCTGAAGTCCATGTGTACGCGGACTTGGCCGCGGACGCCCTCGACCAGGCGGGCAACGTGGGGCGCCTGGTCACGGGGCGGCATGAAGTCGACCAGCCGGATCGACCCCTCGGCCGTGTCGAAGTCCGTCTCGAGCACGAGCGTCTCACCGCGATACTGGCGGCGAGTCCGCCGCACGTGCCCGACCGGGGCAAGTTGCCAGCGGCCGTTCTGTTCGTTGCCGAGCAGGGCGGCCAAGGACGCCGCCGAATCGAAGCGCGGCTGGCAGAGCCAGTCGATCGATCCGTCCTTGCTCACGAGCGCGCCTGTCTGGGTGTCTCCCAGCAGCGCGTAGTCCTCGATTCGCCGCACCAAACTCACCCGCGCGCCTTGGCAGGCCGGCCGGTATCAGCGAGCGGTGTCGGGCTGCGCCTCGTCACGTCGGCCGTCGCCGCGATCGGCTCCCGCCCGGGGAGGTAGCGGACGACGACGACGGCCGTGATCGCGGCGAGCGCGGCGGCGACGAGGAGGCCGGTGCCCATCGCCTGCGTGAATGCGTCGCCGGTGGCCGCGAGGAGCCCGGTGGCGGCGTCGGGTGGGAGCTGGGCCGCAATCATGTTTGCGGCGCCGACCGATTCCTCGGCCTGCGCTTGGGCCTCAGCCGGCAAGCTTGCGAGGGACCCTTCGACCTCGCTTGCGTAGAGAGAGCTGATGAGCGAGCCGATCACGGCAACGCCGAGCGCTCCGGAGACCATGCGCGCGACCGTGTTGGTGGCCGAGGCGACCCCGGCCTTGGCAGCGGGCACCGCACCGACGACCGCTTCGGTCGCGGGCGCCATGACCCAGCCCATAGCGAGCGTGAGCCCGAAGAACCAGGCGACGAGCCCAAGCGTGCCCGTGTCCGAGCCCCAGAGCGAGGTCAGCGCGAGGAGCGCAGCGAGACCGGTCAGGCCTGCGGCGACCACACGCGAGGTGCCGAGTCGCTTGACGGCCTTGCTCGAGGAGCCGGCACCGATCATCAGACCGAGCGCCATTGGGCTCATGACCGCGCCCGCCTCGATTGCGCTGTAGCCGTGCGCGAACTGAAGGTATTGGGTCAGCGCGAAGATTCCGCCGAGCAGGGCGAAGAAGGCAACGCTGACCGCAGCAGTGCCGACGCTGAAGCGGGCGCTGCGGAAGAAGCCGAGGTCGAGCATCGGCTCGGCGATACGGCGCTCCCACCACAGGAAGGCGCCGAGCAGCGCAACGGACGCCCCGAGCAGCCCCACGATCAGGCCCGACGTCCAGCCACGCTCCGGGGCTTCGATGATCGCGTACACGAGAACGCTGAAGCCGGCGGTGGACAGCGCGGCTCCGAGAAGATCGAACGAGCCGGGCTTGGGGTCGCGGCTCTCGGGGACGTAGCGGATCCCGAGCAGCAGCGCCACAACCGCGAACGGCACGTTGACCATGAAGATCGAAGACCAGTCGAACCACTCGAGGAGTAGTCCGCCGGTGAGCGGGCCGAGCCCGATTCCGACGGCTGCCAGAGCGGCCCAGATGGCGATCGCCTTGCCGCGCTCCTCGCCCGTGAAGACGTTGGCGATGATCGAGAGCGTGGCGGGCATGATCAGCGCCGCGCCCACGCCCATGGCCGCGCGCACGCCGATCACCTCGTTGGCCGAGTCGGCGACCAGGGCACCGAGGCTCGCGAGACCGAAGATCGAGACGCCGGCCTGGAGCGCGAGCTTGCGGCCGAAGCGGTCGCCGAGCGTGCCGAAGACGAGCAGCAAGCCGGCGAAGACGAGCAAGTAGGAGTCGACCATCCACTGCAGCTTCGAAGGGGAGGCGTCGAACTCGTCCTGCAGAGTCGGTAGCGCGACGTTGAGGATCGTGTTGTCGAGCCCGATGATCACCAGGCTCAGCGAGAGGACAGCGAGCGTCTTCCAGCGTCGTGCGTAGTGGAGGGGGTCGACGGTCATCAGCAACACTCCTTCCGGGTTCGAGAGCCGATCGGGTCGTTGGTTGCCATCGGTCTCCACCCTCGTGGAGCAGGGCCGCCGTCGCGCCGGTGATTTCGCCGGTATTGACGAAGGAAGCCGAGAGAGGGGCGGGGTTTACGATCACCGCACGTGCTCTTCGGGAGAGACCCGGAACGCTCTCGTATCGCCGAGCTCCTCGATGGCGCTCGCGCGTCGAGAAGCGCCGTCCTGGTCATCTCAGGCGAGCCGGGCGTCGGCAAGTCGGCGGTTCTGGAGGACGCGCGCGACCAAGCCGGGGACATGCTCGTGCTCAGCGGCGCCGGGGTGGAATCGGAGGCGCAGCTCCCGTTCGCGGCTTTACATCAGATCGTCCGCCCCGTCCTCGGGCACGCTGAGAGCCTTCCGCAGCCGCAGGCCGCCGCCCTCCGCGGAGCGCTCGGCCTGGCGGCGGGAGGAAGCGAGGACCGCTTCCTTGTCTCGCTCGCAGTCCTGAGCCTGCTCGCCGAGGCCGCAGAAGAGCGGCCGCTCCTGTGTCTCGTCGACGATGCTCAGTGGCTCGACGACGCATCCGCGGATGCGCTCGTCTTCGTCGCCAGGCGACTCGAGGCCGAGGGCATCGTCATGCTCTTCGGCGCTCGCGAGGCCGACGTTCGGCAGTTCGAGGCGCCGGGGCTGCCCGAACTGCAGCTGGGCGGGCTCGACTCGGCGGCGGCTGGGACGTTGATCGATCGCTCGGCAGGAGTCGCACTCTCGCCCGAGCTTCGCGACCGGCTTGTCGTCGAGACGGGCGGCAACCCTCTCGCGCTGCTCGAGCTTTCGTCGGGGTTGAGCGAGGCTCAGCTCTCGGGCACAGAGGCGGTGCTTGCTCCTATTCCGGTCAGCGCCCGGGTCGAGCACGCATTCCTCGCTCGTGTGGAGCGACTTCCAGAGGACACCCAGACGCTCCTCCTCGTCGCCAGTGCCGATGACAGCGGTGAGCTCTCCACGGTGCTGCGCGCCGCCGCGCACCTCGGCGCCGAGGCAGAGTCACTCGACGGGGCCGAACAGGCAGGGCTCTTGCACGTGCGTGGAACGCGGCTCGCGCTTCGCCACCCACTTGTCCGCTCCGCGGTCTACCAGGCTGCGCCGGTCTCCAGGCGACAGGCCGTCCACGGCGCGCTCGCGCATGTCCTCGAGGGCGAAGCCGACGCCGATCGCCGCGCCTGGCACCGCGCCGCGGCGAGCGTCGAGCCCGACCCCACCGTCGGTGACGAGCTCGAGAAAGCAGGAGAGCGCGCACGACGGAGGAGCGGCTTCGCCGCCGCCTCGCTCGCCTTCGAGCGAGCGGCGTCACTGACAGCGGATGAGGAACACCGGGCACGTCGCCTCACAGCGGCAGCGGAGACCGCCTGGCTCGCCGGACGCGTCGAGCGGGCCCTGATGCTGCTCGAGTCAGCGCGCCCGCTGGTGACGGAACCGATCCAGCGTGCCGACATCGACCGCTTCCTTGGTCTGATCGAGATGACCCGCGGCGTGCCGGCCGACGCATGCCAGCTTCTCCTTCGCACGGCAACGGAGGTGGCGCCGAGTGACGCCGAGCGCGCGCTTCAGCTCCTCAACATCGCCGGCCTCGCCGCGGCCTACGCCGGCGACCGCGAGGCGGCTGTCGCGATTGCCCGACTCGCCCGCGATCTGCCTCTCGAGGAAACGCCGTTCGTCCGCATGCTCGCGCAGCTCCTCATCGGGCTCGGAGTCCACGCCGAGGGGGCCTTCGCCGACGCCGCCCCTATGCTCCGTACGGCGCTCGAGCTAGCGGAGGAGCTTGACGACGAAGCGGCCAAGGACCCCGTCGCGCTGCTGTTTGCGGGACGGGCCGCTCTCTACCTCGGTGACGATCCAGCGACGTACCGGACACACCGCGAGGCGGCAGTACGGTCGCGCGCGAGCGGCGCGCTCAGCATCGTGACGCAAATCCTTCCCCGGCTGGCCATCAGCGAGCTCTGGGCGGGCCGCTGGGCCTCCGGCTCGGCCAACGCACGGGAGGGTGTCCAGCTCGCCCGTGAGATCGGCCAGCACGATTTGGTCGCGCAACAGCTTGTGCTGCTCGCCCTCGTTGCAGCCCTACGCGGAACCGAGGACGAGTGCCGTTCGCTGGCGGCCGAAAGTCGAGAGCTTGCCTCCGCTCGCCGCCTCGGGATCGTCCTCGAGCTGGCCGACTGGGCGGTGGCCCTGCTGGAACTGGGACTCGGCCGACCAGAGGAAGCGCTCAGGCGCTGTCGGGAAGTTTCGACCACGCTTGTCGTCTTCTGGGGCGGGCTCGATCGGATCGAGGCGGCGATTCGCTCCGGCGAACCGGAAACCGCGCACGCCTGGCTGAACGTCTTCGAGTTGTGGGCGGATACCACCGCGGCTCCCTGGGCACGCGCGGTGGCATTGCACTGCCGCGCACTGCTCTCGGACGACGAGAGCGAAGCCGAACGTCTCTTCACGGCGGCCCTGGACGCGCACGCTGACGCCGCCCGCCCCTTCGAACGTGCCCGCAGCGAACTCGCATACGGCGAGTTCCTCCGCCGCGTCAGACGCCGAGTCGAGGCGCGGGAGCATCTCCGGTCGGCTCTCGACGGCTTCGAGACGCTCGGAGCCACGCTGTGGGCGGAGCGGGCGCGGATCGAGCTGCGGGCGAGCGGCCAGACGGCGCGAAAGCGTGACCCGAGCACGAGAAACGTCCTCACCATGCAGGAGCTTCAGATCGCCCGCTTCGTCGCGGAGGGCCATACCAACCGCGAGGTGGCGGCCCAGCTGTTTCTCAGCCCGCGCACGATCGACTTCCACCTCCGCAACGTCTACCGAAAGCTCGGCATCACCTCGCGCACCGCGCTTGCTCGCTTCGATCTCGACTCCGAAAACCAGGGCACACCGCTGTCGACCTAGCGCCGCCGTCTTCGGGCGAGATCCGAAAACAGGTCTTGTGCAGGACTTTTCTGCACCCTCGAATGTGAGAACAAGCGTGAGAACAGCCGCCGCTACTGGATCAGCGTCAGCAGCTTGAACATCGGCAGGTACATCGCGATGATGATCACGCCGACGACGACGCCGACCGCGATCATCATGAGCGGCTCGATGATCGAGGTCAGGTTCGCGATCGCGCTGTCGACCTCGTCCTCGTAGAAGTCGGCGATCTTCGAGAGCATCTTCTCGAGCTCTCCCGTCTCCTCGCCGACGCGCACCATGTGCGCGACCATGGGCGGGAAGATGTCCGCCTCGGCGAGCGGGACGGCGATGGGAACGCCCTGCGTGACGCGCTCCTTGACGAGGTTCGTGGCGTCCTCGATGAGGCTGTTCCCGGCCGTCGCGCCCGTGATCTCGAGCGAGCGGATGATGTCGACGCCGGCGGCGACCAGCGTCGAGAGCGTCCGCGAGAAGCGGGCCATGCCGACCTTGACGATCACCTTGCCGATGCCGACCGGGGCGCGGATGCGGATGCGGTCCCAGATCCGGCGGCCCCGCTCGGTCTTCTTCCCGCGCCGGAGGCCGTAGACGACGAGACCCGCGACCGGGAAGACGATCCACCAGCGGGCGCGAAGGAAGTCCGAGGCGGTGACCACGATCTGGGTCAGCATCGGCAGGTCGCCGCCGAGCTGCTCGAAGATCCCGACGAAGACCGGGACGAGGAAGAGGAGCATGCCGATCAGGACGAGCGTCGCGAACGACAGCACCATGATCGGGTACATCATCGCGCCCTTCACGCGGCGCTTGATCTTGGTCTCCTTCTCGATCTGGTAGGCGACGCGGTCGAGGACGACGTCGAGGATTCCGGCCGCCTCGCCCGCTTCGACCATGGCGACGAAGAGGCGTGAGAAGACGCGCGGATGGCGGGCCATGGCCTCGGAGAGGAGGAGGCCGCCTTCGACGTCGGCGCGCAGCTCGGCGATCACGGTCGCGAGCTTCGTGTCCTCGGTCTGCTCCTCGAGGATGACGAGCGCGGTGACGACGTTGAGCCCCGCCTCCACCATCGTCGCGAACTGGCGGGAGAAGATCTGGAGGGACTTCGGCTTGATCTTCTTGACCGTCAGGGCGGGGCTCTTGGCTGCGCCCGCCTGGGCGTTGAGCTCCACCGCGAGCAGGCCCCGCAGGCGCAAGGTCTCGCGCGCCGCCGAGAGGTCGGGGGCGTTGATCTCGCCGGTGAGCTCGGCGCCGGTCGCGTTGATGGCCGTGTAGGCGAAGGAGCCCATCCGCTCCCAGATCGGCATCCCCTTTCCTCGCCTTGAGCGCAAGCCCGCGCGTGCCGATGAGAACCGTGCGGTGTCTCTCCTGGGACGACTTCGCGTTGCGCGCCACCGCGACGAGCGGGGCTTCGGCATGATCGAGCTCGTGGCGGCGATGAGCGTCATGCTCATCGGCGTGCTCGCCGTCTTCACCATGTTCCAGGCCGGCATCGTCTCGGTCCGCCAGGCCGGCTACGCGACGACGGCGGCCGTCATCGCCGACTCCGAGATGGAGCAGCTGCGGGCGATCAAGTACGAGGCCATCGGCCTCGCGAACACGACAGTGGACGCGGCCGACAGCGTCTACAAGGGCGACGTCGCCTACACGGAGGGCGGGTCGGCCACCACCAGCCTGGCGACCGCGATCTCGGCCTCCGACACCTCGCTCACGATCGCCGATCCGTCCCCGTTCCCGTCGACCGCCCCCTTCGACGTGAAGATCGAGAACGAGATCGTGCGCGTCACGGCGGGAGCGGGCACGTCCACCTGGACGGTCACGCGGGCGGCGAGCGGCACCGTCGCCGCGAGCCACGGCGCCGGGATCTCGGTCTCCATCGTGCAGCGCATCGACGTCCCTGCCTGCGGCTCGTCGCCGTGCACGGACCTCGTGCCCACGAGCCTCGTGACGGGCGCGGACGGGCGCGCCTACCGCGTCGACACCTACGCGACCTGGGGCGAGGTCCTGAACGACAGCGGCGCCGCCGGCCGGTCGGTGAAGCTGATCACGATCGTCGTCCGCGACCAGAGCGCTCCGTACAAGGTGTGGGCGCGGGTCGCCTCGACGTTCGACCTCTCCACGGGCAGCTAGCAGCCGGCCCCGCCGCCGCTCCGCTCTTAGAACTCGATTTAGAATGAAGACCTGGCCGCCGGGCCGTGCTGGAACGGCGCGAGGCCGCGTCCTCAGTCGCGCCCGTATTCACGAATACGGGCGCTCCCTGCGTCCTTGCCTCGCACGCGCCCAGCACACCCCGGCGACGAGGCGTCACTCTGAACCGAGCTCTTAGGCGGGGGTGACGTCGACGAGCTCGATCGTGAACTCGGTCGTCTCGGGCGCTGCGATGAGGACGACGCGCTCGCCCAGCGCGATCTCGGTGGTGGCGCTGCCGTCCTCGAACATGCCCTGCACGACGCCGATGACGACGCCGTCCTCGCTGATCGAGACGAGCGTGAACGTCGGATCGGCCGTCGGGAACTCCTCGCCGATCGAGACGGTCTCGGTCGCGCCGTTCACCTCGAGGACGGCCGTGCCGGCGACCTCGCCGCCTGACCCCGACGAGCCTCCGGACCCGGAGCCCGAGCCGCCGGTGGAGCCGCCGCCTGAGCCACCGCCCGAGCTGGATTCGGAGCTGCCCGGCGCCCCGGGCGGGACGAGGAAGGGATCGCGGCCGGTGAAGCGGCTGAAGGTGAGGAGCTTCGTCACGTCGGCGACCGGCGCAAGATCCGTGTCCTCGAGCCCGCCCGGCGGCGGCACCTCGCCGTCCGCGGGGGCCGCGGGGGGCGGGGCCTGGGTGGGATCGGCCGGAGCCGGAGTCGCGGGAGCGGCCTCTTCCGGCGCCGGAGGCGCGGAGAAGAACGCCGAGTACATCTTCGGCCCCTGCCAGACGGCGAGCCCGAGGAAAACGGGCGCCAGGAAGATGAGCAGCTTCTTCTGCTTCGCCTCCTTGGCCTTCAGGATCGCTTCTGCGTTCTTCTTCTTGGAGGCCATCAGGGCAGCGGGGCGGCGTCGCCCCCGTCCTCGGTCGGCGTGGTCGCGGTCGTGTCGGTCGGCTCGGTCGAGGTCGTGTCCGTGGGGGGCACCGCCGGAGCCTCGGGAGGCGTGGTCGAGTAGACGTAGGCGGTCACGGTGAGGGCGGCCGTGATCCGGGGGAAGCCTTCGCTGCCGCCCGTGAGGTTGAGGGAGTCGAGCGTGAACAGCCGTCCCTCGGCCTCGAGCTCTCCGTCGCGCACGCTGACGAGGTTGCGCAGGCGGAACAGGAAATCGGTGAGGTCGTAGTAGTTGCCCTCGAACGTGAGGTTGATCGGGATCGCGGAGTAGGTCGAGCGCACGGTGGCCCCCGACGGGGTGATCGAGACGAAGTCGACCCCCGAGGCGACGGCGACCGAGTTCAGCTCGAGGATGATCCCCGCCATGTCCTCCTCGTCGGGCATCGCCTTCGTGACCCGGAACAGGTCGGCGACCCTGATCGTGGTCTCCTCGACCTGGGGCTGCCGCTGCGCCGCGAGGGCGACGTCATACATGGTCTCGAGCTTCGCGATCTCCTCGTCGAGACGGCCCGCCTCGTCCTGCTTCGGCTTGACGAGGAAGAAGTAGCCGACGGCGGCGACGACGAGGAGGATCGGCACGACGATCACCGCGATCGGGACCTGCCGCTTCACGAGGACGTCACCCCTCCCGGCACGAGCGTGGCGACGATGGTGAAGCTGTACGAGGCCGGGCCCTGCTGCGCCGGCGCCTCTTCCGAGCCTTCCCCGGTGGTGGACTGGCCGCGCGCGCTCGACTGCAGCTGCACGCTGGCGAACTCGGGGAGAACGGAGAGGCGGGAGAGAAGCAGGGCGACGCTTGCATGGCTCTCGGCGAAGCCGGTGATCGTGAACGAGGCCTGCCCCGTGGGCGAACCGTCCTCGCCCACGCCCGTGCTCGTGGTGAGCGTGGCGAGCCAGACATCGTCGGGGACGACCAGCGCGAACTCCCGCAGGGTGCGGTCCCAGGCGACGCGGGACGCGAGCGCGTCGCCAAGGGCGGCCGCGCGCGCCTGGCTCTCGCCGGCGAGCACCGCCGTTCCGGCGCCTTCGGCGAGCTGCTCGGGAGCCGCGGCCGTGACCTCGGCGAGCTGCGCGCGGAGATCGTCCACCTGCCCCTGCTTCTCCTTCGCGCGCGAGCTCATGAGCATGTACCCGGCTCCGAGCGCGGCGACGACGAGGAGCGCGAGCAGCGCCAGCGCCACGCGGGCGAACCCGGCGGACATCGTCTTCTGCTCGCCCATGCCCTCCTTGGGCAGGAGGTTGAACGCCCGCATGAGCGGGATCTGGGGAATCTCGACGGCGGGTCGCTCCTCCACCGCGGGCCCCTTGGCCTTCTCGCGGCGCGACCGCCTGGGCTCCTTCGGCTGCTTGGGCGGCTTGGGCGCCTTCTCGGCCTTCTCGCGCGGCGCGCGGGAGAAGAGCGCACGGCGCTCCTTCTTCGGCTTCTCTTCCTCGGGCGCCGCCGCCCCGTCCTCGCCCGGCGTCTTCGCCTTGCGGCGGAACAGGTCCGAGAGCTTGATCTCCTTGTTCAGATCCATCAGATCGCCATCCCGAGGCCGATCGGAACCGCGTGCGAGGGGCCTGGGACGTCACCGCGGAGCTTCTTCCCGACGGCGACGCCGACAAGCGGGTCGCCCACACGTACCGGGACGCCGACCAGGCGCTGGAGCTCCGGCGCGAGGCCGGCGAGGCGCGCCGTGCCGCCGGCGAGCACGATCTCGCGGATCCCGAGCGAGTCGGGCTGCCCCTGGTAGAACTGGAGCGAGGAGACGAGCTCGCGGCCGAAGGCCTGGAGGGCGCCCGTGAGCGCCTCGCGGGCCTGGACGGCACGCGCCGGCTCGAGACCCTCCGGCACCTCGTCGCCCTGCAGCGCCAGCTCGATCTTCAGGCGCTCGGCCTCCTCGAGCTCGATCTCGAGCGCGCGGCCGATCGCGACCGTCATCGCGTTCCCGCCCCAGTCGAGGATGCGGGTGAACTCGCAGCTCTTGCCGTCGGAGACGGCGAGGACGCTGCGCTCCGAGCCCACGGAGACGGCCACGAGCGCGCTGCGGTCGCCCGCGGGCTGGGGCAGCACCGGCCCCGCCGGGGTCAGCGCGCGAAGGAGGGCGAACGCGTCGAGGTCGACGCCGACGAGGCGCACGCCGGCGAGACGGCAGGCCTCCGCGTGCCCGGCGACGAGATCCCGGTAGGCGACGACGAGGAGCACCCGCCGGACGGGCTGGCCCTCGGCATCCGCGCTCTCGGAGAGCACCTGGAAGTCGAGGACGGCCTCGTCGATCGGAATCGGGAGGGCCTCCTGCGCGCGGAAGCGGACCGCGTTCGCGAGCTGCTTCGGATCCTCGATGCCCGCCACCTCGATGGTGCGGACGCCGATGCGGTTGTTCGCCACGCCGATGCGGACGTTCCGCTTCGGCAGCTTGTGGCGCTTGAAGAACTCCTTCAGGGCCTCGGCGAGGGCCGGCACGTCCCGCACCTCGCCGCCGGCGACGATTCCGCGCGGCAGGGGCGACTCCGCCAGCTGGAGGAGCTCGGCGGAGCCGTTCACGGCGAGCCGCGCGGCGGTCAGCCGCGAGGCGCCCAGCTTGAGGCCGACGACCTGCTTGGCCACCGCGCTCCCCTAGCTCCCGGCCGCCCGCAGGCCGCCCGCGGGGGCGTCGTCGGCAGCGAGGAGCCCGTTCCTTTGCAGGAGGCCCTTGAGCGCGTCGGGCTTGCTCGAGCGCATGAGCGCGGTCTCCTTCGAGACCTTGCCGCGGCGGACGAGGTCGAGGAGGGCCTGCTCGAGGGTCTGCATGCCGCGAGCGGTGTTCGTCTGCATGACCGAGTAGATCTGCTCCACCTTCGCCTGGCGGACGAGGTTCCGGACCGCGTCGTCCGGGAGCAGGATCTCGAGCGCCGCGACGCGGCCCAGCCCGTCCATCGTCGGGAGGAGCGTCTGCGTGACGATCCCCTGGAGCGTGGCCGCGATCTGGACGCGCACCTGCTCCTGCTGGGCGGCCGGGAAGACGTCGATCAGGCGGTCGACGGTCGAGGGCGCGTCTTGCGTGTGCAACGTGGCGAAGACGAGGTGTCCGGTCTCCGCGGCCGTCAGGGCGGTTGCGATCGTCTCGAGGTCGCGCATCTCGCCGAGCAGGATCACGTCGGGGTCTTGGCGCAGCGCGCCGCGCAGCGCCTCGGCGAAGCTCGAGGCGTCCGGGCCGATCTCGCGCTGGTTGACGATGCAGCGCTTGTGGCGGTGGAGGAACTCGATCGGGTCCTCGATGGTCATGATGTGGTCGTCGCGCGTGCGATTGATCTCGTCGATCACCGCGGCGAGGGTCGTCGACTTGCCCGAGCCGGTCGGCCCGGTGACGAGGACGAGCCCGCGCGGCTTCGTCGTGAACTCCTTCAGGATGGGCGGGAGCCCGAGCTGCTCGAACGTCTTCAGCTCGGCGGGAATCAGCCGGAACGCGGCGCCGAGGCTCTCACGCTGAAAGTAGACGTTGACGCGGAAGCGCGCGAGACCGGGAATCGAGTACGAGATGTCGATCTGCCGCTTGATCTCGAACTGCTTCTGCTGCTGGGTCGAGAGGATGCGGTAGAGCATCCGCTGGGTGTCGTCGGGGGAGAGGCGGGTGAACTCCTCGAGGCGCTGCAGCCGGCCGTTGACGCGGATGACGGGCTCGCTGCCGACCGTCACGTGCAGGTCGGAGGCACCCTGGGCGACGACCTGCTCGAGCAGCTCGTCGATCGAGGCCGCGGGCCGCTTCGGCTGGGCCGCGGGAGCGTCTGCCGGCGCGTGCTCGGGGTCGCCCGGGGACCCGGCAACGGGCTCCGGAAAGGTCTGAGGGGTCGGCTGCGAGACGGGTTCCATGGGTGCTCCCGAACGGAGCTATCGGCAGCCAATCCGCATTACTGAAGAGGGCTGGGAAATCCCTCGAACGAGGGGACCGGAGGCAGCGGCGGAGAGCCGATATCAGGCCGTGAGCCACTGCACGCCTATGTACGTCATCGCTCGAACGGAAGGAGTCCGCTCATGATTCAGAGGCTCAGGAATCGGATCACGGTCTCGGAGAAAGAAGGGGGCTTCACCCTCATCGAGCTCCTCGTCGTGATCATCATCATCGGGATCCTGCTCGCAATCGCGATCCCGTCGTACCTCAGCTTCCGCGCCCGCGCGGAGAAGTCGGCCGCCCAGGCCAACGTCCGCGCCGCCATCCCGGGCGTGGAGGCGTACTACGCCGACCACACGGCCAGCGGCTACCTCGGCCTCACGCTGACGAAGCTGACCGCGTCGTACGACGCCGGCATCAAGGGGATCACCGTCGAGCGCGCGACGGCGGCGTCCTACTGCATCGAGAGCGTCGTCGGCCAGGCCACCTTCAAGAAGGGCGGCCCCGCGGCAGACATCACGACCGGCGCCTGCTAGCCGGGCTTCGATCGGAATCGCGAAAGGGCGCGGGAGACCGCGCCCTTTCTACTTAAGCGCGCGTGAAGCAGTGCCGATAGGGAACCTGGAATGCGGCAGCAACTTCGCCTCAAAGTGCTCCTCCCCGTCGCCGTCCTCGGCCTGCTCGGCGCCGGCTTCGGCGCCTTCGCGATGGGCTCCTCTCCGGTGCCCGCCACGAGCCCGCCGCCGCCGGCCACGACCACGGCCCCGGCGCCCGCGCCCCAGCCCGCCGAGCCTGCGCCCGTCGGCGCGGTGGAGGCCGGTGTCTGGGTGCGACAGGCAGGTGCCCTCTGCACCGAGTTCTACGCCAAGACGGTCGAGAGGCCGAGGACGCCCCAGGCCGCCCAGGCCTTCCTGGCGCAGAGCGTCAAAATCGGCACGCGGTTCAACGCCCGCTTCGCCGCGCTCGGGTGGCCGCGGGGCGAGCGGAACGCTGTGAACGTCCTTCGCGGGGACCTCGAGCGCAGCCTCGGCCACGTCCGGCAGGCGCTCGACGCGTTCCGCGCGCGAGACCTCCAGCGCATCCTCCGGATCGCCGACCGCGACGCCGCGCTCGTGCAGGCCTGGAACGAAGAGGTCCAACGGCTCGGCGCTCCCGCGTGCGCGGTCGACACGGCGCCGAAGGACAAGAACGCGCCGCGGCAGACGTCCCGCCCTCTGACCGGCGCCGAGGCTCTCGAATGGGCGCTCTACTTCGACCGCGTCGTCGTCGTCGTCTTCTCCGCAGGCGACCCGGTCGTCGACGCGAAGGCGGTCCTGGACGCGCGCGGCGCGGCGCTCGACCTGAGCGCCGGGTTCCTCTCAGTCGACGTCAGGCGCGAGGCTCAGGTGGCCGCGCTCGCGATCGGCTACGAAGTGCTGGAGTCTCCCACAGTGCTCGTGCTCACGCGCGGGCCGAGGCTCCGCTACCGCTTCGAGGGCTACGCCGACCGCACCACGATCGCCCAGGCGATCTCGAACGCGGCGCGATGAGCGCCCCCGCGCCCGAGCCCGCGGCCGAGGGCGCGCACGAGCTCGCGCTGCGCTCGGCCCGCAAGGACAACCGCGAGCTCGTCCGCATGCGCTACACCGAGGAGCCGGCGGGCTTCCTCGTCGAATGCGAGGTCTACCCCGTCGGGGGTCTCAGGGTCGAGCCGCTCCGGCCGGGCCCGTACCGCTTCGGCACGCGCGACGAGGCCGACACATTCATTCGCGAGACCGTCACGGTTCTCGAATATCTCGGCTGTGATGTCACTTGAAGTCCTGACGGACTTCAAGTGATAAACCCCTGGTAAAAAGGAGTTCGTCGCCCGCCGGAGCAAGCCGGAGAGAACCCAAGTAACACAGTGTTACTTGGGTTCTTCGGTTCGCCCTAAACGAGGACTCGGGCGAGCTCTTCCAGGGAGGTGAGGCCCGAGATGACCTTGCCGAGGCCGTCGTCCCAGAGGGTCTTCATGCCCGTCTCGAGCGCGGCGCGCTCGAGCTCCTCGCGGCTAGCGTGCTGGGCGGCGAGGCGGCTGACCTCCTCGTTCATCGCCATCAGCTGATAGATGCCGATCCGGCCCTTGTAGCCGGTCTGGTTGCAGCGGGGGCAGCCGCGCTTGCGGTAGAGCCCGACCCCGTCCGCGGAGGCCGCCTGCTCGGGCGTGAAGCGGGCCTCGAGCATCTCCTCGCGCGTGGCCATGTACATCTCGCAGCAGTGCGTGCAGAGCTTCCGCGCCAGGCGCTGCGCCAGGACGGCCGTGACGGCGGAGCCCGTAAGGAACGGCTCGACGCCCATCTCGTTCAGGCGGGTCAGCGCGCTCGGCGCGTCGTTCGTGTGCAGCGTGGAGAGGACGAAGTGACCGGTGAGGGCGGCTTCGATCGCCATCTTCGCCGTCTCGGCGTCGCGGATCTCTCCGACCATCACGACGTCAGGGTCGGAGCGGAGGATCGAGCGGAGCGCGGCCGAGAACGTCATCCCGGCGCGGAGGTTCACCTGCACCTGGTTCAGCCCGGCGAGGCGGTACTCGACCGGGTCCTCGACCGTGATGATGTTGATCTCGGGGCGGTTGATCTCGTTGAGCGAGGCGTAGAGCGTCGTCGACTTACCGGAGCCCGTCGGCCCGGTGACGAGGAGCGCTCCGGTGGGCTTCTGGACGATTTCCTCGAAGACGACGCGCATCTCCTCGGAGAGACCGAGCTCCGCGAGCGTGGGCGGGCGCTTCGACTTGTCCAGGAGGCGCATGACGACGCCCTCGCCCTCGACCGTCGGCAGGACGGCGACGCGGATGTCGAGGAGGCGCCCGGCGGCCCTCGCGTTCAGAGAGATGCGGCCGTCCTGCGGCTTGCGCCGCTCGGCGATGTCGAGCTTGGCGAGCACCTTCAGGCGCGTCGTCACCCCGGCGGCCAGGCGCCTCGGGATGCGCTGCACCTCGTGGAGGACGCCGTCGACGCGCAGCCGGACGACGAGCGCGTCGTCCTGCGGGTCGAAGTGGATGTCGCTGGCCCCGTCCTCGGCGGCCTGGAGGATGATCGAGTTGACCAGGCGGACGAGCGGGGCATCCGAGACGCCGTCCTCGGCCTCGAGGTCGTCGCCCTCCTCCTCGTCCTCGGGGAAGTGGATCTCCTCCTCGACGAGAGCCGCCCGCTCCCAGGCCTCGCTGGCCCGCTGGAGCCGCCTCAGCTCGAGGTCGATCTCCTCCTTGGGGGCGAGGCCGACCTCGAGCGTGAAGCGCGTCGCGAGCCGGAGCTCGTCGATCGCCTGGACGTTCGTCGGATCGCCGATCGCGATGCGCAGCGTGTCGCCCTTGATCTCGTAGGGGAGGGCTCCCGCGCGCTCGAGGACGTGAATGGGGATCGACTCCGCGGCGACCTTCTGAACGCCGACCACGGAGAGATCGACGTAGGGCAGGTGGTGCTTCTCGGCGAGCGCCCGTGCCTCGTCGCTCGCGCTGGGGGCCTCGACGCGCGGGCCGGGGACGAGCAACTCCGTGGCCGACGTGAGGCGCTCGTCCATGATCGCCTCCGCGAGCGAGCCCTGGCCGGCGCGCGAGCGCGCAAGGGCCAGCCGGTCGAGCGGGATCAGCCCGGTCGTCTCGAGTAGGTCGGCGACGAGGTGCGCGATCGGGTTGCTCGAGATGCCGGCACCCGGCGGGTACTCGGGCTCGACGCCCGGGTTGTCCGCGCCCTCGTTCGCTCCGCTACGGCGAAGTGGTTGAAGCTCGTCGAATTCCACCTGAGGTGGTTATCGGCGTCCGCGGCCGTATCCCCAAGAGTGGGGATTGACTACCGACGCGCTAGAGGGCGCCGACGTAGGCGTCGAGGAGGGGCTCGCCGAAGAAGAGCGCCAGAACCGCCCCGAAGGCGAGGAAGGGCCCGAAGGGGATCGCCATCTTGCGCGCGGCGGCGCCGTGGCGGGCGACGAGCACGACCGCGGGCACGAGCGCCGCGAGCATTCCCAGCATGAGGCCGACGACGACGAGCTGGCCGAGCGCGGCGCCCAAGAGGAGGCAGAGCTTCACGTCGCCCATCCCCATTCCCTTCGGGTAGGCCAGCAGCGCCACGAAGAGGAAGAGGGAGGCGCCGAGCGCGCCGAGCACCCACTCCAACGCCTGGTCGGGGTGCACGGCGAGCTGAGCGGCCAGGACGACGGCCGCCGAGGGGAGGACGATCTTGTCCGGCAGGATGCGGTGCTCGACGTCGATGGCGGAAAGCACGACGAGGACGGAGACGAAGAACGCGGCGATGAACGCGTCCGCCGTCAGGCCGAAGGCGAGGAAGCACGCGGCGACGAGGAGGGCGGTGAGGGCCTCGACGGCGAGGTAGCGCACGCCGATGCGCTCCCCGCAGTTCCGGCAGCGGCCGCGCAGGAGGAGGTACGAGAGGACGGGGACGTTGTCGCGCCACGCGAGGCGCTCGCCGCACGAGCGACAGGCCGAGGGCGGATGGACGAGCGACCGCTGCTCGGGGAGCCGGGCCGCGACGACGTTCAGGAAGCTCCCGAGCGCGAGGGCGGGCGGCACGGCCAGAACTGCGAGCGCGACGTTCATCTCGCTACCGGTATCGGCGTCCGCCGGAGGCGACTTAAGGAGCCGGCGAGCTCGACCGCGCCCACCAGGGCGACGGTCGCGAGCGCGAGCCAGTACCACGGATAGAGCGTCGGATCGAGTGCGAGCCGGACGCAGACGACCACGAGCGGAACGGCCCAGACGGCGCTCTCCCGCTTCCTGAGCACGAGCGCGGCGACCGCGCCCAGCCCGACGGCCGCGCCGCCCTGGAGGAGGCGAAGAGACCACGGGAAGTCGGTGCCGGCGCCGAGAACGAGGCTCAGGGGCGACCAGGTGCTGACCTCCCACTCGTAGTCGAGCATCCCGAACGAGCCGAAGAGCGCGAACGGCGCGAAGATCGCGGCGGCGACGGCGACGCACGCCAGGAGGCCTCGAGCGGCACTCCGCCTGGTGTCGGCTAGCAGCAGGACCGGCGCGCCGAGGACCGCCCAGGTCTCGAGGCCGGCCGCTGCGCCGAGGAGGAGCCCGGCGCTCAGCGGCTGCCCGCGTCGGGCGCGGAGCCCGGCGAGGATCCAGACCAGGGGGACGACCACCTGGGCGGGATGGCCCGACGCATAGGCGTCGCTCGTCAGCCCGAGGGCGACCGCCGCCAGGCCGACGCCCAGCTGGGCCTCGCGCACGTAGCGCCGGCCTTCGAGGATCTTGCCGACGGTGTAGAGGAGCAGCAGCGCGACCCCGAGCTCGACGAGGAAGGCGAGCAGCCCGAGCGCCGAGACGCCCAGCGCCGCGGCGAGGCGCTCGCCGGCTCCCAGGAGGAGCAGCTGCACCGGGCCGACCTGCAGGTCCGGGCTCGCGAAGGTCTCCAGCCAGCGGGACGACAGCAGCGTCTCCGCCGAGCTGAGGAAGAACGGGATGTCGGCGATGTCCTCGGGCGCGGAGGCGTCGCGCACGGCGAGGAGCCCCGCTGCGACCGGGACAGGCAGGAGCCAGAGGAGGGAGCGGGGCCTCACACAGGGTCTATCGGCCGGCGAGGCTCGCTTCGACACCCCAGCGGAGGTGGCTGAGGTTGGCTAGCCGGACTGGAGTCCGGGGACGACGACGAAGTCGCCCGCGGTCTCGGGATCGGAGTACATCTGGCCCTCGACGAGCGAGCCGAGCGGCGGCCAGTCGTAGTACGTCGGCCAGCCGTTCGGCTCGTCCGGGAGGAGGATCTTGTCGCAGACGATCGGACCGCTCGTGTGGAAGTTCTCGTGGACGGTGCAGTCCCCGTCGGCGTAGATGAGCCCCTGGAACCCCGAGGGGTCCTCGGGAGCCTGCGTCCCGCCCTGGTCGTACTCGGAGTCACCGCCGGCGAGCACGATCATCATGTTCTGGGTCGGGTCCCAGTTCGCCATGCCGGTGTCGACGCAGGACGTGTTGCCCGAGCCGCCCGCGCAGACGAGCTCGTCGAACTCGAGGTCGTCCGTCGCGTAGATGATGCCGCGGCCCTGGTAGTGGGCGATGGCGCCGTCGTCGTCGAAGCGGAAGTCGCCGTCGATGTAGATCGTGCCCTTGATCGTCAGCACCTGCGTGACGTGGTCCCAGGAGAGCTCGCCCAGCAGGTCGCCGTCCGCGTCGTGCACCTGGCACGTGTAGCTCGAGTTGTTCGGCGTGACCTCGGCCGAGCCGCCCCGGCTGTTGTCGAGGTAGCTGTTGTTGTCGAAGCCGCCCGGGAAACTGCCGGTCGTGCAGTTGTGGTTCGGGCCCGGCTTGGCGTTGTCGTACCAGTACGCGAGGTCGACTGCGGGCTTGCTCAGGTTCTGCGGAGCCGTCCCGATGGTGTTCGCCCACACCTTGTCCACGTCCGTGCAGGGCGAGTGGGCCGCCTGCGTGTCGTACTTGCAGGTCCCCGTCACCTGGACGGAGGCGAGCGGGGTCGCCGCCGTGCCGATCGTCGTGGTCGGCGGGGGCTGGTACCAGACCGTGATCTCGACGTGATCGACGTAGGCGGTGCGGTTCGAGCCGTTGTGGTTGAGCGCCTTGAGGCGCACGCCGAAGCTGGAGGCGTTCACCTGCGCAGGCGTCCAGCTCGTGCTCCAGAGGTCGGTGCTGTCGCCGTACTCGCGGGTCGAGTCCCAGGTCCACCAGTCGCTCGTGCTCCTCTTGTCCTCACCGGACGGGCTGCCACCCTTGAGCAGGTAGACGTCGGAGTCCTCGATGCTGCTCGAGTTGCTTGCTTCGCGCTCGATCTCGACCTCGATGCCGGTGATCGTGGCGTTCGAGGGGACCGAGAAGCCGAAGCCCGTGACGTCGAGGTTGGCGCTGGTGCTGCCGCCGGAGATCGTCGTGTGCGCGTCCGTGTTGTTGCTCGTGAAGACGTTCCCCGAGTTCGTCCAGCCCATGGCAGCCGACGGGTCGCGGTTGCTCGTGGACGTCGTGCGCGTCATCGTCACGTTCCCGCCCACCTCGAGCGTGGTCGTCGCGCCCGTGATCTGGGCCGAGCCGCGCAGACAGAGACTGCCGCGGGTGGCGATGGGCATCGTGATGTTCACGTCCTCGATCGTCAGGCAGCTCGAGGTCGAGTCGGCATACCACCGGCTCCACGCGGCGACGCTCGCGCCGCTGTTCAGCCCGTAGACCTGCGCCTGCTGCGTGAGGGTGCGCGTGATCGGCGCGGCCCCGGTGGGGTTCGCGACCGAGCCCGTCGCCGTGATCGTCCAGATGTAGTCCTCGTCGTCGAACGTGCCCGAATAGGTGACGCTCCCGCCCTCGAGCTGGAGGGTGGTCTCCGCGAGGAGCGAGCCGGTCAGCGGGTTCAGGGCGCTGTTCAGCACCGAGAGCGCCTGCGCGACCCCCGCCTCCGCCAGCGTGTACGCCGTCTCCGAGCCCTTGGAGGCGCTCGCGCTCCGGGCGTTCGAGCTCGAGTAGTAGATGAGGGTGGTGCCCGTGATCGAGAGCACGCCGAGGATGCCGATCGCCATGACCAGCGTGATCCCTTCCTGGGCTCTCAGAAGTCGTAGTAGCCGCATGTCTCTCAGGAACGGGTTGTGTTCCTGAGGACAATGTCGGTCGTGAGGCGCCAACTCTTCCATGCCTCGTTCGGGTAGACGTTCACCGGCATGTCCACGTGCAGCTGGCCCAGCGCGGAGGCCGACGGAGCCACGTACGAGAAGAGGTTCCCGCTCGTCAGGTGGTCGGCGATGGCGACGGCGGCCTCGGATCCCTTCTTGCGGCGGAGCGTGTAGCGGTTCGTGGACACGTTCGCCGTGTCGTAGACGACCGTCGTCTCCGACCCGCCGGCCGTCGGGCAGCCGCCGGGGAGGGTGATCGTGATCGAGGAAGCGCTCGTGAGCGTGAGCTCGCTCGCGCAGTGGATCTCGCGGCGCATGCGGTCGGTGGCGACCCGAGCTGTCTGCTGCGCCTGGAAGCGGCGGTTGGCGTCCAGCTCCGCCTTGGCACCCGAGACGAAGAGGGTCGTCAGGGAGGTGAGGACGACCAGGAAGATGCTCAGGACGGTGACCAGCTCGATCAGCGTGTAGCCGCCCTGGCCGCGGGGCGACGGAAGCCGAGCCATGGTCAGCGCTTCCTGCTCTCCACGTACGCGAGCGCGCGGCGGGCGACCTGCTCGCTCCGGGCGCCGAAGCCGAGGCGCGCCTGCAGGCTGCGATCGACGCGGATGAGGGTGCGGAGGGCTTCGTCGCCGTTCCGCCACCCGAAGCGCGCGCCGGTGACGATCCAGGTGTGCTGGTAGAGCCAGTGGTCGACGAACTGCCTATTCGGCTTGGCGACCGCCCCGGCGCGGCGCTCGAGCCGCCGCGCGCGGTCCGGGAGCGGGAGCTCGTCCGCGGGCTCGCGAGGCGCGTTTTCGACGGTGAAGTCGGGCTGGCGGTACTTCCCCTTCGCCTGGGCGGGAGCAGGCGCGGGCGCAGGCGCTGGGGCGGGCGGCGCCGCCGGCGCGGTCTCGGTGGTCGTCGCGGGAGCGGTTTCGGCGGGCTGGGTCTCGGCCGGCACCGTCTCCGCCTCGGCCGCTTCGCGCTCCTGCGCGGCGCGCCAGTCGCTCATGAGGACGACGGCGGTGCCCTTGTACGGCGCTGCGTTCTCGGGGAGCCCTCGCTCGGCGTAGTCGGGATTGCGGGCGAGCACGACGACGACCGTCGGGGAGCCGTTGTCGACGACGCGCACGCCGGGCGCCGGGGTCTGGGAGACGACGGTATTGGCCGCGAAGCCCTTGACCGCGCCCTGCACGCGCCAGGCGAAGCCGGCGTCCTGCAGGATGCCCTTGGCGAAGACGTAGGCCTGGCGGCGCACGTCGGGGACGACGAGCGCGTCGGGCCTGGCCGGCCCAGCGGCCTCCTCGGCCGCCGTGGTCGTCGGAGCCGTTCCGCCGCCGCCGGCCGCCAGCGTCCAGCTGGCCGCGGCGAGCAGCCAGATCACCACGAGGACGATCAGGCGCGGAGCGAGCAGAGCGAGACGGGCCGCCATTCCTCCCCCATCGGCAGGGTGCGCCGAAAGGTCAAGCCCCCATCAGTTGGCGCTGGAGGTGAAGCGGAGGACGCGCGTGCGGACGACCTTGTAGACCGGTCCCGCATCGCTCCTCGGCTTCCCGAAAGGCGCGCCACTTCGGATTGCCGGCCGCTCCGGAGTCGGTGCGTCCTGCCAGCTGAACGCACGGCCGGCGAAGGTCTGGAACCACGCCTCCTCCTGCGGGTAGGCGACCGAGGGGTCGTAGGCGAGGTGGAGATGGGGCCCGGTCGAGTTCCCGGTCGAGCCGACGAGGCCGACCGGGGCGCCGGCGGCTAGAGCCGTCCCGGGCACCACGTGCGGCTCCAGGTAGGAGAGGTGGCAGTAGACGTAGCTGACCCCGGTCTCGAGGCGGAGCGAGAGGCCGATCCCGCAACGCCCGTTCTCCTCGGGCCAGGCATCGACGACCGTCGAGTCCGCGAGCGCGTAGAGCGGCGAGCCCTCCGGAGCGGCGATGTCCGCGGCCGGGTAGTCGTGGTGCTCGTGGGCGACGGAGACGGCGCTGGGGCCTCCTCCGACGGGAAAGACGTAGCCGTCGATCGCGGCGGGCGCGCTGCCGTCGAGCGGCGCGAAGCCCGCGAGCGCCGCTCCGGCGCGCTCCGACTGGAGCGATGCGAGCGCCGTCTTCGAGTCCTCGAGGCGCAGGCGGAGCCGATCGGAGCGGCGCCGCAAGGCGTCCTCGGCGCGGACGATGCGTGCGAGCCTCGTCTCGGCCTTGCGGAAGCCGACGGTCGAGAGGGAGGGGTTGCCGGCGGCCTGCTCGGCCTGGAGGCGCTGCCATTCGAGCTGCTCGAGCCGGCGACCGGCACGGTCGATGGCCCGGGAGGTGCGCGCGACGCGGCGCCGCGCGTCGGTCAGCCGGCCTTCCAGCGCGGCGAAGGGGAAGGCGAGCGCGGGGGCGCCGGCGGAGAGCGGGTCGTCGCCGAAGGTCGCGGCGAGCTCGAGGACGTCGTCGACGTACCACTGCGCGTGGTTGTAGGCGAAGATCGCGCGCTCGAGGTCCTCGTGCGCGCCGGCCGCGGCGAGGTACCGCGCGGCCGAGAAGACGGCGTCCTCGGGGTCCCACGGGTCGGCGACGCCGTCGCCGTCGGCGTCCATGCCCCAGCGCATCCAGCTCGAGGGGATGAACTGCATCCAGCCGAGGGCGCCGGCCGAGCTCGGCCCCATGTTCTGGCCGAAGTTGGACTCGATCTTGTTGATGGCGGCGAGGACCTGCCACGGCACGCCGTAGCCCCGGCCGGCGCTTTGCCAGAGCGCCACGAGCTGCTCGTAGGAGCGCTGGGCGGGACGGGCCGGCGGCGCCGAGAGGTTGAAGGGCACGCTGATCGACCCGGGGCCGTTCGGCTCCGTGTAGCTCGGCAGCGATCCCTGGGCGGACGCCGCCGCCGGCAGGGCCGCCGCCACGAGCACGGCCGCGATGCCCGGAAGAAGGCGCCTCATTGCTCCGAGGACGCGAGCCGCAGTCCCTGCACCGGTTCCTCCGAGAGCTCGTCGTCAGGAGGCGGGACCTCCTCTTCGGCAAGGCTGGAGAAGTCGACCGCCACGCCCGTGCCCTCCTCGGCGACACGCCGGCGGCGGAGGGCCTGCTCGACGGCGATCTCGAAGTCGTGGCGGTTCGTCGCGGCCGCCGCGGCGACGTCGAGCTCGACCACTTCCTCGACGACCAGCTCGACGAGGTGCTGGGAGAAGCTCTGCATCTGGTGGTAGCCGCCCTCCTCGATCGCCTCGGTCATCCCGTGCGTCTTCTCGGGCTCGCGGATGAGGTCGGCGATCCGGGCGGTGTTCACCATCACCTCGACGGCGGCGACGCGGCCTCCGTCCGTGCGGGGGAGCAGGCGCTGGCTGACGACGCCCCGAAGGACGCCGGCGAGGATCTCCCGCACCATCATCTGCTTCTGGGCGGGGAAGAACTCGATCAGGCGCCCGATGGTCTCCGCGGCGTCCAGCGTGTGCAGGGTGGAGAAGACGAGGTGGCCGGACTCGGCCGCCTGGAGCGCCGTCTGCGCGGTCTCCTCGTCGCGGAGCTCGCCGATGAGGATGACGTCGGGGTCCTGCCGGAGCACCCGGCGGAGGGCCTGCTTGAAGGACTCGGTATCGAGCCCGACCTCCCGCTGGTTCACGATCGAGGCCCAGTCGTCGTGGATGAACTCGATCGGGTCCTCGATCGTGACGATGTGCATCTTCCGGTTGCGGTTGATCCAGTTGAGCATCGCCGCGAGCGAGGTCGACTTCCCCGAGCCGGTCGCCCCGGTGACGAGCACCAGCCCGCGGTGCTCCTGGGCGAGCTTTCCGACTCCCGGTGGCAGGCCGAGCTTCTCGAAGCTCGGGATCTCCTTGGGCACGAAGCGGAAGGCGAACGAGATCGCGCCGCGCTGGCGGAATCCGTTGACGCGGAAGCGGCCGATGCCCTCGGCCAGGTAGGAGGTGTCGAGGTCGCCCGTCTCGTGAAAGGCCTCGCGCTTGGCGGGAGAACGCTCGGTGACGGCCAGGAGCACGTTCTCGAGATCCGTGGGGTTGAGCAGGCGCTGCTCGACCGGCTGAAGCTCTCCGTCCACCCGGACCATGGCAGGCGAGCTCACCTTGAGGTGAAGGTCGCTCCCTCCCGCGTCGATGACGCGTGCCAGCAGATCGTCGAGGTTCATAACGCCGACTGCGGCTATCGGCGCGGCGTCCGAAGACGCTTTAGCTCGAACGGGGGAGTGAGGGAGCCCCGGCGCCGCTCGGCTACACTTGACGCCGCCGCGGGGGAGTTCCCGAGTGGCCAAAGGGGACGGGCTGTAAACCCGTTGGCTCAGCCTTCGTAGGTTCGAATCCTACCTCCCCCATTTCCAGCCCCGCCGCTGAGCGAAGACCGCGTGGTCGAAGGGGAGCTCAGCGCCGGAGAACTGGACGAAAGTATCGTTGCTCACGACCTCCCGCCGCGGTAGGACCGCGTTGGCCCTCTCGGGAAAGGAGGAGCGATGCGGAGATTCGTGGTCTTGAGCATTCTGGTCCTGTCGGTCGGGGCCCTTCTGGTGGTTCCGGGGAGCGCACAGGCGCCGCCGCCGCCGCACGAGCACGTCCTCATGACGCCGTCTGGTCCGGTCGACGTCGGGCCGCCCCGGTGCGGCAACGAGCAGCTGCAGCGCGCGTTCCTGAACTTCCACTTCAACGTGCATGTCGGGACGCCGCCGACCGTGATCACGCCCCGTTTCTGCTGACAAGGCGAGACGGTAGGGCGGGTTGCGCACGACCCAAGCG
>JBOHAM010000038.1:0-3555 GCA_050697735.1 Gaiellaceae bacterium | reverse complement strand
GGGGCATCCCCGAGGCGATGGCCGAGTCCGGCCAGGATTTCGCCCGCCTCACCGGCGCGCGGCGCGTCCAGGAGATCGGCGCATTCCTCGAGCTCCACATCGAGCAGGGACCGGTGCTCGAGCAGCGCGGCATCGACCTCGGCGTCGTGACTGCGATCACGGGGATGCTCGGCTTCCGCGCGCGCTTCCTCGGCGAGGCGAACCATGCAGGGACGACGCCGATGGAGCTTCGCCGAGACGCGCTCGCCGGCGCCGCGCGGGCCGTGCTCGCGCTCAGGGACGCCGCCCGGGAGCGCGACGACATGACCGCCAACGTCGGCGTCATCGCGGCCGAGCCGGGCGGGTTCAACGTCGTGCCGGGAGCGGCGGAGCTCACGATCGACGTGCGCTCCCCCTCCCCGGACCGCTACGCGGAGCTCGAGCCGTTCGTCCGCGAGACCCTGACTGCGATCGCCGCCGAGGAGGCCCTCGGGCTCGAGCTCGCCGAGACGCATCGCAAGCTGCCGGTCGCGCTCGACGCCGGTCTCCAGGACGCGCTCGAGGACGCGGCGCGCGCTGAGGGCGCCACGACCCTGCGCATGCCGAGCGGCGCCGGGCACGATGCGATGGTCCTCGCCCACCACGTGCCCGCGGCGATGCTCTTCGTCCCCAGCCGCGGTGGTCTGAGCCACTCGCCGGAGGAGTACACCGCGCCCGAGCAATACGAGCTAGGCGCCCGCGTGCTCGCCGGGGCGGTGCGCCGTCTCGTCAGCTAGTCGCCGTCTCTTGCCTAGCCTCTAACTGGCCTTCGTTGGTGGAATCGACACTCGTGACGTGCGTTACTTCAGTCATCACAGCACGCCGACGGGGAGGGGTTGAGATAGATGGCCTGGATGCGCGCTCATTGGAAGCTCATTGCCGCATGCGCAGTTCTTTTTCTCGTCGGGGTCGGTGTCGGCTCCGCTGGGAACGAGGAGGCGGCGAGCGCCGAGCCCGTCATGCAGACGGTCACAGAAACGGAGACGGACACCGTGAGTGAGACGGTCACCGAAACCATGGACCCGACCGAGGCGCAGGTCGCCGCCCTCGAGGACAGGGAGGCAGAGCTCGATCAGCGAGCCGGAGACTTGCGACAACGTGCCCGCGAGCTGGATGAGCGAGCGGCGGCCATTCGCCGGCAGGAGAGGATCATTGCCCGCTCGACGTTCGGGAACGGGGTCTACCTCGTCGGCACGGACGTGCCTCCGGGCAGCTACGTCGCGCGACGCGCGGGCTCTAGCTGTTATTGGGAGCGAGCGAGCCGAAACGGGGAGGACATCATCCTCAACCACTTCGGCGGCGGTCAGGCGCGAGCGACGCTCAACGCGGGTGAGCTCTTCTCGACAGACGGCTGCGGGACGTGGCGCAGGGGTTAAGCGAGACTTCACCGTGCACGCTCGCGGCCGCTCCTTTCCCCAAACTCGTCGTTTCGGGCGGCCACCATGCCGCCTTCGAGGTGGTCTGCGAGGTCCTTGAGCGGGACCTGGGAGCCGAGCGCGCCGTCATCCCGGGAGCCGGCCACTCGGCGCAGCGAACCGGCGCGCCCTTCAACAGGCGCCTGGGAGGCGTTCCTCCGCTCAGCGGAGAGCGCGCCCTAGCCCGAGCAGCGGCAGATCGCCTCGCCCAGGTGGCGCCGCTCGAGCTTCATGCCGCACGAGCCGCACGTCGGCGGGAGGTGGTGCGTGTAGACGAGGACCGCGCGCGCGACGATCATCCAGCCCAGGACGGCGAGGAGGGCGAAGGGGAGCGGGACTTCCGGCGGCATGCCCCCTCTATCGGACGGCGTCAGGCGGCGCCTTAGAGCCAACACTACAATGAGTGTCGTGGGCTGGATCGCGATTGGGCTCCTCGTCGCCACCGTCCTCGTCGTCGTAGGGGCGGAGTGGCCAAGGCTGTCGGAGCGCATCGGCGCGGACGCCTGGGCCTCGCGCCGCCGCCGGCGGCGCAAGGAGAAGTTGACGCTGATCCGCGGCGACGAGGGCAACGACGACTTCGTCAAGAGCGTCGAGCGCGACCTCGCCGACCTCCCCGTGCTCGACGAGCACGAGGACAGGCCCCGCCGCTAGGCGAGGCCGGGGCTAGACTTGGTGCTCCGCGCGGATGTGGCGGAATTGGTAGACGCGCACGGTTCAGGTCCGTGTGGGCGAAAGCCCGTGGAGGTTCAAGTCCTCTCATCCGCATAGCTGGGGCGGACGAGCGAGATGCCCTAGGCTCGTTCCCCCGTGAGCCAGTCCATCGCCGAGCGCTACCTGACGCTGGGCCTGCAGCTCGGCCGGCACGTCGACGGGATCGTCGACGCCTACTTCGGCCCGCCGGAGCTGGCGGCCGCCGTCGAGTCGGAGCCGCCGGTCGAGCCGCGGGCGCTCGTCGCCGCCGCCGAGGAGCTGCTCGACGGGCTCGAGGACGGGTGGCTGCGCGACCAGGTCGCCGGCCTGCGCACCTATGCGGGCGTTCTGGCGGGCGACTCCGGCTCCTACGCGGACGAGGTGCAGGGGTGCTACGGCGTGCGCCCGACCCACACGGACGAAGCCGTGTTCGCGGCCGCGCACGAGCGGCTGGAGGAGCTGCTCCCGGGCGAGGGAGAGCTGGCGCAGCGGCTCCAGGAGTGGGAGGAGTCGATCCGCGTGCCTCCGGAGCAGGTCGAGCGCACGATGGCGGCGGTGATCGAGGAGGCGCGCTCGCGGACCCGTGCCCTAGTCGAGCTGCCCGACGGCGAGGGCGTCGACCTCGAGATCGTCCGCGACGAGCCCTGGATCGCGTTCTGCGAGTACCTGGGCGGCCTCCGGAGCCGGATCTACGTCAACGTCGACCTGCCGCTGTCGGCCTTTGAGCTGCTCGTCGTCGCGATGCACGAGACGTACCCCGGCCACCACGCCGAACGCTGCGTCAAGGATCGCCTGCTCGTCCAGGGCCAGAGGCTGCTCGAGGAGTCGATCGTCATGGTGCCGACGCCGCAGTCCCTCGTGATGGAGGGGATCGCCAAGCTGGCGCCCTCGCTGCTGCTCGAGAGCGAGGGCGGGACGGCTCTCGCCGCGATCGTGGACGGCGTGGCCGGCGAGTTCGACCTCGATCGGGCGCTCGCGATCGTGCAAGCGCGTGAGCCGCTCGAGTGGGCCGAGGTCAACGCCGCGCTCGTCTTGCACGAGGAGGGCGCGGGCGAGGCGGAGGTTCGCGCGTACCTCGAGCGCTGGAGCCTGGTGACGCCGCAGCTCGCGGGCCACCTGATCCGCTTCTTCACCGAGCCGACCTCGCGCTCCTACGTGGTCACGTACCCGGCCGGGCTGGATCTCTGCCGCTCGTACGTGGCAGGCTCGCCGACGCCCTTCCGCCGTCTCCTGACCGAGCAGGTGCGCGTCCGCGACCTGCTCGAAGCACGGGACGCGGACGCGCTGCAGCCGTAGGGCGTACTCGCTAGTTGTGTGCCGGGGTGGGCCGGATCGGCGCTCCGTACGGCCGGCTCCACTGGCGGGTGACGTCGTAACCCCAGAGACGGACGAGGTCTCTGGGCCCAGTGGTGGCCTCCGCGTGGCTGTACCG
>JBOHAM010000037.1:0-15840 GCA_050697735.1 Gaiellaceae bacterium | reverse complement strand
GTCGCGAAGAGCTTGGCCATGCCGGCTTCCAGGTCGGCGCGCTCGCCGGCGTCCTTCCTGGCCGCGGCCTCGAGCATGAGAAGCCGCGAGGCCTCGATCTTCGTCGCCATCTGCGCGAGCTTGAGCTGGATCGCCTGGTGGTGCGCGATCGGCTTGCCGAAGGCCTCCCGCTCCCGGGCGTAGCGGATCGCGGCCTCGAACGCCGCCTGGGCGATGCCCACGGCGCGGGCGGCGATGTTCACGCGCCCGAGCTCGATTCCGCCCATGAACTGCTTGAAGCCGAGGCCCTCCTCGCCCCCGAGCACCGAGGCGGCGGGCGTCCGGAAGCCGTCGAACACCAGCTCCGTCGACTCGACGCCCTTGTAGCCGAGCTTCCTGAGCGGGCGGGAGACGGTCAGGCCCGGCTGCTCGTGGACGTTCGGCTCCTTCTCGAGGACGAACGCCGTCATGCCGCGGTGCGGCGGGTCGGCGTCCGGGTCGGTCTTCGCGAGGAGCATGACGCCGCTCGAGCGCAGGCCGTTCGTCGCCCACATCTTCTGGCCGGTGATCACGTACTCGTCGCCCTCGCGCACCGCCCGGGTGCGGATCGCCTGGACGTCGGAGCCGGCGTGCGGCTCGGTCATGGAGTACGCGAAATGGAGCTCGCCCGTCGCCATGCGCGGGAGGTAGCGGCGTCGCTGCTCCTCCGTCCCGTGCTCCTTGAGCATCCAGGCGGAGATGAAGTGCGTGTTGAGGACGCCGGAGAGGCTCATCCAGCCGCGCGAGAGCTCGACCTGGATGCGGGCGTAGGTCGACAGGTCGAGGCCGAGCCCCCCGTACTCCTCCGGGATCGTGACGCCGAAGAGGCCGAGCTCCTTCATCGTCTCGACGAGCGCGGTGGGGTACTCGTCGGCGTGTTCGAGCTCCGAGGCGACCGGGACGACGTCGCGCTCGACGAACTCGCGGATCGTCGCGACGATCTCCCGCTGCTCGGCGCTCTCCTGCGTCGCCATCAGGCCGGGGCCCGCTCGAGCGCGGCGGCGGCGAGCGGCGCCAGCGCGGCCCGCAGGTCGTCCTGCTCCTGGAGGTGGAGGACGGCCTCCTCGAGCGCCCCCACGGCGTCCGCCTCGAGCGCCAGCCCGGCGTTCTCGCGGTACTTCTCCCGCACCTCCCCGGCCGACATCGGGTTCTCGGGCCCGCCCCGTTGGTGTGGCAGGTCGGCCTCGAGTGTCTGCCCGTCCCGCGTCGTGATGCGGACGCCGCCCGGGAAGGCGGCCGGGTAGGTCGGGTAGTCCTTCGTCTCGTAGCGGACGCGCTTGGCGAGCTCGAGCACCCGCGGGTCGCGGATCGCGTCGTCGGCGTAGGTCGCGACGCCGCAGCGGCCGTGGACGACCATCGCGGCCGCGGAGTACTGGAGGCTGAACTTCGCCTCGTACGGGGTGCGCGGGGCGACCTTCGCGGCCGTCGGCTCGAGCACGAGGTCGACGCCGGCCGCCGGGACGGTGACGACGATCTCCTCGACGTCCTCCGGGGCGAGGCCGCCCGCGCCCGCCTCGGCGGTCGCCCCCACGGCGCCGTGCATGAAGTGGCAGGCGGGGTACGGCTTGTAGGCGATCCGGGGCGTCTCCCACCGCGAGCCGAGATCGGCGAGCTGGGCTTCGAGGTCGATCTCGCCCTGCTCGGCGCCGAGGAAGGCGTGGTAGAGCCCGAACTTCCCCTCGAAGATGCTGGGTGGGCCCTCCGCTCCGTGCGCGGCGAGGCGCGCGGCGACGAGGCCGCCGTGGGCCGCCCAGGCCGGGTGGATGGGCTTCGTCGCCGTGCCGTCCTCGAGGTAGGCGAAGACGCCGGAGGCGAGTGAGCCGGCGATCCCGAGCGCGCTCGCTGTCCGCCCGGCGTCGAGCCCTCCGAGGCGGGCGGCCGCGGCGGTCGCGCCGAAGATCCCGCAGACGGCGGTGGGGTGGAAGCCGCGCGCGTGGAAGCGGCCGGTGGCGGCCATGCCCACGCGGGTGACGACCTCGTTCGCGGCCACGACCGCGGCGAGCGCGTCGCGCCCGGCGGCGCCGCCCGCCTCCGCCACGGCGAGCGAGGCGGGGCACGTCACGACGCTGACGTGGGCGATCGAGTCGGAGTGGGTGTCGTCGAAGTCGAGACCGTGGCAGACCATCGCGTTCGCGAAGGCGGCGTTCGCGGCCGGCAGGCCCGGCCCGCCGATGACGGTCGCCTGGTCGTCGCCGCCGAGCTCGGCCATCGTCTCCCGGCCCTCGGTCGCTACGCCGAGGGCGGCGGCCGCGAGGCCGCAGCCCAGCGTGTCCAGGAGGTGGAGCTTGGCCGCCTCGGCGACCTCCTCCGGAACCTCGTCGAGCGCGAGCCCGGTCGTCCACTCGGCGATCCTGTGCGCGGCCGTCATCTCAGACGGTCCAGTCCGTGTCGGTGCCCGGGAAGGAGTCCTCGACCTCGGGGGCCGCACGCTTGTAGACCATGAAGGTCCGCTGGAACTCGATTACGACCTCGCGCCGCTGGTTCACCCCGCGAGAGCGCATCGTGACGATGCCGACGCTCGGGTTCGAGCCCGACTCGCGCAGGGCGGTGATCTCGCTCTCCGCCCAGAGCGTGTCGCCGGCGAAGACGGGGTTCGGCAGCTTGATGTCCGTCCAGGCGAGGTTCGCGGTGGCGTTCTCGCTCGTGTCCGGCACGGTCATGCCGGTGACGAGCGCCAGCGTGAAGGTGCTGTTGACGAGCGGCCGGCCGAAGCGCGTGCGCTCCGCGAAGGGGACGTTGAAGTGCACCTGGTTCGTGTTCATGGTCAGGCACGTGAACCAGACGTTGTCCGTCTCGGTGATCGTGCGGCCGAAGCGGCTGCGGTACACGTCGCCGACCTCGAAGTCCTCGTAGAACCGGCCCCGCCACGCCTTGGGGGCGACCGCGCGCTCTGTCGTCATTCGGAAACGCTCCTTTCGCTCTCGGCCAGGACTCGCCGGGCCCGCTCGACGACGGGCAGGTCGATCATCTCGCCGTCGAGCGCCACGGCGCCCCGCCCGTCCGCGAGCGCGCGCTCGTAGGCCTCGACGACGCGCGCGGCGCGCTTGCGCTCCTCGTTCGTCGGCGAGAAGACGCGGTTCACGATCTCGACCTGGGCGGGGTGGATGCAGGCCTTGCCGCGAAACCCGAGCGAGCGGGCGAGGCGCGCCTCGTCCTCGAGGCCCTCGTCGTCGCGGGTGTCCACGTGCACGAGGTCGAACGGGCTGCGGATGCCCGCGGCCGCCGAGTCGACCACGAGGCGCGAGCGGGCGTAGAGGACCTCCTGGCCGTCGGCGCGCGGCTCGAGCCCGAGCTCGAGGCCGAGGTCGACCGCGCCGAGGACGAGCGCCGCGACGCGGGGGTGGCAAGCGGTCTCATAGGCCTGCCGGACGCCGAGCGCCGTCTCGACGATCGCGACGACGGGAGGCCCGTCCGCTCCGAGCGCGGCGACCGCCTCCGGCGTCGCCTTCGACAGGACCAGCGCGTCGAGCTCGAGCCCGGCCACGACCTCCAGGTCGGCCTCCCAGTGCACCGTGCCGGCCCCGTTAACGCGGACGGCGACGAGGCTCCCCGTGGCGGCGTCGCCCAGCACGCGTCTCGCCACGGCACGGGCAGCCTCCTTCTCGCCGGCGGGCACCGCGTCCTCGAGGTCGGCCACCACCAGGTCCGCGCCCGCGACGAGCGCCTTCTGCAGCTTCCGCTCCTCGTTTCCGGGCGCGAAGAGCAGTGAGCGGGCGGTTGCGAGCGACATCGAAGTTGACATTGTTGCCGAAGTCAGACATAAACACGGATTCCGTCCGCGGCGCAAGGAGGAGCAGCTGTGAAGGCCGTCGTGTTCCGTGAGTTCGGGAGCTCCGAGGTCCTGCAGCTCGAGGAGCTGGACGACCCGAGACCGGGTCCGGGCGAGGTCACGATCGACATCGCCGCGTGCGCCCTGAACCACCTGGACGTCGACGTCCGCGAGGGCACCTCGCGCTTCCCGGTCGAGCCTCCCCACGTCCTCGGCCTCGAGGTCGTCGGCCGGATCGCCGAGCTGGGCGAGGGGGTCGAGGGCTGGCAGGTGGGCGACCGCGTCATGCCCTACCTGATGGACACGTGCGGCCGCTGCCGCTTCTGCACCACCGGCCGGGAGTCCCTCTGCCTGGACGCGGGCTTCATCAGCTTCGCGCACTCCGGCGGCTTCGCCGAGCGGCTCGCCTGCTCGGCTTCGCAGCTCGTGCGCGTGCCTGACGAGGTCTCGGACGTCGAGGCGGCCGCCGTCCAGATCGCCTTCGCGACCGCCTGGCACATGCTCTTCACGCGCGGCCGGCTCCGCCCGGGCGAGACGGTGCTCATCAACTCGGTGGGGAGCGGCATCGGCTCAGCGGCCGTGCAGCTCGCGCACATGGCGGGCGCCCGGGTGCTCGGGAACTCCTCGGGCGACGACAAGCTCGCCCGTGCCTCCGAGCTCGGGCTGGACGCCGGGATCAACTACACGAAGCAGGATCTCGTGGCCGAGGTCATGCGCCTGACGGACGACCGCGGCGTCGACCTCGTTTACGAGCACTGCGGCGGCGATCTCTTCCAGATGGGGCTCGACTCGCTCTCGAAGGACGGCCGCCTCGTGATCTGCGGCGGCCATGCGGGCGAGGTCGTCCCGTTCGACATCATCCCGTTCTTCCGCGCGCAGAAGTCGGTCATCGGCTCGTTCGTCTACACGATGGCCGAGGTCGAGATCTGCCTCGAGCTCTTGCGGCGCGGCCGCATCGTCCCGATCGTCCACAAGACCTTCTCGCTCGATGAGGCGAAGGAGGCGATGAACCTCATGGAGAGCAGGGACTTCTTCGGAAAGATCGTCCTCACACCAGGGGGTTAGCGCATGAAACGGCTCGGAGTCGACGTCGGCGGCACGTTCACGGACCTGATCTACGTCGACGACGAGAGCGGCACGGTGCTGGTCCACAAGCTGCCCACCACCGCCGAGGACCCCTCCCAGGGGACGGTGCAGGGCATCCGCGAGCTGACCGGCGAGGCGGGGGAGAGCCCGGCCGCGCTGGACGGCGTCTTCCACGGGACGACGATCGCGACGAACATCGTGATCGAGCACGACGGCGCCCGGGTCGGGATGATCACGACCGAGGGCTACCGGGACATCCTCCACATCGCGCGGCACAAGAAGCCGCTCAACTTCTCGAACTACCAGGACCTGCCGTGGCAGCGGTATCCGATCGTGCGCCGGCGCTACCGGCTCACGGTGCCCGAGCGGATCACGCGCGACGGCGAGGTGCTCGTGCCGCTCGACGAGGACGCCGCCAGGCAGCGGGTCCGGGAGCTGAAGGAGGCAGGGGTCGAGGCGGTCGCCGTCTGCTTCCTCTTCTCCTTCCTGAACCCGCAGCACGAGGCGCGGGTCGCCGAGATCGTGCGCGAAGAGTTCCCGGAGGCGTTCCTCTCGGTCTCCTCCGAGGTGCTGCCCCAGTACCGCGAGTACGAGCGCTTCTCCACCGTCTGCCTGAACGCCTTCATCGGCCCCCGAGTGGCGAGCTACGTGCGCCGGCTCGAGGAGGAGCTGCGGGCGCTCGACGTCCGCACCGGCGTCCACCTCATGACCTCGGCGAGCGGCGTGTCCACGCCGGAGGCGGCGACGGCGCGCCCGGTGAACCTCCTGATGTCCGGGCCGGTCGCCGGTGTCGTCGGCGGCATCTGGGCCGGCCGGCAGGCGGGTCACGAGAACGTCATCACGCTCGACGTCGGCGGCACGTCGGCCGACATCGGCCTCGCGCAGGGCGGGAAGCTCCGCATGAAGCATCTGCTGGACACGAAGGTCGGCCCCTATCAGGCGATGATCCCGATGGTCGACGTCGACACGATCGGCGCCGGCGGCGGCTCGATCGCCTACGTCGACCAGGGCGGCATCTTCCGCGTCGGGCCGCGTTCGGCAGGCGCCGACCCGGGCCCGGCGGCATACGGACGCGGCGGCACCGAGGCCACCGCCACCGACGCCATGGTCGTGCTCGGCTGGCTCAGTCCGGAGGCGTTCCTCGGCGGGGGCATGGAGCTGCAGCCCGACCTGGCCCGGCGGGCCTTCGAGGAAGGCCCGGCGCAAGCGCTCGGGATGAGCGTCGAGGAGGCCGCCATGGGCGCCGTGCAGATCCTCACGCACTCGATGGTGCAGTCCATCGAGGAGAACTCCGTGCGAAAGGGGTTCGACCCGCGCGACTTCGCGCTCGTCGCCGAGGGCGGCGCGGGCCCGCTCTTCGCCGCGCAGATCGCCGTCGAGGTGGGCACGCCCAACGTCGTCGTCCCGCCCTACCCGGGGGTGACGGCCGCCATGGGACTCCTCGCCACCGACATGGTCTACGAGTACGTGGCCACGTCGTACCAGCGCCTGTCAGCGCTCGACCCCGGCCCGCTCGCGAAGCGCTTCGCCGAGCTCGAGGAGGAGGCGCGCCGCCAGCTCGAGGAGGACGGGATCCCGGCCGACCGCCTCGTCGTCCAGCGGGTCGTGGATGCGCGCTACGCCGGCCAGGGCTACGAGCTGCGGGTCGAGGTCGGCTCGGGCGAGATCGACGAGGCCTGGGCCGAGAAGCTGCGCGCCGACTTCCACGACATCCACGAGCGCGAGTACTCACGCCGCTTCGAGGAGTCCGACATCGAGATCCCCAACATCCGGGTGCGCGGGATCGGGCTCATGCCGCCGCTCGAGGCGGTCGAGCTCGAGCCTGGAGACGAGAGCCCGGAGGAGGGCGCGTTGCGCCACGAGGGATCGGCGTGGTTCCGCGTGCACGGAGAGCTCCAGCAGGTCCCGACGAGGTACTACGACCGCCCCGCCCTGAAGGCGGGCAACCGGCTCGAGGGGCCTGCGATCGTGCACCAGTACGACTCGACGACGGTGATCCCGCCGGGTCTGGCCGCGTCGATCGACAAGCACGGCAACATCGTCATCGCGACCGGCGGCGCCGCCCGGGCGGAGGCCCGTGAGGCCGCCGAGGCAGTGGAGGTCTGAGATGTCCGTGATGGAGTACGAGGTCGGCCGCCGTCCCGGGCCGCCGACGCGCGAGCGGGTGGAGGTCGACCCGGTCACCCTCCGCGTCCTCGGCGGGGCGTTCCACGCCATCGCCAAGGAGATGGCCGGCGTGCTCTTCCGCATGAGCTACAGCTCGATCATCCGCGAGTCCGAGGACCTCGGAGCGGGGATCTTCGACGCGGAGGGCCGCGAGCTCTGCGAGTCGGACTCGACGCCGATGCACATCGGCTCGCTGCCCTGGTACATCCGCGGCTTCCTCCACCGCCTGGACGGCCAGATCGCCGACGGCGACGTCATCGTCCACAACCATCCCTACCTGGGCGCCTCGCACAGCCCGGACGTCGCCGTCGCGGTGCCGATCTTCCACGAGGGGGAGCTGCTCGGCTTCGCGGCCGTCACCGCGCACGTGCTCGACGTCGGCGGCTCGTTCCCGGGCATCAACGCCGACGCGTTCGACGTCTACGCCGAGGCGAAGATGTACAACGCGCTCCGCTGGTACGAGGCAGGCGAGCTGAACGAGGACCTCGACCGGATGATCTTCGACAACGTCCGGACCGAGACGATGAACCGCGGCGACATGAACGCGATGCTCGCGGCGTGCCAGCTCGGCCGGGAGCGGTTCCTACGACTCGTGGGCCGGTACGGGGCCGAGACGGTCATGAGCGCCGCCTACGAGTGGATGGACTACTCCGAGCGGATGCTCCGCGCGGAGATCGCGAAGATCCCCGACGGCGAGTACGCGGCGCCGACGGGCTGGCTCGACGACGACGCCCGCAACCGCGGCGTGCGCCTCCGGGTGGAGACGAAGGTCGTCGTCGAGGGCGACTCGATCACCATCGACCTGACCGGCTCCAATCCCGAGGTCCCGACCGGTTTCAACGTGCCGTTCGAGGGCTCGCTCCTCGTCGGGGCCTACTACGCCGTCCGCACCATCCTGCTCGACGAGGCCGTCTTCCCCGAGCACGTCCCGCAGAACGACGGCGTCTTCCGCCCCGTGGAGGTGGTCGCCCCGAAAGGGACGATCTACAACCCGACCTTCCCGCGCGCGTGCTTCTCGCGCTTCACGCAGGTGCAGCGCGTCGTCGACAACGTCATCCTCGCCCTGAGCGACGCGCTGCCGGAGCAGACGACCGCCGGGAACTCGGCAGGGATTCACTTCTGCGCGTACTCGGGCTTCGACGAGCGGCAGGGCGAGTACTGGCTCTACCTCGAGGTGAACGAAGGTGCGTACGGCGGCCGGCACGGCAAGGACGCGATGGACTCCGTCGACAACCTGATGGCCAACACGCGCAACAACCCGATCGAGGAGCTCGACCTGCGCTTCCCGATCCGCTGCGACCAGTACGAGCTCCGGCCCGAGCCGGCCGCGCCGGGCAAGTGGCGGGGAGGCATCGGCATCATCCGGCGCAACCGCTATCTCGTTCCCGGCGTGTACTCCTGCGAGGGCGACCGGCAGACCGACCCGCCGCGCGGCGTGTTCGGCGGCTGGGACGGGCTCGTCGCGTCGTGCCGGAAGAACGCCGACCGGGCGGACGAGGAGTTCCTGGAGGCGAAGGTGACCGGCGTCCCGTTCGAGGCCGGCGACTTCATCGAGCTGGTCGAGCCGAACGCGGCCGGCTACGGCGACCCGCTCGAGCGCGATCCCGAACTCGTCCGCGAGGACATCCTCGACGACTTCACGACGCCCGAGATCGCCCGCGACGCCTACGGGGTGGTCTTCGCCGACGAGACGACGTGGGCCGTGGACGCGGAGGCCACCGAACGGCTGCGCGAGGAGCTGCGGGCCTCCCGCGACGGCACCGGGAGCCTGACGACGTACTTCGAGACGCACGATCCGAAGCGGCGGGAGAACCCCGTCTCGGTCGCCGGCGACCGCGAGTTCGGCAAGGGCTAAGTGCCGGTGCCCCGCAAGCGCGCCATCCGACCAGTGCCGGGAGACCCGCAGGAGATGCCGGTGCGCCGCGTCCGCAAGGCGTACGAGCAGGTGAACGACCAGCTCCGCGAGCTGATCGTGTCGGGCGAGCTCGCCCCGGGCGAGCGGCTTCCGAACGAGGCGGTGCTCGCGCGCGAGTTCGGCGTCAGCCGGGCGACGGTGCGGGAGGCGCTCAGGATCCTCACGGCGCAGAACCTCATCCGGACGACGAAGGGCGCCGGCGGCGGCAGCTACGTGACGCTGCCGACGGTCGACCACATCTCCGAGTTCCTCCGCGGCAACCTCAACCTCCTCTCCGAGTCCGACCACGTCACGCTGGAGGAGTTCCTCGAGCTGCGCGAGCTGATCGAGGTGCCGGCCGCCCGCCTCGCGGCGGCGCGCGCGAGCGCGACCGACGTCGACCGTCTCGGCGAGACGATCCCGGAGCAGCCGCTCCGCATGACGACGCAGGAGCAGTTCACCTACAACAAGGGGTTCCACACGGTGATCGTGGAGGCCTGCGGCAACACGCTCCTCTACATCGCCGCCCAGCCCGTCTTCACGGTTCTCCAGACGCACCTCGCGCGCTCCACGCTCGGGCGGAGCTTTCACGGCTCGATCAACGAGCACCACCGGGCGATCCTCGCGGCGATCGCGAGCGGGGACGCAGACGGCGCCGCCGGGGAGATGCAGGCTCACCTCGAGTACCTGCGGCCCGCGTACGAGCGGGCCTGGCGGCACGCCGTCTCCATGCGCGAGCGCGCGTGACCCTGCCGCTGTCGGACGTCCAGGTGCTGGCGATCGAGCAGTACGGCGCCGGGCCGTGGGGGACGCTCCAGCTCGCCGACCTCGGCGCCGAGGTGATCAAGATCGAGGACCCCTCGTCCGGCGGAGACGTGGGCCGCTACGTCCCCCCGTTCCAGGAGGGCGAGGACTCGCTCTTCTTCGAGACGTTCAACCGCAACAAGAAGAGCATCTCCCTCGATCTCCGCCATCCGGACGCGCGGGGCGTGGTCGAGGATCTCGTCCGCGCCGTCGACGCCGTCTACTCGAATCTTCGCGGCGACCATCCGAAGCGGCTGCGCATCACGTACGAGGACCTGAAGGACGTCAATCCGCGCATCGTCTGCTGCTCCCTCTCCGGCTACGGCATGACGGGCCCGCGGGCCGCCGAGGGCGGCTACGACTACATGATGCAGGGCCTGGCGGGGTGGATGAGCCTCACCGGGGAGCCCGACGGGCCGCCGACGAAGAGCGGGCTCTCCCTCGTCGACCTCTCCGGCGGCTACGTCTCCGCAATCGCCCTGATCGCCGGCCTCTGGCGCGCCAGGCGAGACGGCATCGGCTGCGACTGCGACATCTCGCTCTTCGAGACCGCCCTCCACGAGCTCATGTACGTCGGCACCTGGGTCGCCTCCCGCGGCTTCGAGCCGGAGAGGCTCTCGGAGTCGGCGCACCCGTCGATCGTGCCCTTCCAGAACTTTCCCACCACGGACGGGTGGATCGTCGTCGCCTGCCCGAAGCAGAAGTTCTGGGAGCGGCTCTGCGAGGCGGTCGGGCGTCCGGAGCTCGCGTCCGACCCGCGCTTCGCCGACTTCGCCGGCCGGCACGAGAACCGCGCTGCGCTCGTGCCGGAGCTCCGCGCCGCCTTCGGGACGCGCACGACGGATGATTGGCTCGCCGTCCTGTCGGCGGCCGGCGTCCCCAACGCCCGCGTGAACGCCGTGGCGGAGGCCCTCGCCGAGCCGCAGGTCGCCGCCCGCGACGGCGTCGTCGAGACGGAGCACCCCCGGCTCGGAACGGTCCGCCAGGTCGCGACGCCGCTTCGCGTCGGCGAGGAGGAGAAGCCCGCCCGCCGCGCTCCTTTCCGCGGCGAGCACACCGAGCAGGTGCTGGTCGACCTCTGCGGCTACACGCCCGAGCGCGTGCGCGAGCTGGCCGCCGCCGGCGCGCTCGGCGACGTCACGCTCTAGGAGGGCTTGACGAAATATGGTCTGTGCCGCCGGGCCGCGCTGCTCGCCCCGAGGACTGCGTCCTCAGTCGCGCCCGTAGGAAAACCTACGAGCACTCCCTGCGTCCTTGCCTCGGAACGATCATCGCACCCCGGCGACGAGCAACATTCCGCCAAACCCTCCTAGCGTGCGTGGTACGGTGGCGAGCCGGAAGGGAATGGAGATCTCCACGGACCGGAACGCCCCGAACGAGGCCACTCGTGTCGCGCCGACGGCCGCGAGCGGCCTGCTCTTACTCGCCGACATCGGCGGCTACACCTCGTTCCTGCAATCCGTGGCGGTGGCCCACCGGGACGACGCCTTCGCCGACGGTGCCGTCCCCGACGCCTACGCGGTGATCTCCAACCTGCTCGACGGGATCGTCGGAAGCGTCGCGCCGCCGTTCACGCTTTCGAAGCTCGAGGGAGACGCCGTCTTCGCATATGCGACGGACTCCGCCTCGGTGCCGCGCGGAGCGGCCATGCTCGAGTGCTTCGCCGACTGCTATGCCGATTTCCGTCAGCGGGTGGGTACGGCTCGCAGCGTCTGGCAGTGCTGGTGCGAGGCCTGTTCCCGGATCGACGTCCTCGACCTCAAGTTCATCCTCCACGCGGGCCCGTTCGTGATCCAGGAGATCGCGGGCGCGCGCGAGCTGGTCGGGCCCGAGGTCGTCATCGCGCACCGTCTGCTGAAGAGCGGTGCCGCGGAGCGCGTGGGCCACGGCGCGTACGCACTGGCCACGGCTGCCGCCGCCGACCGGGTCGACCTGCCGACCGAGTCCGCCGTCCCGATCGTCGAGACCTACGAGCACTACGCGACGCCGGTCAGCGCCCACGTCTTTCCGCTGCGGACTGCCTGAGCGCGCCTGACGCGACGGTCAGGTCGAGATCATCTTCTTCTCGATGCCGACGCCGGCCGCCTTGGCCCGCTCGTACTCCAGCGGGACCGTGGCCGAGTCCTGCAGTGCGATCCCGGTCGAGTCGAAGACCGTGACCTGGTCGTCGGACTCGCGGCCGGAGACCTCCCCGACGATGACCTTCCCGATCTCGCCGGCGACGTCGTCCTCGGCGATGAGGCCTTCGCGCAGGGGGACGTTGATCTCCCCGTCCGCACGGCACTGGCGGATGTCGTCGACGAAGATGCGCGCCCGCTGGAGGAGGGTCCCCTCGAGCTCCTGCTCGCCCTCGAGATCCGCGCCGAGGGCGGCAATGTGCGTGCCGGGCGCGATCCAGGCGTCCTCGACGATTCCACCGCGGGCGTGCGTTCCCGTGACGACGACGTCGGCGCCGGAGACGACTTCCTCGAGATTCGTGGAGGTACGCAGCTCGAAGCTCTCGTACAGCGGCTGCTCCTCGGCCACGAAGCGGTCGAGCGTCTCCCGGCTGCGGCTCCAGACGCGCACCTCCTCCCACGGGAAGACCTCGTTGCAGGTGGCCAGGGAGCCCTTGCCGACCATCCCGGCGCCGACGATGGCGAGCACCTTCGAGTCCTTGCGCGCCAGCCACTTCACCGAGACGGCCGCCGAGGAGCCCGTACGCATCATCGTGTGGTGGGAGCCGTCGCAGATGGCGAGCGGGAAGCCGGTCTCCGGGTCGGTGTACACGAGGATCGAGAAGACCGTCGGCAGCTCGAAGCGTGCGTTGCCCTCGCGGATGGAGACCCATTTGCAGGCGGCGGCGGGCGGATCCTCGATGAATGAGGGCATGACCTCGAACTCGCCCGGATAGTCGTCGAGGACGATGTGCCCCTTCGGCTCCATGTAGACGCGACCGAGCCCGTGCATGCGGAAGGCATGCTCGACGCAGTCGTTGTACTCGGCCGGCGTCAGCAGGCCCGTCATGTCCGTGCGGCTCAGGATGAGCGTCTTGCGGTTGCGCCAGCTCTCGGCCTGGGTCGTCACCGGGCCTCGGCCCCGATCTGGGCCTCGTGCGGAGGCGCAACGCCGGCCAGGTAGTCGAGCACCCGCTCGAGCGGCTCGACGTCGCCGAACTTGGCGTCGATGTCGAAGAGGTTCCACTCGACCACACCGGCCACGCGGTCGCCGACGCACTCGCGCACAACGATCGGACGGAACCCCTCCGCGATCGCATCCTCGACGGTGTGGCGGACGCAGCCGGCCATCGTCACCCCGGTGACGACCAGGGTGTCGACGCGGGCGGCCCTGAGGAAGCCGGACAGGTACGTGCCGTGGAAAGCGCTCGCGGCCTTCTTGACGATCATCTGCTCGCCGGGCTCGGGCGCGATCCGCTCGTCGATGGCGACCGCGTCCGTCCCGAGCTGGAGCGCCTCCAGCGGGATCTTGCGGTGCCAAAGGCCCATGTCTGTGTTCGGCCCGTCCGTGACGGCGTAGGCCGTCGTCGTGTAGACGACCGGGACGTCCTTCGCGCGGGACGCCGCGAGAAGCCGCTGAACGCCGGGGATGATGACGTCCATGCCGTCGCAGCTGAAGGGGTTGCCGGGCCGGGTCCACGCGTTCGCGAGGTCGATCACGACGAGCGCCGGGCGTTCGCCGAAGCCGACCCGGCGCATGAAGCCCCGACCCCGATAGAGGTCGGAGTCGGCGGAGAAGACCTTCGCCAACGCCTGCGTTATCTCGTCGTTCATCGTGCTCCCTTTGCGGCCAAGCCGGTGGGAAGGCTCGCCAGGTAGGAGATCACCTCGTCGGCGCTCGTCACCTCCGCATAGCGGCGGTGCACGTCGCGGAGATTGGAGAGATGGGCGTCGTACCCCTGGTCGCCGACGCAGTCCTCGGGGACGAGCGTGCGGAACCCGTTCGAGAACGAGTCGACGGTCGTCGCGCGGATGCAGCCGGACGTCGTGCAACCCGTGACGACGACCGTGTCGCGCCCGGCCGCCGTGAGGAGCGAGTGCAGCGGCGTTCCGTGGTAGAAGGACGGCCACTTCTTCGGTAGGAGGACGTCCGAGGCGTCCCAGACCCGCTCGTCCACCTGGGCCCACCGCGAGTCCGGCGTAATGTCGGCGCAGGCAGGAAGCTTGATCGTCCAGAGGCCACTGTCCCGCTCGTCCTCCCAGGCGACGACCGTCTGGAAGACCGGTACGCCCCGGGCGCGGGCCGTCTCGAGCAGCCGGGCGGTGTTTACCGTCGCGCGCTCGATCAGCTGGGCGCCGCCGAAGTCGAAAGCGGGATCCGTGAACGCGTGCTGGAGGTCGATCACGAGCACGGCCGGCCGCTCGCCGGGCTCGATGCTCGCTTGGCCGTAGCCGCACCGGACCCAGGGATCGTCGGAAGCGAGCTCGAGGCCCATCAGCGTCCCGGCTAGCCGACGCGGTGCCAGTTCACGTTGCTCGGCTTCCACTCCGTCGAGAAGACCGAGAGAACCCGTACCACGTCGCTCGAGCCGCACTTGCTGCACGGGGGCGGCTCCGCCGAGGCCCGCACCAGCTCCTCGAACTGCTTCTCGCATGACCGGCAGCGGTACGCGTAGATCGGCACGACCGAAGTCTAACTTAGACCCCGATTCAGAATGAGCGCCCGGGCCGCCGGGTCGCGCTGGAACGGCGCGATTCTGCGTCCTCAGTCGCGCTCGTACTCTCGAGTACGAGCGCTCCCTGCGTCCTTGCCTCGCACGCGCCCAGCACACCCCGGCGACGAGGCGTCATTCTGAACCGAGCTCTAGGAGGGAACGGCGTCCGGGTCCTTCCCGGCCACCTTCTGCCACCACTCGTCCTCGCGCTGCTTCAGCTGCGTCTGGACCTGCGCGACGTACGCGGCCAGCTCGGTCTCCTTCTGGCCCAACCGCTCCTGGAGCGCGACGAGCTCCTGCTCGCGCCGCTCGATCTTGTCCTCGCGGATCTCGACGTCGGCCTCGAGGCGCGCTTCCTTCGCTTCGACCTCGCCCTCGCGGGCGTCGAGCTCGCGCAGCCGGTCGCGGAGCGATTCCTCCATCTCGGCCATTCGCTTTTCGCGCCGGTCGATGCGCTTGCGCTGCGAATCGGCCACGTCCTCGGTATTCGAGAGCTCGGCCTCGCGCGCGGCGAGCTCGCGCTCCCGCTCCTTCAGGCGCTCCTGGAGCGCCTCGACGTCGAGGATCTTCGAGGTATCGGTCTCGACGCGGGCCAGATGGGCCTCGCGGTGGTGGAGCTCGGCCTCGCGCGCGGCGAGCTCCGCCTCGCGCCGGTCGAGCTCGCCGAGCCGTGCGACGGCGTCCTGCGTGCTCTTGTCGCGCCCGGAGAGCTCGCGCTCGAGCCGCTCGGCGTCGGCGCGCAGCCGGTCGTCCTTCGACCGGACGTCGGCCTCGCGCGCGGCGAGTGCCTCGTCCCGGGCCTGGACACGGGAAAGCTCCTTCGCGAGGTCGCGCTCGCGGCCCACGGCGGCCTGTTCCCGCTTGGCCGCGTCCTTCTCCTGCTGCCGCAGGGCGGCCTCCCGCTCGGAGAACGCACGCTCGCGCGCCTCCTGGCGGGCCTTCATCTCCGTCTCGCGGCTCTTGACGTCCTGCTCCCGCCGCGCCAGCTTCGTCTCCTGGGAGGAGATCGCCTGGGTCTGCTTGGCGAGGTCGGCGGCGAGCCGCTCGCGCTCGCGGTCGCCGGTCTTCAGCTCCCGGAGCTTCGCCTCGACCTGCTCGGAGCGTTCCGCGTTCAGCGCCTCGGCCGCGACGAGCCGCGTTTCGAGCTCGGACAGGCGCTCGCGCTCCTCGCGGAACTGCTGGAGCTGCTCGGTCAGCCGCGCCTCGCGGAGCTCCAGCTCCTGCTCCGAGGAGGCGAGCCTGGCGGCGCGGACGTCGAGCTCGGCCGCACGGGCGGCGAAGTCGCTGTCGTGGGCGACTCGCTCGTCGCGCACCTCGGAGGCGGCGGCGAGGTCCGCGCGGAGCTCGCGCTCGCGGTCGAGCGAGGCCGCGAGCTCGGCGCGCAGCGCCTCGGCCTCGGCAGAGGCGGCGCCGTTCGCGCCGAGGCCCAGGAGCGTCGCCGCGGCCGCGGCC
>JBOHAM010000036.1:0-4910 GCA_050697735.1 Gaiellaceae bacterium | reverse complement strand
TGCGGTAGCACTCGACCACCTCCGGGAGCCCGCGGGCGACCTCGGGGATCTTGTGGAGCTGCCGCGACGCCGGACGGACGCGGACGATCGCGGCGAGGGGGAAGCCGATCGCCTTCGGATCGACGCTCGCGTGGTAGCCGGTGATGACGCCGGCACGCTCCAGGCGCTGGACGCGCTCCGCGACCGCCGGCGGCGATAGGCTCACCCGCCGGCCGAGCTCGGCCATCGAGAGCCGCGCCTCGGCCTGGAGCTCCTGAAGGATCCGACGGTTCGTCGCGTCGATGAGCTGCGGTTCGGAGGCCATCGGGTCAGAATCCCTTCCTTCTGTAGGGGCCGAAGACCTGATGCCTTCGATCGGCCATTCCGGAATCGTAGCTCCGCGGGGAGAATTTCTCCATGGAGCTGGCGTACGGCCACAGGATCGAGCGCGTCCCGCCCGCGACGTACTTCGTCGGCAGCGCGATCTTCCACTACCTCGGCCCGGCGTTCGCCGTGCTTCTCTTCGCGCTCGTCCAGCCGCTCGGCGTCGCGTGGCTGCGCATCGCGAGCGCCGCGCTCGTCTTCGCCCTCTGGCGGCGCCCGTGGCGAGCGGTCGCGGCGTTGGACGTCTCCGGGCGCAGGCTCCTGCTCGGGATGGGCGCGGTACTGGCGGTGATGAACGTCTGCTTCTACGTCGCCATCGACCGGCTGCCCCTGGGGACGGTGGCGGCGATCGAGTTCCTGCCGGTGATCGTGCTCGCGGCGATCGGCGCCCGCACCATGCGGAACGGCGGGGCGCTGGTCCTCGCCGTGGGCGGCGTTTACCTGCTCACCGACGTCCAGATCGCGGCCGAGCCCGTCGGCCTGGCGTTCGCCTTCGCCAACGCGGGGCTCTTCGCTCTCTACATCGTGCTCGCCCACCGCATCGCCCAGCACGGCGGCATGAGCGGGATCGACGGGCTCGCGGCCGCGATGCTCGTCGCCTGGGTCGTGGCGACGCCCCTCGGCGCCTGGGAGGCGCTGCCCGCGCTCGTGAACCCTGTCGCGCTCGCGGCGGGCATCGGCGTGGGCATCAGCTCGTCCGTGATCCCGTACGTCTGCGACCAGCTCGCCATGGCGCGCATGCGGCGGGCGACGTACGCGCTCCTCGTCTCGCTCCTGCCGGCGACCGCGACCGTGATCGGGATCCTCGTCCTGGCCCAGATCCCGTCGCTTCCCGAGATCGCGGGCGTCGCGCTCGTCGTGGGCGGGGTCGCGGCTCACCGCGAGGTCTGAGACACTCGCGGCGTGCCGCTCCGCGTCGCCGCGATCTGCGGGCTGCTCGCCGGGCTCGCCTTCGTCGTCGGCCTCGTCCTCGGCGACCTTGCACAGCCCGACGCGTTCAGCCCGGCAGACGACAACATCAGCGACATCGGCGCGCAGACGGCCGACAGCGCGTGGCTCTACAACCAGGTCGCTGCGAACCTGAACGGCCTCCTTATCCTCGGCTTCGCGCTCGGCCTGTGGCGCGCGCTCGGAAGCGGGTGGCTGGCGCGGCTCGGCGTTCTCGTCCTGATGGTGCTGGGCCTCGGACGGTTCCTCGAGGGATTCCTGCGGCTGGACTGCCGAGGCATCGACGCCCGCTGCGAGAACGACTCCTGGCAGGCAGACGCCCACGGGATCGAATCGGGGATCGCGGCAGCGCTGCTCTTCATCGTCCCGCCGGTGCTCGCGTTCGCGTTCAGACGGCTGCCGGAGTGGAGGGATCTCTGGCTTCCGACCCTGCTCGCGGTGCCCGCGGTGATCGGTATCAGCGTCGTCTTCAGCGTCCTCGGAGACGGCGCGGCGACGCGCGCGGCGAGCATCGGCTGGTTCCTCTGGCTCGCGCTCGTCGCGTTCCGCCTGTGGCGAATCGCTAGTTCAGACTCCCGCGCGGAGCCAGCCACTCGGCCGGCTGGCCCGTGACGCGGGGCCGGGGCGCGGGCGGGTCGGATCTTGCATTGCCACAGGTCGCGCGCGAATTCACTGCGAACTAGGGCTCGGTCGAGGGCGAGCGACGTCCTTGCGCGGCTGGGTGACTTTCTCGGCTCGGCGCAGACATTCTACGCGCAGGCGTTGGTGTCATCTCGGGTGTCTAGGATGGCTCACCCCGTGTCTGATCTCCCGTTCTAGACGAATGTCGCTAGCGCCCTTCGTCCACCTTCACGTCCACTCCGAGTACTCGATCCTCGACGGGGCCTGCCGGATTCCGGAGCTGGCCGCGCGGGCTGCCGAGCTGGAGATGCCGGCCGTCGCGCTCACCGACCACGGGAGCCTCGCGGGGGCGGTCGAGCTCTACCGGGAGGCTGGAAAGCACGGCGTCAAGCCGATTCTCGGCTGCGAGGTCTACGTCGCCGACGACCGGCTGGCGCAGAAGAAGGGCTACGCGCACCTCACGCTTCTGGCGGAGACGAACGAGGGCTACGCGAACCTGATCAAGCTCGCCTCGGCCGGCTACCTGGAGGGCTACTACTACAAGCCGCGGGTCGACTGGGAGCTGCTCGCCTCGCGCTCGGCCGGGCTGCTCGCGCTGTCGGGCTGCCTCTCCGGCCGGGTCTGCCAGGCGCTCGAGAACGGGAACCGCGACGAGGCCGAGGCGGAGGTGGCGCGGCTCGGCGACATCTTCGGGCGCGACTCGGTCTACCTCGAGCTCCAGGACGCCGGGCTCGAGGTGCAGAAGGGGATCAACGTCACGCTGGCCGAGATGGGCGCCGCGACCGGGATTCCGCTCGTGGCCACGGGCGACGTCCACTACCTCCGGCACGAGGACGCGCGCGCGCACGAGGCGCTCCTCTGCATCCAGTCCGGCGACACGCTCGCCAACCCGAACCGCTGGAAGTTCGACACCGACCAGTTCTACTTCAAGACCCCGGCGGAGATGGCGCAGGACTTCGCCGACCATCCCGACGCGGTCCGCCGCACGCTCGAGATCGCGGAGCGCTGCTCGGTCGCCCTCGAGCTCGGCGTCATCCGGCTGCCGCGCTTCCCAACGCCGGACGGCCGTGATGCCTTCGACTATCTGGTCGAACTCTGCGAGAAAGGCCTGCAAAAGCGATACGGGACCGTCACGCCGGAGCTCCAGGAGCGCCTCCGCTTCGAGCTGAAGACGATCCGCGAGATGGGCTTCGCCGACTACTTCCTGATCGTCTGGGACTTCATCCGCTTCGCCAAGACGAACGGGATCGGCGTCGGCCCCGGGCGAGGCTCGGCGGCCGGCTCGATCGTCGCCTACGCGCTCGAGATCACGGACATCGACCCGATCAAGTACGACCTCCTCTTCGAGCGCTTCCTCAACCCGGGCCGGAAGTCCATGCCGGACATCGACATCGACTTCTCGGTGCACGGGCGCGACCGGGTCATCAACTACGTCGCCGACAAGTACGGGCGCGACCAGGTGGCGCAGATCATCACCTTCGGGACGATGATGGCGCGCGCCGCCGTGCGCGACGCCGGGCGGGTGCTCGACATCCCCTACGGCACGGTCGACCGCGTGGCGAAGCTGATCCCGGAAGGGCCGAAGGTCTACCTCGACGACTGCCTCAAGCCGGGCGCCGACCTGAAGCAGGCCTACGACGGCGACGAGATCGTGCGCCAGATCGTCGACCTGGCCAAGCCGCTCGAGGGGCTCGTCCGCCAGGACTCGATCCACGCCGCCGGCGTCGTGATCGGCGACCGGCCGCTCACGGAGTACCTGCCGCTCCAGCAGAAGGGCGCCGACCAAGAGGTCGTGACCCAGTTCGCCATGGAGGACGTGGAGGCGCTCGGGCTCCTGAAGATGGACTTCCTCGGCCTGCGCAACCTCGACGTCATCGACAAGGCGGTGGCGCTCGTCGGCGGCGTCGACATCGCCAAGATCCCGCTCGACGATCCCAAGACGTACGACCTCCTCCAGCGCGGGGAGTCCACCGGCGTCTTCCAGTTCGAGTCGTCGGGCATGCGCGAGGCGCTGCGGCAGGTGAAGCCGACCGAGTTCGAGGACCTGATCGCGCTCGTGGCGCTCTACCGCCCCGGGCCGATGAGCTACATCCCGGTCTATGCGAAGCGGAAGCACGGGCAGGAGCAGGTGACGTTCGTCGACGAACGCCTGCGGCCGATCACGGAGCCGACGCTGGGCCTGTGCATCTACCAGGAGCAGTACATGGAGATCGCCAAGCAGCTCGCCGGCTTCTCGCCCGCCGAGGCGGATGACCTGCGGAAGGCGATCGGCAAGAAGATCCACAAGCTGATGGCGTCCCTCAAGGACAAGTTCCTCGAGGGGTGCGCCGCGAACGGCGTCACCCCGGCGGTCGCGACCCAGCTCTGGAAGGACATGGAGCAGGCGCAGGACTACTCCTTCAACAAGTCGCACGCGGCCTGCTACGCGCTGATCGCCTACCGCACCGCGTACCTGAAGGCGAACTGGCCGGCCGAGTACATGGCGGCGCTGATCTCGTCAGTGATGAACACCAAGGACAAGGTCCCCTTCTACGTGGCGGCCTGCGACGAGCTGGGGATCGAGGTCGAGCCGCCGGACGTGAACGTCTCCGTCGAGGACTTCCGTGTCGTCGAGGGCAAGATCCGCTTTGGCCTCAACGCCGTAAAGAACGTCGGGGAGAGCGCGGTCCGCTCCATCCTCGCCGCGCGCGAGGAGGGCGGACCGTTCGCATCTATCTGGGACTTCTGCGAGCGGGTCGACCCGCAGGTGGCGAACAAGCGCGCGGTCGAGAGCCTCGTCAAGTGCGGCGCTCTCGACTCGACGGGGGCGACGCGGAGGGGGATGCTCGAGGTGCTCGAGGACGCGCTCTCCGCCGGCGGGCGGCTGCAGGCCGACCGCCTCGCCGGGCAGGGATCGATCTTCGACATCGGCGGCGAGACGGACGGGGAGCAGAACCGCCGCCGGCATCATCGCCCGATTCCGCCGGACGAGTTCGAGA
>JBOHAM010000035.1:0-16621 GCA_050697735.1 Gaiellaceae bacterium | reverse complement strand
GGTCGAGGAGACGGCGGCCGCCGCCGGCGGGCTCGCGATCGAGTGCGACGTCTCCGACCGCGGCGCCGTCGAGGACGCGGTGGCGCGCGTCGAAGCGGACCTGGGGCCGGTCGACCTGCTTGTCGCCAACGCCGGCGTGACCATCTGGGAGGACGCGGCCTGGGAGCTGGAGCCGGAGGAGTGGTGGCGCGTGCTCGAGGTCAACGTCCTCGGCGTCTACCTGTGCTGCCGGGCCGTCATCCCAGGGATGATCGAGCGCGGGCGCGGGCGGATCGTCAACGTCGCGAGCGGCGCCGCGTACCTGCCGGGCTCGACGGCCACGGCGTACAGCGCGAGCAAGGCGGCCGTCCACCGCTTCTCCGAGACGCTCGCACGGCAGCTCGAGCCGCACGGGATCCCGGTCTTCTCCATCAGCCCGGGGCTCGTCCGCACGGCGCTGACCGAAGACCGCTTCGGCGACGACGCGCCCTGGACGCCGCCCGAGCTGGCGCCGCGCCTCGTGCGGGCGCTCGCCTCCGGGCGGCTGGACGCGCTGGCCGGGCGCTACCTGCACGCCGAGCACGACGACGTGGACGACCTGGCTGCGCGCGCGGCCGAGATCGTCGCCGGCGACCTGAACGCCATCCGCCTGCGCCGCTAGTGCCGGAGGGGCACTGATCGCAGGATTAGGCCGCGCCGACCGGGGGAATTAGGATTGCCTCAGGTACTGCGGCTCGGGAGGCGTCACGAACAAACCTGCGGCAACAGACGTCGGTCGGCAGGCGAAGATCCCGTCTCCGGCCTCGAAGGCGAAGCCGGCGCATCCACCCAAGAAGCCTTCCGCGAAGAAGGCCGCGCCGCCGAAGCCCCTGGCCGGCAAGACCCCGATCGGCAAGCCGGCGGCGACTCGGCCCAAACGGCCGATTCCGACGCCGCCGCCGGCGGCCCGCAAGAAGCGGCCGAAGCATCCTCCCGCGCCCCCGTCGCGTCGGGAAACGCCGAGCCCTGCGGCCGCCAGGGAAACGTGCACGATCGTCTGGCGGCGTGAGGGAACGCGCTCGGATTTCTACGCCGTGGCGACCGGGAGCGAGCGGGGCGAGTACGTGGTCGCGAGCTCCCCGGGGTTCGACTGGCTCGGCGGGGATCTCCCTCCAGAGGCGTGGGCGGCGCACGCCCGCCTCGTCGCGACGCTCGCCGAGGGCGGCTGGCGATTCGTCGGCACCGAAGGGCCTTGGTATCGGCGGCGGTTCGAGCGTCCCGTGGGCGGCTATCCCGCGGCAGCCGATCGCGACTACGGCGCCTCGGACGGCTAGGCCGTCTGGCGCTCGGCCGGCACCTTCGGGAGCTCCGCGAAGAGATCGTCGAGGATCTTGTCGACCCCGAGCGCCTGGCGGCGCGCCGCCCGGTAGAGGCGGCCGAGCGGAGCGTTCCACTCCGCGGGCGTCTCGTCCTCGGCCCACTCCGAGGCGAGGGTCTCGACTTTCTGCCCGCTCGAGCTGAAGACAGACAGCTCGAACGGCTCGTCGCCGTCGGCGTCGAGGCTCCGCACGGTGACCGACCCGCTCGAGCCGATCCATGCGAACGCGGCGTCCCGATCCGCTTCCCAGATCACCCTGCCCGTCTCGGTTCCGGTTCGGAGCCGGTCGCAGAGCTCGATCAGACGCTCGTACGGTGCGTCCATCCGCATCCCCGCTTTCGCCGCATGCTGCCAGTGAAACATGCTGCGGGAGGCAGCGCAAGCCGAAACGCGGGTCTAGACTCGCCTTCGTCGATCCCCCACCGAGGAGGCGTCCATGGCTCGGCCGCGCCAGACCCCGAAGAAGCGCCGTGCGAAGTCCCGCAAGCGGCAGCCGAAGCGGATCCTGAACGTCCGCCCGTCGCGGAAGGTCGAGGAGGACTGGACCTTCGAGGTGGCGGCCGCCGCCGACCTCGTCGCCGCCGCGCCGGCCGTGCCGTCCACGAAGGACCTCCGCGCCGACTGGTGGAAGATCGGCGACCAGGGGACGACCGGCTCGTGCGTCGGCTGGGCGACCGCCGACTCCGTGCTCCGCTGGCACTTCGTCAAGGCCGGCCGGTTGCCGCAGACGAGCCTGCTCTCGCCGCGCTTCATCTGGATGGCCTCGAAGGAGACCGACCAGTTCATCACGCGCCCGACCGGGTTCATCGAGACGGAGGGGACGAGCCTGAAGGCGGCGCTCGACATCGCCCGCAAGTACGGCGTCGTGCGCGACGCGACGCTCTCGTTCAAGTCCGGGAAGCTCTATCCGGGCCAGGCGAACACGTTCTACGCGATCGCGGCCCAGCGGAAGATCCTCGCGTACTTCAACCTCGGCCGGAGCCTGTCGAACTGGCGCACGTGGCTCGCGACGAAGGGCCCGATCGTCACGCGGCTGAACGTGGACGACACCTGGGATCTCGCCTCGGACACCGATGGCGAGCTCGAGGAGTACCTGCCCGAGACGACCAGGGGCGGCCATGCGGTCGCGCTGGTCGGCTACCGGCCGGGCTCGTTCATCGTCCGCAACAGCTGGGGCACGGGCTGGGGCGACAACGGGTTCGCCTACGCGTCGCTCGCCTACGCGCAGGCCGGCTTCACGGAGGCGTACGGGGTGGAGATCTAGCCGCGGGGACTAATACGGGAGCTGGACGTCGCTGACGTCCAGGCCGAGCGAGTTCGCCAGGCGGACGCCGTCGTCGAGGTCCTCGCGGAGCCGCTGGACGTCGCGCTCGTGCATCGCGCGTCCAATCCAGGCACGCGCGGGCGGGCGCCAGAGGGCGTGCTCGACGAAGATCGGCAGCATGCCGTTCGCGGCGTCCACGAGCTTCCGCTTCGTCTTCGGCGGCGCGCTCTCGAGCAGGACGCGCTCGTAGGCCATGCCGGCGCCGTGGTGGATGCCGTCGTCGACCGTGAGGCGGTTGCAGAGGTCCTCGAGCACGGTGCCGCGCGACGCACGCGCGATCAGCCGGAAGCGCGGGATGATGAGGCGCTCGAAGAAGACCTGCATGAGGAAGACCTTCTCCTCGAGCAGCTCGAGGTCGTCCAGGAACATGCGCGCGAGCTCGTCGAGGTGCGGGTCCCGCTCGGCCGTGCCGCCGACCTGCTCGAGCAGCTTGAGCCAAGCCTCGACATGGCGCGCCTCGTCCTGCACCATCGTCGTGTAGTACATCTTCGCCTCGTGGTGCGGTGCGAGGTTGAGGAGCTGCGCCGCCATCTTCACGGCGAGGATGTCCGCCTGGTACTGCTGGGTGATCACCGAGCGCCAGATGTCGGTCCGGCGCGCGCGCTTCTGGGCCGGGCCGCGCGTCTCGGGGATCGGCGGCAGGTCGGTCCAGGGGAGGTCGGCCGTCTGCCACTCCGCCCGCTTGGCGAGCGTGTAGTAGCGCAGGACCCCCTCGTGCCGCTCGTGCTCGGAGCCCGTCGTCTCCTGCTGAAGCTCGACGTTCATCCGGGCAGAGCTTAGCGGTCGGCCGGCGCGCGACCCGCGAACCTTCCGCGCGCACGGTCGTCCAACGAGACAGATGGACGGCGATCCTGCGGTCCGGCTCCTCTTCGCGGCCGACGGGCTCGCGCTCGGCGAGTTCCACTGCTGGCCGGACGACCCGCGCTGGTCGCAGGAGAACCGCGCCGAGGAGGGGCACTTCGTGGTCTTTCCCGGCACGAGCGTCGTAATCGAGCACTCGGGCCGGCCCGTGGTGGCCACGCCCAACCACGTCATGTTCTACAACCGCAATCAGGCCTATCGGCGCCGGCTCCTGCACCCCCGCGGCGACCACTGCGCGTTCCTGCTCGTCGAGGAGCGACGGCTCGCCGAGGCGGCCGGCGGAGACGGGCCAGGCTTCCGCTTCCCGGTCAGCCATGGGCCGGTCGAGCCCGGCACGTACCTCCTCCACCGCCTCGTCCTGCGCGCTGCGTGCACCGTCGGGGGTGACGGTCTGCTCGTGGAGGAGACGCTCTGCCGGCTCCTCCGGGAGGCGCTCGCGGGCGGCCTACGGCTCGCGACGACGCCCGAGCGGCCCGGGCGAGCGACGACGGCCGGCTCTCACGCGGAGCTCGTCGAGGCGACGAAGGAGCTCGTCGCGGGCCGGCTCGGGGACCGCCTCACGCTCGGCGAGATCGCCCGCTCCGTGCACAGCTCGCCGTTCCACCTCGCCCGCGTCTTCCGCGTGCGGACCGGCTTCACGATCCACGGCTACCGCAACCAGCTCCGGCTCCGCTCGGCGCTCGACGGCCTCTTCGAGGCCGACGCGGATCTCTCGCTCGTCGCACGGCGGCTCGGCTACTCGAGCCACAGCCACTTCACGGACAGCTTCCGCCGCGCCTTCGGGCGCACGCCCTCCTCGGTGCGCCGCGCCGGGCGCACGGGCGGCGCCGAACTGCGCAGGATCCTGGAAGCGCCGCTCGCCGCCGCCTCCTAGCGTCGGAGGAAACGGAAGGGGGAGCCCATGCGCTTCAAGGCATGGCTGCCCGCCGGAGCCGTCGCGGCGGTCGCCGCACTCGCTCCCGGCGCGGCGGCAACCGCGGAGGACGACGGCTTCGTCGAGCAGGTGGACGTGCTCTACACGCTCGCCGGCGACTCGCCCGGCACGGGGGCGTTCTACGGCTGGGCGATCAGCGAGCTGGGCGACGTGGACGGCGACGGCGCCATGGAGGTGCTGGTCGGAGAGCCGTTCACGGCGACCGGGACGACCTGGGTCTACTCGGGCAGCACCGGCTCGCCCCTCTACCGCCTCGACGGCGCCCCGGGAGACCAGCAGGGCTACGCGATGGCCGACGCGGGCGACACGGACGGAGACGGGGTGGCCGACATCGTCAGCGGCGCGCCCGGCGTCGGACGCGGGCACGCCTACCTCTACTCCGGCGCCACCGGGCGGCTCCTGCACGTGTTCTCACGCGGGCGGGACGGCGACTTCTTCGGCGCCGCGGTCGCCTCGGCAGGCGACGTGAACCGGGACGGACGGGCCGATGTTCTCGTCGGCGCGCCCATGAGCGACGCCGGCGGAGTCGACTCCGGCCGCGCCTACATCTTCTCGGGACGCAACTACAAGCTCATCCGCAAGCTGGACGCCGGCGACGCGGGCGACTTCTTCGGCTCCGGGACGGACTGGAGCGAGGACCTGAACGACGACGGCCTGCCCGAGCTGGTCGTCGGCGCCCAGCACGCCGGACCCACCCAGGGCGGGGCTGCCTACGTCTTCTCAGCGCGAAAGGGCCGGCTGCTCTTCACGATTCCCGCCCCGCCGACCGGCGTCGAGCTCGGCTCGTTCTTCGTCGCCGGAGTCGGCGACGTGAACGGAGACGGGACGGGCGACGTCTACGCGGCCGACTACGCAGACGGGTCGCTCGGGCCCGGAACCGGCCGGGCGGCCGTCTACTCGGGGGTCGACGGCTCGGAGCTCCGCGCCTGGGTCGGCTCCGCCGCCGGGGAGGGCCTCGGCCCGGGCCGGGAGGCGGGCGACGTGGACGGCGACGGCCTCGTCGACCTCGCGATCGGCTCCTACACCTCGAGCGACGGCGCGCCGCAGGCCGGCAAGGTGGAGATCTTCTCGGGGGCGGACGGCTCGCTCCTGCGCCGCCTCACGAGCACGACCCCGTTCGAGAACCTCGGCTTCGACGCCGTGGGCGTCGGCGATCTCACCGGCGACGGTATCCCCGACCTGCTCGTCTCCGCAGCCAACGGAGACCGGGTGTACGCCGTGGCCGGCGAGTAGCGGCGGGAGGTGGGCGGGCGGTGGCGTGATCGCCGCCCGCGCCGCTTCCTTACTCGGCGGGGACGGTGCCGGCCGTGTCGTCGACGCGGTAGAGCCGCGCCCCTTGCCGGCCGTTCTTCTTGCCGGCCTCGATGCGGGCGACCACGTTCTCGAGGCGCGCGAGGCGCCGGTCGACCGAGCGCCAGCCCGAGGTCACGAGCTCCGTCAGGAGGGCGACGTCCTCCAGGCGGTCGCTCCGCTCGCGTTCGACGTCGTCGCCGACCGTCTCGAGGCGGTCGAGCATGCGCTGGAAGAGCCGTCCCAGCTCGGCGACCTCTTGGGCGACGGGCTGCACCTCGACGCGCAGCGCCTCGTGGACGGTGGAGCCGACGCCTTCGGTGAGCGTCTCGCCCAGCTCGAAGGCGGCCGCCGGCAGTGCGGGGAGGACCTCCGGCGCGCGCGGATAGGGCGGCGGGCCGAGCTCCGCGATCGCCTCCCGCACGCGGCGCTCGACCTCTTCGTTGACCGGCTCCCCGTGGACCACGCGCAGCACGTTCTCCGCGGAGACCTCCGCGTGCGCCGCAAGCTCTAAAATTGTCGCCACAGGCCGCAAACGTACTCCAGTCAGGGGCCGCGATCAACAGCTGTTTGTCGCGGCTTGGTCCCTTCGAGACCATCCCCGTTCCTGGCAAGCTCTTCCTCCGCGCGGGCGAGCAGCGAGACGGCGTCGTCGCCGTCGGCCAGCTCGGCGAAAACGGCGGACGCCTGCGCCCTGACGCCGCCCCCGAGCGTCGCCGTGAGGGCCGGCTCGAGCCGCGTGGCGAGCCGCTCGGCATCGCCGCGCGAGGCCTCGGGGAGGAGGGCGGCGAAGCGGCCGCCGCCGAGGTGGAAGACGAGGTCCGAGGCGCGCACCGAGGACGTCAGGCGCTCGGCCGCCCAGCGCAGGAGTCCTTCGGCCGAGGCGGCGTCGTGCCGCAGGAGGAGGATCGTGAGCGGGTGCTCGTACCGCCGCGCGCGTGCGCACTCGCGCACGAGGACGCGCTCGAGCGACCGTCTGCCGTGCAGGTCGGTCTCCTCGTCGAGATCGGCTTCGTGCCGAAGCGCCTCGAAGCGGAGCGCGTTCTCGAGCGCCGGACCGAGCGCGGCCGCGAGGCTCTCGAGGCGGTCGACCTCGTCCTCGGTCGCCTCGCGCTCGAGCCGCCGCCAGAACACGGCGAGCGTCCCGATCTGGGCGCCGTCCAGGTTCGTCAGGGCGAGCGCGAGCCCGCCCGTGAGGCGGAAGTCGTCGCGCGCCAGCTCCTCCTCGGTGTAGCGGTAGGCGAGGGCCACCGCGCGGGCCTCGGCGCCGCCGGGCGGAAGGACCGGCAGCTCCCGCGCGGTTTCCTCCGTGGTCAGGCCGAACGCGGCGGAGAGCGGCTCGCCGCCGGGCTGGGTGAGGAGCAGCATCGCGGCGCCTGCGTCCGCCACGTCGGCGGCCGCCTCGAGCGCCTGGCGGAGCACGGAGTCGAGCGAGCCCGAGGCTCCGGCCAGGCGGTGGAGCCACTGCAGCTCGCTGCGCGCCCGCGCGGTCTCGGCGCGCCGCCGGCGCACCTCCTCCCACACGTGCTCGCTCTCGTCCGGCCGCTCCTCTTCCGTGCGCGACCTGTCTCCGCGCCGAACGCGCAGCGCGACTGCGACGGCGGTGAGGACGGCCACCGTCGCCAGCGCGGACGCGCCGATGGCGAGCCAGGTCGTGCTGTCCGAGAACCTCAAGAACCGCCCCTCCCCTATGGCCGCAACGAGCGATCTAGGAGGGCTCCACCAGCCCTCCCTAGTCGGACTGTAGGACGTTTCCGCCCGAATGGAAGAGCGGGCCGCGAAGGAGGACCTGACCCGACGCAGGGCGATACCCGAGGCGCTCGTTGAGCTTCCGGATCGGGGCGTTTCGCTCCTCGTTCCACGTCTCCAGGCGCTCGTAGCCGCGCTCCTTCGCCCAGGCGATCTGGGCGCGCTTCAACGCGCCGGCGACGCCGCGCCCGCGCCAGGCCCGCTTCACGCCCGTGAGGTCGTGAACGGCGACTCCGAGCCTGGCCTGCGGGAGGTGGAACTTCGAGTAGCCGATCACCTCGCCGCCGGCCACGGCGAGGAAGACGCCCTCGGGATCGTCGTTCGGCCCGCTCATGTCGTGGGCGAGCCAGTCCTCGTAGGGCTCCATCTCGCTCTCCTCCTCGCCCGGAATGTCCGGGTAAGCCTCCCGGGCCACCTCATACACGGCCGGAGCGAGATCCGGGCGGGAGGCGAGCGTCGCGACCTCGACACCCGCCGGCGGGGTCACATCCGGCGGGCGGAGGTCTCTGAGCTCGAGCGCCAGCCGCAGCTCACGGCCGATCTCGGCGAAGCCGCGCCGGGCGGCCCAGGCGAGGCTGCCGTCATCGTCCGCGAGGACGTGGCCCTCCAGTGCTTCGAGCCCTGCCGCGCCCGCCCAGGAGGACACTTCGTGGAGGAGCGCCGAGCCGACGCCCTGCCCGCGGGCCTCCACCGGGACGCCGATCCAGGCGAGCGTCGTCCCACGGAGGCGCTGACCGGGCTCGAGCTCGGCCGCGGCGGCCCCCACCGGCCGGTCGTCGCGGAGCGCGAGCAGGTGCGTCGCGTCCTCGAGCGCCTCACGGTACGCCCGCACCTCCTCGACCGACACGGCCGTGGGCGAGACGCGGTTGTGGACCTCGACCCAGGCGGCGAGGTCGGTCCCGGCGTCCACGACCCGGAGAGGGCCCACGGTCACCGGACGCGCGCCAGGCGGTGGATGAGGCGCTCCGTCCAGGACGGCCGCCTCGGGTCGAAGTGCCCCGCCGCCGCCCGCGCGTAGGGAGCGCCCACCCGCCGCGCGTAGGCGGCGAACCCCTCGCGGCGGAGCGGCGCCCAGTCCTCGCGGTACGGAACGGCGAGGTGACGGTCGGCGACCGAGCGCGCCGAGGTCAGGAAGGCCATGCCCATGCCGACCGAGACCTCGAGCAACGGCCGCCGCTCCCGGACTGCGGCGGCGCGGAGGCCGCGGTAGAGGGACGCGAGGTCCTCCGGCCCGGGCAGGCCGGCGGCGTCCCCGCGCAGCTCGGCGAGCGACCGTCGCAGTCCGGTCAGCTCGAGCGGCGGCACGTCCAGTAGTCCCGCCGTGTGACCGGAGGCGTTCTCCAGCGCCTCGAGCAGCTCGTCCACCGTGTCGATCCGCCGCTCTTCGGCGAGCACGCCGAAGCGCTTCAGCTCGGCCACGAAGGTCTGCAGGTACACGCGCGAGCCGTGGATCGCGTCCGAGGCGGCGGCGAGGAGCCAGAGCGGCGAGAAGCCGAAGGCGGCGATGGAGCCGAGCTCGACGACGTTGCCGGCCGCCTTGCGCTTCGTGAGCTCGTCGGCGGAGATCGGCTGCGGCTCCGCCGGTGCGACGCCTCCGATCGCCTCGACGGCGATCCTCAGGGCGTTCTTCGCCGTCGCCTCGTAGAGGCGCGAGCCGCGCACGAAGCGGGGGAGCGCCACCTGCGCGCTCTCGTGCACGAGCCCGCCGAGGCTTGCCGCCGTAGCCCGGACGAGCCGCTCGGGCAGCGAGGCAGCGTAGTGGAGGGCGCGCTTCGCTACGGTGCGGCCATGACTCACGCGACGCTCCACACTACACACGGCCACGTCGCCGTCGAGCTCTTCGACGAGGACGCGCCCCGTACGGTCGAGAACTTCACCACGCTCGCGCGCGACGGCTTCTACGACGGCATCACCTTCCACCGCGTCATCCCTGACTTCATGGTCCAGGGCGGCTGCCCGCTCGGCGACGGCACCGGCGGGCCCGGCTACGAGTTCGAGGACGAGCAGAACGAGCACCGGGTCGTCCGCGGCGCCCTCGCGATGGCGAACCGCGGTCCCGACACGAACGGGAGCCAGTTCTTCATCGTCACGACGGAATCGGCTCCGTGGCTCGACGGCAAGCACACGGTCTTCGGGCGGGTGGCCGAGGGGATGGACGTCGTGGACGCCATCTCCAAGCTTCCGCGCGACGCCCGTGACCGCCCGCGCGACCGCGTGGCCATCGAGCGCGTCGAGCTCGCGGCCTAGGACGTCGTCGAGGGCTGAGTTAGTCTGGGCCGGTTGAGCGCGCGAGAGGCCGACCGGCCGGGTCTGGCGGAGGTCCTGGCCGTCTGGGCGGCCTTCGGAGCCGTCGCGCTCGCGGTGCTCGTCACCTACTGGCGCCTGCCGGTCGAGGAGCTCTACAACGTCGACGAGGAGGGCCTCGCGCGCGGCGCCGGACGGGCGCTCGTGTTCCTCGGCTACCCGACGGCGCTCGTCGCGGTCGCGCTCCTGGCCGTGGTCGCCCACCGGCTTCGCTCCGGGCCGACGACCGTGGCGGCAGTCCTCGCTGCGCTCCTGTGCGCCACGGTCGTCTGGCCGGGCGTCGTCGAGCAGTCCGACCTCGACGCGAAGCCGGTCAACGCCGTCGCCGGGGTCGGCGTCCTCGTGGCGGCCGTGCTCACCGCGCTCGCGCTCGCGCGCGGCGGGATCGGCGAGGTCAGACCCTTCGGCGGCTGGGACGTCGCCCGCGTGGCGCTTGCGTGCGTCCTCGTCCTCGCCGCCCTCCCGTGGATCTCCGCCGAGCTCGGGTTCTACCTCGACGGCATCCCGGGCCTCGGCGCCCTCTTCCTCAGCGGGGAGCCGAGCCCGGAGCCGGGTCACCCGAACCTCACCGCCGTCCACCTCGGCCATCATCACGGCCTGGACGGGACGCTGCTCGCGCTCGCGGCGATCGCGCTCTCGCGGGTCGTCCCGCAGGTCTCCCGGCGTGCTCTCCGCATCGCGCTCGGGCTCTACGTCTCGCTGATGCTCGCCTACGGCCTCGCCAACGCGGTGCAGGACTTCTGGCTCGAGCAGCTCGTGAAGCGCGGCGCGACGTCGCTCGAGATCCCGAGCCTGATCGTCCCGAAGGCCTCCCTCGCGTGGGCGGCGCTGGTCGCTGCGGCTCTCCTCATCCATTTCGCCGCCCGCCGCGTAGGGACAGAGGCAGCAGTTCCCCCAGCGAAAGGAGCGGAATGACGCGACGCCTGCTCGTGCTCATGATGGCCCTGGCCGCCCTCGCCCTGGCGGTCTCGGCCTGCGGAGGCGACGACGAGGACGCCGAGGAGCCCGCCGCCGCGGACACGACCACAGAAGACACCACGACGGAGGAGGAAGACGACACCACGACGGAGGAAGGCGGCGGCGCGACGACGATCGACCTCGCGGCCGATCCCGGCGGGGCCCTCGCCTTCGACCAAGACGCGCTCAGCGCGCCGGCCGGCGAGGTCACGATCCACCTCGTGAACGAGGCCCAGATCCCGCACAACGTGGAGGTCGAGGGGGCAGGGACGAGCGACACCGTCACGGGGGGCGAGACCGACCTCACGGTCACGCTCGAGCCCGGCGAATACGTCTTCTACTGCGCGGTCCCCGGTCATCGCGAGGGAGGAATGGAGGGAACGCTCAGCGTGGAGTAGAGCTAGTAGCGTGCCGTAGGTGGGCACGCACCTCCTCGATCTCGAGCACCTGGGTCGCGGGCGGGTGATCGGCTCCTTCCTCCTGGAGGGCGCCGAGCCGGCGCTCGTGGACTGCGGTCCCGCGAGTTGTCTGGACGGCCTTCGCGCCGGGCTCGCGGCCCACGGGCTCGAGGTCGGAGACCTGCGCCACCTCGTCCTCACGCACGTCCACCTCGACCACGCGGGCGCGGCCGGGACGCTGGCCCGCGAGAACCCGGGGCTGCTCGTCCACGTGAGCGAGATCGGCGCGCCGCACGTCGTCGACCCGAGCCGCCTCGAGCGCAGCGCCCGGCGACTGTACGGCGACGACTTCGACCGCCTCTGGGGGGCGCTCGAGCCCGTTCCGAAGGCGAGCGTGCGCATCGTCGGCGAGCTCGTGCTCGACATGGAGGCGTTCCCGACCCCCGGCCATGCCTCGCACCACGTCTCGTTCCTGGCCGAGGACGGCTCCTGCTTCAGTGGCGACGCGACGGGCGTGCGCATCCCGCCCGCGCCCTATGTCGCGCCGGTCTCGCCGCCTCCCGACATCGACGTGGAGGCCTGGGAACGGACGCTCGATGCGATCGCCGAGCGGCGCCCGGAGCGCCTCTGCCTCCCGCACTTCGGCGTCGTCGACGACCCACCGGAGCACGTCTGGGCCTGCCGCGCCGCGCTCAGGACCTGGGCCGAACGGGCGCGCGAGGGCTCGGAGGAGGAGTTCGTGCGGGCCGCCGAGGAGGACATCCGCGCGGCCGCCGACGCCGAGACCGCCGCGCTCTTCCAGCGGGCGGGGCCGCTCTGGCAGTCGTACGCAGGCCTGCGGCGCTACTGGGACAAGAACCCGGTTCAGGATGATGCCTCGTCGCCGGGGTGCGCTGGGCGCCCGCGAGGCAAGGACGCAGGGAGCGCTCGTAGCGGTTGAGCTACGGGCGCGACGGAGGACGCAGAATCGCGCCGTCCCAGCGCGGCCCGGCGGCCAGGTCCTCATCTGGATCGGGTTCTACGCGCGTGAGGAGACGGCAGCCGCATGATCCGCTACGGTGGGCCCGTGCGCCGCCCAGGGGTCCTCGCGCTCCTCCTCGCCGTGCTCGCCGCCTCCTTCGCCCTCCCGGACGACGGCGCCGCAGTCCGGCTGATCCGGATCGCCGGCGGCTACGACAACCTGACCGGCGTGACCGCGCCGCGCCGGGGCGACCCGGCGGGAACGCTCTACGTGATCGAGCAGGAAGGCGAAATCTGGCGGCGCGGAGACGGCCCGCAGACGCGCTTCCTCGACATCCGCAACGAGGTCGGCTGCTGCGGCGAGCAGGGCCTCCTGGGGCTCGCGTTCGACCCGAACTACCGGACGAACGACCTCGTGTACGTCAACTACACGAACAACTCGGGCGACACGCGCATCGTCCGCTACCGGGCGAATTCGTCCCACACGCGCGTGCGCGAGCGCACACGGCGCGTCCTGCTCAGGCTCGACCAGCCGGCCGGGAACCACAACGGAGGGCATCTCGCTCTCGGGCCCAACGGCCGGATCTACACGGGCCAGGGCGACGGCGGCGGCTCCTGCGATCCGGGCGGCCGCGCCCAGAACCTCCGCAGCCGGCACGGGAAGCTGCTCAGCATCAACCCGCGGAACATCGGCGCCGGCTGGAGGATCGACGGCTACGGCCTCCGCAACCCGTGGGGCTTCTCCTTCGACCGCGCGATCGGCCGGCTCTACATCGGCGACGTTGGCCAGGACGACTGGGAGGAGGTCTCGACCCGACCGTCCGGGAGCCTCGGCGGCAGGCGGGAGAACTACGGCTGGGACGTGTACGAGGGGCGTCGCCTCAGCGGGTGCCCCAACGCGGGCCTCCGGGGCGGCGGCACGCTCGTGCGGCCGATCGCCGTGTACGGCCGCTCGCAGGGCTGCTCCATCACCGGCGGCAACGTGTATCGCGGCAACAGCATCCCGGCCCAGCGCGGCTGGTACTTCTTCGGCGACTTCTGCAGCGGCAGGATCTGGAGGCTCCGCTTCCGGGACGGCGAAGTCGTCCGGAGCCGTCGGCTCGCGCTCGACACGCCGCACAACATCACGTCCTTCGGCGAGGGCGTCTCCGGTGAGCTCTACCTGACCCATCAGGGCGGGACCGTGTACCGCCTCGCGCGGTCGTAGAACGCTCGCGTCTTGCGCTACCGGTTCATCGACTGCCGCTGGGAGCTGGGGAAGCCCGGCCGTGGCCGCGAGCTCTACCTCGAGAGGCACATCCCCGGCGCCGCGTTCCTCGACGTCGAGCGCGAGCTCTCGGCGCCGCCCGCGACGCCGGGAGGGCGGCATCCGCTGCCCGCCGCCGAGGACTTCGCGCGCGCGGCGGGCGCCGCCGGCATCGGCCCGGGCGTCTTCGTCGTCGCCTACGACCAGGGCATGAACGGCGGCGCGGCCCGGCTCTGGTGGTTGCTCCGCCACTTCGGCCACGACGACGTCGCCGTGCTCGCCGGCGGGATGGACGCCTGGCTGGGGCGTCTCACGGACGGGGACGAGGAGGTCGAGCCGGCCGAGTTCGTCCCCAGGCCGCGCGAGGACGACACGATCGAGGCGGACGAGCTGGCCGCCCGTCTAGGCGACGCGGGCCTGACCGTCGTCGACGCCCGCCTGCCCGAGCGCTACCGCGGCGAGGTGGAGCCGATCGACCCCGTCGCCGGCCGGATCCCCGGCGCCCGCAACGCGCCCTTCCCCGAGGAGCTGCCGCCCGACCTGCTCGACGCCGAGGAGATCGTCGCCTACTGCGGCTCGGGGGTGACAGCCGCGGTCGTCCTCCTCCGGCTCGCCCAGGCGGGCCGTGAGGATGCGAAGCTCTATCCCGGCTCGTGGAGCGACTGGTCGGGCCGCGGTCTCCCGGTCGAGCGCGGCTAGCTCAACGCCACCTCGGCGACCCCGCTGAAGATCTCCGCACCGGGGTCTTCCCGCCAGCGCTCGTAGACGGCCGCCGCGATTGCCAGGTCCTGGACCGCCAGGCCGGTCGAGTCGAACACCGTGATCTCCTCGTCGTCCCGCCGGCCCTGCTCCTCGCCGAGCAGGACTCGGCCGAGCTCCGCGACCTCCTCGCGCCGCAGGCGACCGGCGTCGACCGCCCGCGAGAGGTCGCCGTTGTGGCTCGCCTGCTCCCACTCGTCGCAGACGACGCGCGCGCGCAGGAGCTCCTCGAACGCGATCTCGGCCTTGCCGGGGCCGTCCGCGCCCATGAGGCTGACGTGCTGGCCCGCCCGCAGGCTTCCGGGGGCGAAGAGGGGCTCGCGGCCCGGCGTCACGGTGGCGACCACTAGGGCCGCGAGAGCCTCCTCCCGCGAGCCGGCCACCCCCGCGCCGAGATCGGCGGCGACGCGCTCGGCACGCGCTGTGTCTGCATCCCAGAGGAGCACGTCGTGGCCGCGCGCGAGGAAGGTCGCCGCGACCGCGCGGCCGTTGACGCCGCAGCCGACCACCGCGGCCGGTCCGTCGCCCGCGGCCAGCGTCTCGGCCGCGAGCACGGCCGCGGCCCCCGTGCGGACGGCCGTGAGGGCGCCGGCGTCGAGCTCGGCGAGCAGACGGCCGTCCGTCGCGTCGGAGAGGAGCACGATCCCGCTCACGGTCGGAAGCCCGCGCTCCGGGTTGCGCGGGAACGAGGTGACCCACTTGAGCACGGCGTAGCCGCCGCCGCGGGCCGGCATCGCCCGGAAGTCGCCGTCGGGGGGCACCGGCACGTAGACCTTCGAGGGCATGAGCCACTCGCCGCGCGCGTGCGCGAGGAAGGCGGCCCGTACCGCCTCGACCGCAGCCGCCGGGTCGACGGCGCCGTAGACGTGCCGGGACGCGAAGACGGGGATCCCCACGGAGCGGGAGCGTAACCGGCTCCCGGCTCAGGAGGTGCGCTAGAGGGCCGCGGCGATCGCGGCGCCCACGACCACGGCGAGGCACGCGAGCGCGGCCACGAGGTAGAAGGCCGTGATCGCCAGCGGGCCCCTGGGCTCGGCCGTCGCCGGCCGCGCGGCCTCGGCACGCTCGGGCCGAACGCTCGTCTCGACTGGATAGGCCTGAGCCTGCATGTCCGCACGACGGCTCTGGCTGCCGGGATCTTCCTACCCCCGCGTATCCTGGCGGGCGTGAAGGCGACCGTCTGCGACGTCGGGCCGCGCGACGGCCTGCAGAACGAGGACCTCGTCTACCTCCTCCACGGGGAGGGGGTGGAAACGGGTGTCGATCTCGACGCGCTCATCGGAGTCTCGGAGTGGCTCGAGGGAGTCCTCGGACGGGCACTTCCCGGACAGGTCTACCGGGCAGGGACGTTCGCGCCGGTCGCGGGCTGAGCTTCTGGCGCCTCTGCTCGCCCTCGGCGCGATCGCAGCCGGCGCGGCCCTCCTGCTCGCGCGCCTCGCCGGCGACGTTCGGGGGAAGCCACTCTTCGAGGACGAGGCCGTCAGCGGCCTGATCGCCGCCCGCCCGCTCGCGGAGGTGATCGAGACGGTCATGTGGGAGCGGGGCGGCGGGCCACTCCACACCGTCCTCTCGCACTTCACCCTGGCGGTGGAGCCGTCGCCCTACGCCCTGCGCTGGCTGTCGGTCGTCTTCGCGCTCGCCGCGCTCCCGCTCTGCTGGGACATCGGCCGCCGGCTGGACGGGCCGGTCGCCGGCGCCGTGGCGGCGCTCGTCGCCGCGACCTCGTCCTTTCTGCTCGTGTACGGGACGTTCGCGCGCATGTACGCCCTCTACGTCTTCGCCGCCGCGCTGGCCGTCGACCTCTTCCTCGTGGCGAAGGAGCGGCGCACGGGACGTTGGGCCTTCGCCGCCGCCGCGGCGGCGTGGCTCCTGCCCGCGATCCATCCCTACGGCGCGTTCCTCGTCGCTGCGGAGGCGGTCGTCGCCCTCTGGCTCTGGCGCGGGCGGCCGCTGCGCCCGGCTTTGCCCGTGCTCGGGGTCGGGCTGGCGATGGTGCCCTTCGCGATCGCCGATCTGCGACTCGCCGACCGCTTCGCCGTCGGGCTCGATGGGGAGGAGGCGATCGCGGCGCCGTCGGACGCGTGGGGGCAGCTCGGGCGCGCCTTCGCCGCCACTGCCGGCGGAGAGGGGATCGCGGCCGGCATCGCGATCGCCCTCGTCGCCGCCGGTCTCGTGCTGGTCGCCCGCCGGGACGCCGCGTTCGCCGCGCTCTGCCTCGTGGCCTTCCTGCTGCCGCCGATCCTGCTCGTCCTCGTTCGCTCCGGCAGCGAGCCCGGGCTCTCGCCGCGACACATCGTCTACGTCGTGCCCCTCGCGGGCGCCCTCATCGGCGTTGCGGTCGCGCGCGCGGTCCGCGGACGGCCCGCCTGGGTGGCGGTGGGCGCAGTGGCCGTGACCGGCGTGCTGCTCGCGCTCGCGCCGTTCGGCGGCATCCGCGACCCGCGCGACTGGCAGAACGACGTCCTCGGCGGCGGTCCGCCCGAGACGGCGCTCGGAGCGGAGG
>JBOHAM010000034.1:0-22941 GCA_050697735.1 Gaiellaceae bacterium | reverse complement strand
ACGACGTGACGGTCGCCATGGGCGTGTACGCGCTCGTGGGCTGGGAGGTGACGGCCGCGACCGTGGCCGCCATCCTCACGATCCTCGGTTACTCGATGTACGACACGATCATCATCTTCGACCGCGTCCGGGAGAACATCCCGCTCATGCGGAAGTCGAGCTTCGCCGCCATCGCCAACCAGTCGCTTTGGGAGACGATCCGCCGCTCGCTCGCCACGAGCTTCATCACCCTCCTGCCGATCACGGCGCTCATCCTCTTCGGCGGCGACACGCTGAAGGAGTTCGCGTTCGCGCTCCTGATCGGCATCGGCTCGGGCGCGTTCTCGACCGTCTTCATCGCCACGCCGTTCCTCGCCGTGCTCAAGGAGCGCGAGCCGGAGTACCAGCGCCGCAAGGACGCCGGCCTCCAGGAGAAGCTCGACACCGTGGGCGACAAGGTCGAAGGCCCTCCGGTTCGCGAGGAGCCCGAGGAGCCGGCAGAGGTGGCCGCGGAGGCGCCGGCCGCCCCGGAGCCGGCGGCGGTGGACGGCGGCGCGGCCGCTGCCGAACGCCGCGAGGCGAGGCGGAAGCGGAGGCGCGCGAGGCCGCATGGCAGAGCACGCTGAGGACTCCGGGCGCTCGCTGCGCGGAGCCGCCGAGGAGCTCTTCCTCGCCGGCGTCGGAGTCGTCGCGCTGACCAAGGACCGCACGGACGAGCTCGTCGACGAGCTCGCCGGGCGCGGGAAGGTGAGCCGGGACGAGGCGCGCGAGCTGGTCGACGAGATCGTCGGCCGCTGGCGCAACGAGGCCCTGCGGGCGGGCGAGCGCGCCGGCTCGACCTTCTCCGGCCTCTTCAAGGAGCTCGGCCTCGTGACGCGCCGGGACTACGACGAGCTGGAGCTCCGGCTCGCGCAGCTCGAGCACCGTCTCCGCCTCGTCGAGAAGCACGAATGAGCTCTCGGCCGGCCGTGCGGCAGCTGGGGCGGATCTCGGAGATCGCCCAGGTCGCGGCGAAGCACGGCTTCGGCTACCTCTTCCAGACTCGCGGGCCCGGGGGAGTCCGTTCGCGACGCCAGCGCGAGGTGGAGCTCACGGAGGAGGGCTCGCCCCGCGGGGAGCGGCTGCGCGCGATGCTCGACGAGCTCGGGCCGACCTTCGTCAAGTTCGGCCAGCTTCTCTCCACGCGCCCGGACATCGTCCCGCCGGACATCGTCTTCGAGCTGAAGGGGCTCCAGGACAAGGTTCGCTCCTTCCCGACCGAGGAGGCTCGCGGGGTCATCGAGTCCGAGCTGGAGCTCAGCCTCGAGCAGCTCTTCCTCGAGTTCGAGGAGGAGCCGGTCGCGGCGGCGTCGATCGGCCAGGTGCACCGGGCCGTGCTCCCCAACGGGCGCAAGGTCGTCGTCAAGGTGCAGCGCCCGGGCGCCCCGCGGCAGATCGAGGCCGACCTCGAGCTCATGTACCAGGTTGCGCGTCTCGCTCGGGAGCGGGTGAAGGCGCTGGAGTTCATCGACACGGTCGCGGTCGTGGACGAGTTCGCGCGCTCCATCCGAGAGGAGCTCGACTACCGCAGCGAGGCGCGGAACGCCGAGCAGTTCCACCGCAACTTCGCCGGGCACCCGCACGTCCGCGTGCCGCGCGTCTTCTGGAGCTACTCGCGCTCGAAGGTGTTGACCATGGAGCGGCTCGAGGGCATTCACGTCCGCGACGTCGACCTCGACGTCTACACGCTCGAGGAGCGGCGCCGGCTCGCGTACCGGATCGCGGAGGCGTGGATGGCGATGATCTTCCGCCACGGCTTCTTCCACGGCGATCCGCACCCGTCCAACATCATGGTGCTCGAGCAGACCGACCAGATCGGCCTGATCGACTTCGGCACGGCCGGGCAGCTCGCGCCGGACGACTCCTCGAAGCTGACCGGACTCTTCATCGACGCCGTCAACCAGAACATCGAGGCACTGCCTCGTCGGCTCGCCTCGCTCGGCGTCCGCTATCCGAAGGACAAGGAGGAGGAGTTCGTCGCCGAGCTACGGGACGTCTACTACCGCTACTACGGCGCGCGTCTCTCGGAGATCGATCCGATGGCCGTCATCCGCGAGGTCTTCGCGCTCATCTACCGAATGCACCTGACGCTGCCGACGAGGTTCATCCTGCTCGACCGGGCGATCGCCACTCTCGGCTCGGTCGGCGCCGAGCTCTACCCGGACTTCAACGTCTTCGAGGTCGCGAAGCCCTACGCGCGCGAGCTGATGATCGAGCGCTTCACGCCCCAGCGCGTCGCGATGCGGGTCCAGCAGGAGGCGCGGAGCTACGTGCGAATAGCGAGCCAGATCCCGTACCAGGTCCACGACGTGCTCGAGGAGTTCCGGGACGGCCAGGTCGAGATCGGGTTCCGGCACGAAGGGCTCGACGAGCTCTTCCAGCACCTCGACCGCATCACCAACCGGCTCGTCGTCTGCCTGATCGTCGTGGGCGGGGCGATCGGATCGGGCCTGATCGGGATCTTCGCCGACAGCGGGCCGCACCTCTTCGGAATTCACTTCATCTCCGTGATCGGCTTCTGCCTCTCGGCGGCGCTGGGCGCCTGGCTGGCCGTCGGCGTGCTCCGCTCGGGCCGGCTGTGACCGACCCGGCGCTCGCCGGGCTGCTCGAGCGCGCCGTCGCCCTCGCGAAGGCGAACGCCGACGCCGGCGGGGAGCCGTTCGGGGCGCTGGTCGTCCGCGACGGCGCGGTGCTCGGCGAAGGCGTCAACACGACGGCGCCGGACGCCGACCCGACCGCGCACGCTGAGGTTGCCGCCGTGCGCGCCGCGTGCCGGCGCCTGGGAACGACCGACCTCGCAGGCGCGACGGTCGTCTCGAGCTGCGAGCCGTGCCCCATGTGCCGGGCCGTGGCGGTGCTCGCGGGGGTGACGCGGATCGTGTACGCGGCTCCGTCCGAGATCGCCGCGCGGGCAGGCTTCGCGCTCTCTCCGGCCGGTGCCGAGATCATGTCGGCCTGGCCGCTCCCCGACCTGCTCGAGCACGTGCCGACGCCCGGGGCGGATGAGCCCTTCGAGCGGTTCGCCGCGCGGACCGGGGCAGCGGGTGAGAGCCGGGCGCGGCCGGTCCAGGAGCTGCGCGTGGCGGTGACGACCGAGGAGTACGACCGGGTGCTCACGTTCTACCGCGACGTGCTCGGCCTCCCGTTGGTCGAGGCCTGGGAGGAGGGGGAGGCCCGCGGCGTCATCCTCGACGCCGGCCGGGCGACGCTCGAGCTCCTCTCCGTCGCGCAGGCCGAGCTGATCGACCGGATCGAGGTCGGCGAACGGGTCGCAGGCCCGGTGCGCCTCGCCCTCGAGGTAGGGGACTCGGTCGAGACCGCGCGCAGGCTCGTGGAGGGAGGGGCCGAGCAGCTCTCCGAGGCGGTCCTGACGCCGTGGGGCGACAGGAACGTCCGCCTGCGGGCCCCGGGCGGCATGCAGCTGACGCTCTTCACGGTCGTCGGCGCGCCCGGCTGAGCAGGACTCCGGGTGCCCCGGGACGAACCGGGGTCCATGACGATCCTCCTCTGGTGGCGACGCCGCAAGATCCTCCGCGCCTGGCGCCACGGCACGATCGACTACGCCCAGGCCCGCTGGCGCTACGAGCGCCTCAGCCGCGGCCTCTGAGCCATTCCGGACAGTTGTGAAGGCAGCTGCGCGGGCCTCGTCACGGTTTCGCGCGAAAGGACATCTGGTCGCCCCCGCAGGCCGTTGGTACCGTCGCCGCTATGGGGGAAGCGGTGCTGGTGGTGGAGCAGGAGGAGCCCACGCGGCGCTTCCTCGCCCAGCAGCTCGCCGACGACGGCTTCGAGGTCTTCGCCGCCGACCGGGCCGCGCCGGCGCTCGAGCTCGTCGAATCGGCGCACCCTGACCTCGTCCTCCTCGAGGCGGTGCTCCCGGACGTTTCCGGCTTCGACCTCTGCAGCCGGCTCCGCGCAGGCGAGCCCGGGAGGGCGTGGAACCGCGACGTCCCGGTCATCATCGTCTCGGCCCGCAGCGACCCGGTCGACCGCGTGCGCGGCTTCGCCCGCGGCGCGGACGACTACGTCGCCAAGCCGTTCGTCTACGAAGAGCTGGTCGCCCGCATGCGGGCCGTCCTCCGCCGCACGGGCGGCCCGCCGCGCCACCGGCTCGCCGTCCGCGACCTCGAGATCGACCTCGCCTCCCGCGTAGTGTGCGTGAACGGGGATGCCGTCCAGCTCTCGGCGAAGGAGTTCGACCTGCTCGTCGCACTCGCGGAGGACCCGGAGCGCGTCTTTCACAAGGAGGACCTCCTCCGGGATGTGTGGGGCTTCCGCTCCCTCGGCCGCACGCGCACGCTCGACTCCCACGCGAGCCGCCTCCGCCGGAAGCTGAACACGAACGGCGAGTGCGCCTACGTCCTCAACGTCTGGGGAGTGGGGTACCGGCTGGTGGCGGCGCGCTGAGGTCGCGGAAACCGAGGGGGCGGCTCCTGCCGCCCCCTCGGGTTACTCCGGTCGTGCGGAACCCGCTACTTGGACTTGAACGAGAAGTCCTGCGTCTGCGGGTTCAGCCACCTGAGGTGGCGCGGGCTGAACTGGTTGAACAGCGGCTTCCAGATGTTCAGTCCTTCGCCGATGTTCGTCTCGTACAGCTCGCCGTTGTACCAGTACGTCGACCAGGCGCCGGTGACGTCGCAGCAGAAGGGCGTCCCGGGTGGGACGGGCTTCGGCGGCGGGTCGCTCCAGGCGACCGTGAAGGCGGCCGCCGGGTCGGTGAAGTCGACGACCCAGGTCCCAGCCTGGTAGTTGCCGCTCACGAGGATGTTGCGCTTCTTCGTCGGGATGATGTTGTAGTTGTGGAGCGAGCAGTTCTCCGTCGGCCCCTGCGCGTTCGGAAGCGTCCACGTGCCGAGCTCGACGCCGGTGTCCGTGTCGAAGAAGATGAAGCTCCGGTCGCGCGGCGGATCGGTCGCCTCGCACGCGGCGCCGACGCCGCCGCCGGGCTCGTGGCCCATGATGATGATCTCGCCGTCCCAGCTGAAGGCGGCCGAGTGCCCGATGGTCACACCGGGAACCGCCTGGTGGTAGAGGAGCGCCGGATCCTCAAGCGAGCCACCCGACGAGCCGCCGACGCCGAAGACGTTGAGGAACTCGCCTCCGACACAGGCTGCCTTCCGGACGCTGCCGAGGATGACGCCCATGTCATGACACGGGTGCTCGAGCGGCTCCATGCCGATCAGCTCGGCCTTCTGCGGCTTGCCCAGCGGGATCTCGATGATGTCGATCCAGTTGCAGCCGGCCGAGGAGTTCGAGTAGGCAATCAGCCGGTTCTTGTCCTTGACGAGCGTCACCGTGTGCGAGCCGCACTGCGTCTGGACCGAGCCGACGAGCTTCGGGTTCGCCTTGTCGCGGATGTTGAAGATGTGGATGCCTTCCCAACCCATGGGGACGGGCTGGCCGCCGCACGTCAGCCCGGCGCCGAAGGCTCCGGGCGAGCCGGCGGGCGTGTTCCAGGAGCGGATGACGAGGTTGTTCCAAACGGCCACGTCGCCCTGGTTGCCGTCGCAGAAGGCACGGCCCACCGTCTTCGGGTCGTTCGGATTCGAGATGTCCCGGATGGAGAACCCGTCCCAGTTGCCCTGGATCGCCCACTTCCGCCAGAAGGCGATGTCGGTGTTGATGTCCGGGTTGGCGCCGCCGAAGCCGCCGAGGACGGCCGGCTCTTCGATGTGGCCGAGCGGCGCGAGGTTCACGGCCGGGTCGGTGGTGTGGCCTCCGACGGCGGCGAGCGGGAACGTCAGCACGCCGGCCACGAAGGCCGCAATGGCCAGGACACGGAAAGCCCGTGGCATGCACTACCTCCTCAAGGTGGTGGAAAGGATCGCAGGCACGGCGGGCCGTTCCCAGCGCCCGGCCTGACTTGCTCGTACGCGCATCCGGCTCCCCTTTGCCTGCTGCGGCGGGGATTCTCCTCCTCCGGCAACGTGCCGTCAAGCACGAGTCGGGAAACGCCGAGGGCGGCCCGGAGGCCGCCCTCGGCTCACGCTTACCTGGGCGAGCGGCGTTAGTCCCGCTTGCCCTTCTTGCCCTTCTTGCGGTCGTCGATCGTGAACTCCTGCGTCTGCGGGTTCAGATGGCTGAGCCGCAGGGCGCCGGCGGTCTCACGACCGGTGAAGCGGAAGATGTTGAGACCTTCCGTGATGTTCGTCTCGTAGATGAAGTTGTTGTACCAGTACGAGGACCAGGCCCCGCCGAGGTCGGGCGGCACGATCGGGGGCGGGTCGCTCCACGCGAGTTCCTCCGCGTTGGCCGGATCCGTGAAGTCGACGACGCTCGTCCCGGACTGGTAGCTCCCGTGCACCAGGACGTAGCGCTTCTTGAGCGGCACCACGTTCAGGTTGTGCAGCGTGCAGTTTTCGGTCGAGGACTGTGGCCGCGGAAGCGTCCACTCGCCCACCGGCTCCCCGGTGTCGCCGTCGTAGAAGAAGTACGTGTAGAAGAACTCGGGATCGGTCGCCTCGCACTGGGCCGCGACGCCGCCGCCGGGCTCGTGCCCGAAGATGAGCACCTTGCCGTCCCACGTCCAGGCGGCGGAGTGTCCGATCGTCACGCCCTCTTCCTCGATGTGGTAGAGGAGCTCGGGGTCCTCGAGCGTCCCGCCGTCCGGTCCGCCGAGGCTGAAGACGCGGACGCCTTCGCCTCCTGCGCACGCGGCTCTCATCGCCTTGCCGAGGATGATGCCGATGTCGTGGCAGGTGTGGTCGGAAGGCTCGTTCCTGATCAGGCTGGCCGAGCCGGGATCGTCGAGCGGAACCTCGACGATGTCGATCCACGGACAGGCAACGCCCGAGTTGCCGTTGTAGATCAGCAGCCGGCCGTTCTTGGGATCAGGGATGCCGGAGGCCGTGTGCGAGCCGCACGGCAGGTCGACCGAGCCGACGAGCTCGGGGTTCCTCTTGTCGCTGATGTCGAAGATGTGCAGCCCTTCGAATCCCGCCGGCACGAGCTCCCCGCCGCAGAACGTCGTCCCCGGAGCGTTCGAGTTCCAGGAGCGGACGACGAGGTTCTTCCAGACGACCACGTCTCCCTGGTCGCCGTTGCAGAACGCCCGCCCGACCTGCTTCGGGTTCCCAGGCGCTGCGATGTTGCGGATGTTGAAGCCGTCCCAGTTGCCCTGGATGGCGAACTTGCCCCAGAAGGCGATGTCCGTGTGGACGTCGGGGTTGCCGATCGCCGGGTTGAGCAAGCTCGCGGGCTCGAAGATGTGGCCCATCGGCTTGAGGTTCGGCGTGCGCGGGTCGTTCTCGTGGCCTGCGCCGGCGGCGAGCGGAAACACGAGGATCCCGGTCGCGACGAGGGCCAGCGCGAGGACGCGCAGCGGCTGTCTCATTCCCACCTCCTGTATCGGTTACCTGCGAGAGCCACAGGCTGGCAGGAGTCGCCGCTTCCCGAGGCATGTCTGGCGGTGCTCACAACGGCCCCTCCCGTGTTCGCCTGCCTGGCGCGGGCAGTATGACCGGTTTTGCCGCCTGAGTAAAGAACGGGGCGGCCGCCGGATCGGCAGGCCGCCCCGCACCTGCGGACCGATTAGGCCCGCTTGTTCTTGTCGCGGTCCTTGTCCCGCGGCAGCTTCACGTCGAACGAGAACTCCATCGTCTGCGGGTTCAGGTGGTCGAGCCGCTTCGCGTTCACGGCCGCCCGGTCGCTGAGCCGCCAGACGAGGAGACCACGGGTGATGTCGGACTCGTAGATCCGCCCGTTGTAGAAGTACGTCGACCAGTCGCCGCCGAGCTGCGTCGGCTCGAGCGGAGCCGGGTCGGCGTAGGCGATCTCCTCGGCGTTCGCCGGATCCGTGAAGTCGACGACGCTGATGCCGGACTGGTAGTTCCCCGCGACGAGCGTGTAGCCCTTCTTCGCCGGGATGACGTTGTAGTTGTGGATCGTGCAGTTCTCCTCGGCGGTCTGCGGCCGAGGAAGCACGAACTGCCCCAGCTTCGAGCCGTCCTCCGAGTCGTAGAAGAAGTAGCTCTTCTTCACGTCCGGGTCGGTCGCCTCGCACTCGGGCTGGCTGCCGCCGCCCGGCTCCCAGCCCAGGATGATGACTTCCCCGTCCCAGGTGAAGGAGGCCGAGTGCCAGTTGCCGCCCTCGCCGACGCCGGGCTCGGAGATCGTGTAGAGGAACTCGGGATCCTCGAGCGAGCCGCCTTCCTCACCGCCGATCGAGTAGACGTTGGCGGCGTCGTGGCTCGCGCAGGCGAGCTTCATGACGTCGCCGAGGATGACGCCAGAGTCGTGGCAGGCGCCGGCGTCGGTGAGGGGCTCCTCACGGATGATGCTCGCGCTGCCCGGATCGTCGAGGGGCACCTCGAAGATCGTGATGAACGGGCAGGGCCCGCCCGACGTCTGGTTGTAGACGACGAGGCGGTTGTTCTCCAGGTCGGGCACGCCCGTCGCCGTGTGCGAGCCGCACGGCATCTGGAGCGACCCGAGGAGCTCGGGGTCCTTCTTGTCGCTGATGTCGAAGATGTGTACCCCTTCGAAGCCCGGCTCCACGGGCTCGCCGTCGCAGGAGAGCTGCGACGAGCCCTCGCCGGTCGCGGGCGAGTTCCAGGAGCGGATGAGGACGTCCTCCCAGACGACGACGTCGCCCTGGTTGCCGAAGCACTCCGTGAAGGAGACCTCCTTCGGCTTCTGGTGCCTGGAGATGTCCAGGATGCGGAAGCCGCGGTAGTGGCCCTGGAATGCGTGCTTACCCCAGAAGGCCAGGTCGGAGTTCGCGGTGAACGTCTGGCCTGGCAGGTTCGGCGTGTTCGCGAAGGGCGAGTAGCCCTGCGGGTGCATGTTCGGTGTGTAGTCGAACGTCTTGGTCGCCTCCTCGACTTCGGGCGGCACGGCCGAGGCTCCGGCCGTGAGCGTGAGGAGCGCGCCGACGACGACGGCGAGCACGGTCAAGAGTCGTAGCTTGCGCACGACACCTCCCATGTTCGTCAGGGGAGCACGGTGAAGCCGAACGTCCGATCCCGAGCCGCTGACTCGGGAGCCCCCGTGCTCCCGGTTCACTGGACGCGGCCCAGTCTCCACGTGCCGCTCCCGGCCTGTCAAACGCCGCCGGCGCCGAACGGGAGAGGGGCGGCCGCGCGGCCGCCCCTCTCGTCAGCGATTCGGCGGAACTGTTAATCGATCGTAAATTCCTGCGTCTGCGGGTTCAGGTGGTCCAGCTTGATGTCCCTCGTCACCCGCTTGTCCACGAGGCGCCACGTCAGGAAGCCCCAGACGAGGTCGGACTCGTAGATCTTGCCGTTGTACCAGTACGTCGACCAGTCGCCGCCCTCGAAGCCGTCCGCGAACGCAGGCGGATCGGCGTAGGCGATCTCCTCCGCGTTGGCCGGGTCGCTGAAGTCGACGACGCTGATGCCGGACATGTAGTTCCCGGACACGAGGATGTACGGGAGCTTGCCGTGCTTCGGCTTCAGCGGGATGACGTTGTAGTTGTGGATCGTGCACGCCTCGTCGAGGCCCTGCGGCCGCGGCATGACGAACTTGCCGAGCAGCTCGCCGGTCTCGACCGAGAAGAAGAAGTGCGACTTCATGTCGTCGGTCTGGATGTCCCCGTTCTCCAGCACGGTGCCGGTCTCGGTGCAGCGCGGTCGCACGCCGCCGCCCGGCTCCCAGCCGAAGATGACGACCTTGCCGTCCCACGTGAACGAGGCCGAGTGGCCCGACGAGGGGATGCCGGGGAGGATGTGGTGCATCATCTCCGGGTCCTCGAGGGTGCCGCCGTCGGGGCCGCCGAGGCTGTAGATGCCCAGGCTGTTGCCGCCCGCGCACGCCAGCTTCATCGCGCTCCCCAGGATCACGCCGATGTCGTGGCACGGGTGCTCCTCGGTCGGCTCGGACCGGATCAGGTGCGCGCCGGCCGGGTCGGCGAGGGGGATCTCGACGATGTCGAGGTTCGGGCAGTTCCCGCTCGAGCTGCCGACGTAGACGATCAGCCGGTCGTTCGCGAGGTCGGGCACCATCGTCTGCGTGTGTGACCCGCAGGCGAGGTCGACCGACGCGATCAGGTCCGGATCCTGCTTGTTCGTGATGTCGAAGATGTGCAGCCCCTCGAAGCCGGGCGGCACGAACTCGCCGTCACAGGAAGCCCCGGCCGGACCCGTGTTCGAGTTCCACGAGCGGCTCAGGATGTCTCCCCAGATAGCGATGTCGCCCTGGTTCCCAGGCACCGAGCCGGTCGGGTTCTTCGGGGCGCACTCCTCGTAGTCGATGATCTCCCGCGTCCGGTTCGGGATCCGGATGTCGAGAAGGCGGAAGCCGTTGTAGTGGCCCTGGACGGCAGTCTTCCCCCAGAACGCGAGGTCGGAGTTGATGAAGTTGGACTCCGGCCCGCTCGTCGGCACGCTCCGCTCCGAGAAGCTGAGCGCCGTCATGTTGGGCGAGATCTCCCAGTCCTCGATGAGCGGGATGTTCGGGGGCGTCGCGCTCAGCGGCGTGGCGGTGAGAGCGACGGCCAGCGCGGCGAGCGCCAGCAGCAGCCGTGGTTTCAGCATGGACACCTCCTGTGGTCGAGGGGAGCGCTGCGGGGCCTCCGTGGCGGCCTCCACCGAACGCTCCGGCCGGCTCCCCAAGTGCCTGCCTGTCGGGGGAGTCTCTTCGGTTCACGGGGACGGTGTCAAGAAAGAAGGGCGGCCGCCTCGCGGCGGCCGCCCTCGGTCGTTGCTGCCAGCCGGGTCTACCGCGACCTGAGGCTGGTCTCCTGCGTCTGCGGGTTGAGATGGCTGAGCTTCATCGCTCCCGCCACCGCCCTGTCGCTGAGCTTCCAGATGATGAGCCCGCGCAGGATGTCGGACTCGTAGATCTCGCCGTTGTACCAGTACGACGACCAATCGCCGCCGAGCTCGATGCCGACCGGCGGGTTCGGGTCCACGATGGGAGCCGGATCCGCGTAGGCGATCTCCTCGGCGTTGGCGGGATCGGTGAAGTCGATCACGCTGATGCCGGACTGGTAGTTGCCCGAGACCATGACGTAACGCTTGCGAAGCGGCACGACGTTGTAGTTGTGTGTCGTGCAGTTCTCCACGTTTGTCTGCGGCCGTGGAATGACGAACTTCCCGACCTGCTCGCCGGTCTCGACGTCGTGGAAGAAGAACGTTCGCTCGGCCTCGGGATCGGTGGCCTCGCAGCGCGCGCCGCTGCCGCCGCCGGGCTCGTGGCCGATGATGAGGTACTTCCCGTCCCACGTGAACGACGCTGAATGGCCGATCCCCACGCCGGTGATCGTGTCGGCGTTGTAGAGGAAGACCGGATCGTCCAGGTCGCCGCCGTCGGCCGGGTCGAGGCTGAACACCGCCGCGCCCGGAACGCCGGCGCAGGCGAGGCGCAGGACCTTGCCCAGGATGACGGCGCTGTCGTGGCACGGATGGTGCTCCTCGGCCGGCATGCTCGGATCGCCGGCGGGGACGAACTTCAGGTACGAGGCGGACGCCGGATCGTCGAGCGGAACCTCGACGATGTCCATGCCCGCGCACGAGACCGGAGTCGGTCCGCCCGGATCGCCGCCGAAGACGTTGCCCGACGACGGGTTGTTGTAGACGAGCAGCCGGTTGTTCTTCAGATCCGGGACGAGCGTCTCGGTGTGCGACCCGCACGGCGTGTCGACGAAGCCGATCACGTCGGGGTTCTTCGGGTCGCTGATGTCGATGATGTGCACACCTTCCTGGCCGCGCTCGGGGAGCGGCGGAGCCGCCGGCTCGCGGAACATCGGCCAGTCTCCGCAGAACGAGCCCGGCGTCGTGTAGCGAGCCGGGTTCTCGACCGGGTAGGGCAACCCCGTGGCCGGGTCGATCGGCGCCGGCGTCCCGGAGTTCCACGACCGAATGATCAGGTCGCCCCAGATGATCACGTCACCCTGGTTGCCCTGCGTGTTGAGGAGGCTGTTGCACTCCTCCCAGTTGACGATCTCCTTGGGCTTGCCCGGCGCCGAGATGTCGATCAGGCGGAAGCCCGCATACGTGCCCTGGACGGCCGTCTTGCCCCAGAACGCGAGGTCGGAGTTGAAGCTGCCGGCCCCGGGGAGATCGTTGTTGGTCTCGACCACTCGCGCCGAGTAGCCGACCGGGTGCAGGTTCTGCGTGTATTCGAACGTGGCCGTCGCCTCGGCGACCTCCGGCGGCACCGCTGACGCTGTCAGCGGCACCACCGTCGCGACGAGCACGACGGTAAATGCGATCAACAGTCGTAGCTTCTGCACTTGTCCCCTCCTACTTGAGTGGTGGTATCGCGGTGGAGGCTCCGGTGGTCCCGGGCCGCCGACTCGCGAGACACTGCCTGCCGACCTCCTGCCTCCGGTCGGCGACCGGGCGTCGATGCGAACGGGACGGCGCGCGAACTGCCCCCTCAGACGGCACCTCCTCTCCCTGCGGGATGGCTCGTCGGAGCGACCTACGCCGGTCCACCGGTCGACGAGGGTTCCCGCGATGTCCCTACTTGACAGCCTGCCGAGGAGGAGTCTCTTCCCTCTTCAACTGCCGTGTCAAGCGCCATCCGGCGCAGAAAGAGGGCGGCCGCCTCGCGGCGGCCGCCCTCTTTCGGTCGTTCTCGGATCGGGACTAGCCGATCCGCGTCCTGATGTTGAACATCTGCGTCTGCGGATTCAGGTGGTCGAGCCTCCTGGCTCCGTTGACCGCCTTGTCGGCGAGCTTCCAGATGATGAGCCCGCGCGTGATGTCGGACTCGTAGATCTCGCCGTTGTACCAGTACGACGACCAGTCGCCGCCGAGCTCGATGCCGACGGGCGGGTTCGGGTCGACGAGCGGAGCCGGATCCGCGTAGGCGATCTCTTCCGCGTTCGCCGGATCCGTGAAGTCGATCACGCTGATCCCTGACTGGTAGTTGCCCGAGACCATGACGTAGCGCTTGCGAAGCGGCACGACGTTGTAGTTGTGCGTCGTGCAGTTCTCCACGTTCGTCTGCGGCCGCGGGATGGTGAACTGCCCGAGGGACGCGCCCGTCGCCGCTTCGACGAAGAAGAACGTCCGCTCGAGCGGATCGTCAGTGGCCTCACAGCGGGCGCCGCCGCCGCCGCCGGGCTCGTGCCCGACGACGATGATCTTGCCGTCCCACGTGAAGGACGCCGAGTGGCCGAGCGAGATGCCGCCCGTCTCCTTGTGGTAGAGCCATTCCGGATCTTCCTTCGAGCCGCCGAGGGCCGGGTCCATCGTGAGCACGTTGATGCCGTTGCCCTCGGACTCGGAGCCGCTACCGGCGCAGGCGACCAGCTGGGTCTTGCCCAGGATGACCGCCGTGTCGTGGCACGGATGGTGCTCCTCCGCCGGCATGGCGGGGTTGCCCGCAGGCTCGAAGCGGAGGTACGACGCCGCCGACGGGTCGGCGAGCGGCACCTCGATGATGTCGATCCCGCGGCACGAGATAGGCGGCTCCCCGCCGGGCTCGCCGCCGAGGACCGCACCGGACGAGGAGTTGCTGTAGATGAGCAGCCGGTTGTTGTCCAGATCGGGCACCAGCGTCTGCGTGTGCGACCCGCAGGGCGTCTCGACGAAGGCGACCACGTCCGGATCGGTCGGATCGCTGATGTCGAAGACGTGGACGCCCTCGGCGTCCTCCGCCACGGGCACCCCGTCGCAGGTGTCCCCTTCGTCGGCGCTGGAGTTCCAGGAGCGCATGAGGATGTCTCCCCAGATGGTGATGTCGCCCTGGTTCCCGGCGCTGTTGAAGCGGCTGAAGCACTCCTCGTAGTTGATGATCTCCTTCGGCTTGCGCGCATTGGAGATGTCGATGATGCGGAAGCCCGCGTACGACCCCTGGATGGCCGTCTTCCCCCAGAACGCGAGGTCCGAGTTGAAGCTCCCGGCACCCGGGAGATCGTTGTCGATCGGGATCTCGCGCGGCGAGTAGCCGGTCGGGATCATGTTGTCCGAGTAGTCGAACGTGGCGACGGCCTCGAGCACGTCCGCCGGCGGCCCGCCCGACGAGCCCGCGAGCGGCACGAGCGTGCCGGCGAGCACGACGGAACAGACGAGCAACAGTCGTAATCTCTGCACGTATCCCTCCTGATCGAGTGGTGGTAAACGCAGCGGAGGCTCCGTCGGTCCCGAGCCACCGACTCGCGAGATCTTGCCCTTGCGGATACCTCCTCTCCCCCGGCGGGAGGCCCTATGGAACGACCGGATTCGCTGGCACGGTGCACCGACGCGGCGCTTCCAGCGGGTTCCCCCCCGAAATGGCTGGCCAAGGGAAAGTCTCTTCCCTTTTGAACCCCGCTGTCAAGCAGCAGCGGGGACGCAAAGAGGGCGGCCGCTCGCGGCGGCCGCCCTCTGCTACGCGGTTCTCGACCGTGCTAGTGGGTCGACTCCGTCTGCGTCTGCGGGTTCGAGAACGTCTGCTGCCTGAAGCCCGTGATCGCCGGGTCGTCGAGGCGCCAGATCGTCAGCCCGCGGGTGATGTCGGACTCGTAGATGAATCCGTCGTACCAGTACGTCGACCAGTCGCCGCCGTCGAACTCGGGGACGAGCGGAGGCGGATCGGCGTAGGCGATCTCCGTGGCGTTGGCCGGGTCGCTGAAGTCCACGACCGAGATGCCCGCCTGGTAGTTGCCGGCGACGAGGACGTAGCGCGGCTTCCCGTCCTGAGATCGCAGGTGGACCATGTTGTAGTTGTGGATGGTGCAGTTCTCCGACACGGCCTGGTCGCGCGGGAGCACGAACCTGCCGAGCTCCTCGCCCGTCTCCGTGTCGTAGAAGAACATCGACTTCATGTCGTCGGTCTGCACGAGACCGCCCGGGAGGACCGTGCCGGTCGCGGTGCAGCGAGGCTGCGTGCCGCCGCCGGGCTCGTGCCCGAAGACGATGACCTTGCCGTCCGGCGAGAAGATGCCGGAGTGGCCGATGGTCACGTCGGCGTCGATCATCTGCGAGTAGAGCAGCGCCGGATCCTCGAACGAGCCGCCGTCGGCTGCGTTCATGCTCCAGACGCTGAACCCGTCGTGGCCGGCGCAGACGGCCTTGTTCACCTTTCCGAGGATGATCCCGGTGTCGTGGCACGCACGCGGGGCGTTCTCGTTCATCTCGAGGGTGCCCGTCGCGGGCAGACCGGCCTTGATCGTGGCGCCGTCGGCCTGCGAGACGCGCACCGCCGGGATCATGATGGTCGGGTCGCTGCCGCCCATCTCGACGGGGGCGCCGGGCGCGTTGTCGGCGACGATCACCGCGGTCGCGCCGGCGGCCTGCGCGTTCGCCACCTTGAGCACGAACGTGCAGTTACCGCGGTCGAGCAGCGCTATCGCGCCCGCCGGGAACCCGACGAGCGGCTCGCACGCGTCGGTCGGGGAGACCCCCGCGCCGTCGTTCACGAGCACGATGTTGCCGCTGACCGGCATGTCCATCAGGTCCGGGCCGAACGCGGCTCCCGCGGCCCCGTAGAGCCCGGCGGCCGGGGAGGGCGCGTCGATCGTGACGAAGTTCGGGAGGCCGCCGCCCGTGATCGGGTCGCCCGAGGACTCGAAGCGAAGGAAGGACGCCCCCGCCGGGTTGCTCAGCGGCACCTCGACGATGTCGACGCCCTGGCACGGAGCCGTGTCGCTCGACGAGCTGTTGTAGATCACCAGCCGGTCGTTGGCCAGGTCGGGAATGGCCGAGGCCGTGTGCGACCCGCAGGTCAGGTCGACGGACGCGACCAGATCCGGGTCCTGCTTGTTCGAGATGTCGAAGACGTGCAGGCCCTCGAAGCCGGGCGGGACGACCTCGCCGTCGCACGATGACCCGGCCGCTCCGGTGTTCGAGTTCCAGGAGCGGACGACAATGTCGCCCCAGACGATCACGTCGCCCTGGTTGCCAGCCGTCGAGTCGGGCGCGCACTCTTCGTAGTTGATGATCTCCCTGGGCCGCGACGCCTGCCTGATGTCGATCAGGCGGAAGCCCTCGTACGTGCCCTGCACGGCCATCTTGCCCCAGAACGCGAGGTCGGAGTTGATGCGGCCGGCTGCGGGGCCGGGGAACACCACCTGGCGCGGCGAGAAGCCGATCGCCTGCAGGTTGTCCGTCACCGCCCAGTCCGCAGTGTGCGTGACGGGTGGCGGCGTCGCCGCCAGAGGCGCTGCGACGATGCCTATGGCCACCGCCGTCAGCGCGAGAAGGAAACGGAGTCTCACTACGTCCCACCTCCTGTGTTAGCGGGGAGCCGGCGAAGCGTCCCGTTGCCCGGCCACGGGCCTGCGCGGCTCCCGCGATCCCTGCCTGACAGCGGACAAGTCTCTTCCTGTTTAGTGACGCTGTCAAGAGGGCGGCCGCCCCGCGGCGGCCGCCCTCGTGCACCAGAGTTGTCGCAGTTCGCTACCTGCGGTGGAGCGAGAACTCCTGCGTCTGCGGGTTCAGGTGCGGCAGGGTCCGGTAGCCGTACACGGCCCGGTCCCGCAGGCGCCAGGTGAGGAGCCCGCGCGTGATGTCGGACTCGTAGATGTAGCCGTTGTAGAAGTACGTCGACCAGTCGCCGCCGAGCTGCGTCGGCACGAGCGGAGCCGGGTCGGCGTAGGCGATCTCCTTCGCGTTTGCGGGGTCGGAGAAGTCGACGACGCTGATGCCCGACTGGTAGTTCCCCGCCACGAGCACGTAGCGCGGCTGGTTCTTCCGGTTCTTGAGCGGTACGACGTTGTAGTTGTGGATCGTGCAGTTCTCCTCGAGCGTCTGCTCGCGCGGGAGGACGAACTGCCCGAGCTTCGACCCGTCGTCCGCGTCGTAGAAGAAGTACGACTTGTGGACGTCCTGCTGGATGACGGGAATGCCGTCGGTCTCGCCGACGACGAGCCCGTTCCGCGAGCACCGCGGCCCGCTTCCGCCGCCGGGCTCCCAGCCGAGGATGATCACCTCGCCGTCCCACGTGAAGCTCCCCGAGTGCCAGTTGCCGCTCCCGATCCCCGGCTCGCGCGTGCCGACGCCCGGCTCGGTGATGTGGAAGAGGAACTCAGGATCGGTGAGGCTGCCGCCCGGCGTCGAGTTCTCACCGATGTCGTAGACGTTGGCGTGCGAGTGGCTCGCGCAGACGAGCTTGTTCACCTTCCCGAGGATGACGCCGCTGTCGTGGCATGCGTCCGCTTCCATGAGCGGCTCCGTCCCGATCACCGAGGTGGCCGCCGGGTCGCCGAGCGGGACCTCGAGGATCGAGATGTAGGGCGTGGAGGAGCCGGACGTCTGGTTGTAGACGATCAGACGGTTGTTGGCGAGATCCGGCGCGACCGTCGCCGTGTGCGAGCCGCCGTCGGTCGGGACGGTGGCGACGAGGTCCGGATCCGTCAGGTCGGAGATGTCGAACACGTGGATGCCCTCGAAGCCCTCCGGGATCGGCTCCCCGTCGCATAGCGCCCCGGCCGCAGCCGGCGAGTTGTACGAGCGCAGGAGGATGTCGTCCCAGACGACGACGTCGCCCTGGTTCCCGTCACACGGCTGGAAGACGATTTGCTGCGGGTCTCGCGGATCCGAGATGTCGACGATCCGGAAGCCCGTGTAGTGGCCCTGGAAGGCCAGGTCGCCCCAGAAGGCGAGGTCCGAGTTCGCGGTGAACGTCAGACCGGGCAGGTTCGGAGTGTTGGGGAAGAACGAGTGGCCTCGCGGCTTCAGGTTCTTCGTGTGTTCGAACGTGTCGAAGGCGGGCGGCGTCGGGCCCCCAGACGCGGCCAGCGGCGCCGCCACGATTCCGATCGCGAGCGCGGCGAGCGCCAGGAAGAGCTTCATCCTTCCCATCGGGTACCTCCTAGAGGTCGCGGGAAGCTGCGCACGTTGTCGAACGCTGGCTCAGACCTCGCTCTAATCGACCGACGGCTCGGCAAGCGGGCTCCCCTGTTTCCCTGCGCCGGCAGTCTTCACGGGGACCCGTGAGCTGTCAAGCGAGCGCGCGGACGGCCGCCGTCGCCACCGCGGCCGCGGCTACGACGACGAGCAACGGCGCGCGCAGGAGGAGCGCCACGACCGCGGCCGCCAGGCCGACGAGGCGGGCGTCGAGGACGATCTCGCGGTCGCCGCCGACGAGCTGCGTGACGACGAGCGCGGCCAGGACGGCCGGGGCGAGCAGCGAGACGACTCCGTCCAGGTGGTCGGGAAGAGGGCGACCGCCGAGGAGCACCGGGCCGACCGACTTCAGTGCAATCGTCGCGGCGCCCACGACGCCGATCACGATCCAGACGTCGCTCACGGACGCCTCCAGCCGATCAGGCAGGCGGCGGCCGCGGCCACGATCGGAACTCCCGCCGGGGTGAACGGAATGAGGACGAGAGCAACCGTCCCGCCGAGCACGGCCGCCGCGAGCGCGCGGCGGCCGCGCACCTGCGGGACGAGCAGCGCCAGGAAGAGAGCTGGGAAGGCGGCGTCGAGCCCGAGGTCGGCCGGGTCGCCGAGGGCCTCTCCGCCGAGCGAGCCGAGGGCCGTACCGCCGACCCACGAGACGTAGAGGACGAGCCCGGCGCCGACGAGGAGCCTCCGGTCGAAGTGCCCGTCGGGCCGGCGCGAGACCGCCCAGGACTCGTCCACGATCAGCTGAGCCTCCAGCAGCCGGCGGAGACGGCCGCCGATGAAGAGTGGCGCGACGGAGACGCTGATCGGCGCGTAGCGCGCGTTCAGGAGCGTGGCGGCGAGGATGGCGGCAGCAATGCCGCCGCTCGTGCCCAGGATGGAGGCGACCGCGAACTGCGCGGAGCCGGCGAACGTCGTCGCGGACATGACCGTCGCCGCGAGCGCGTCGATCCCGACGGAGCGCGCCAGCACGCCGAAGGACGCCCCGAAGGTGACGGCCGCGACCGCGATGGGCGCGATCGCCCGAGCACCGTCCCGGTAGCGCGTGGGGGTCACTCTTCGACCCAGTCGCGCGTCAGGAGGAGCCAAAACGCCAGCCCCGCGTACGGCCCGTAGCGGCGGAAGCGGCGCTCGATCGTCGCGTCCTTCGCCTTCCGTCCGCGCAGGCGCGCGTACTTCGGCCGCGTCCAGGAGTCGAGCACGAGCCGGGAGTAGCGGCCGAGCAGCAGCATCACGTGCGCGGCCGCGTAGGGCCCGACGCCCGGGAGGGCGAGCAGCCGGGCGGCGACCTCCTCGTCGGGAAGCTCGTCCCGGCTCGCGCGCGCGAGCTCCTCGAGGTCGAGCTCGCCCGCAGCGACGTCCTCGGCCAGCGACCGCAGGTAGGCGCCGCGGTAGCCGGCGCGGGCGACGTCGCGGTAGAAGGACTCGCCGGCCTCCGCCATGACGGCCGGCGTCGGGAACGCGCGGCCGAACGGGCCGGGCGCGACGCCGTCGGCGGGCTCGCCGAGATGCTCGACGAGGGCGCCGACCATGCGAACGGTTCCCGACCAGGCGCAGTTCGTCGTGCAGATCGTCTTCACGACCTCCTCGAAGACGGTCGGGCTGCGGATGAGGCGTCCGGCACCGCCCGTGGCCCACGCGAGCTCCGGATCGGCGGCGGCCTGCTCATAGAAAGGCGAGAGGTCCTCGTCGAGCCTGAGGACGTGGCCGACCGCCTCGAGCAACGCGCGCTCCTGCGGTGGTCCGGGGACGCTCCCGGCCACCGTGACGACGGCGACCCCTGGGGCGCGCTCCGCGATCCGGACCGTTCGCGGCCGGCCCCTGGGGAGCGGCAGCGTGATCTCGAGCGCAGACGCATCCGGCTCCGGGCGCATGGGCGGCAGGTCGACGAGGCCGTGCGAGGCGATCGTCCGGCGCAGGTCGACCGGCTCGCCGCCCGCTCCCGCGAGTGGGAGCTCGGCGCGCCACGATCGGGCTGGCTCGTTCATAACCGGTGATATATTATAGATGGTTATGCAGGAGGCGCCCGGCGAGCTGGAGCTCGTGCGCGAGTTCGTGAACACCCGCAACGTCGAGCGGGGCACGGACGAGCTCGGCGGGCCGGACGAGCTGGCGACCTGGCTCGAGGAGCACGGCCTCGACTCTGGCGGAACTCCGGGGCCCGCGGACGTCCTCGCCGCCCGGAAGCTCCGGGAGGCCATCCGCGCGCTCCTGCTCGAGAACAACGGCGTCAGCGTCCGCAAGGAGGCCGCGCTCACCCTCAACCGCACAGCTCAGCGGGCCGGGCTCGGCCTCTCCTTCGACCCCGGAGGCGGCGCGCGGCTCGGGCCGTCCGCAGGCGGGGTGGACGGCGCGCTCGGGCACGTGCTCGCCGTCGTCGCGACGGCGATGGCCGCCGGGACCTGGAGCCGCCTGAAGGCCTGCCGCGCCGAGGACTGCCGCTGGGCCTTCTACGACCGCGCCCGCAACCACTCCCGTCAGTGGTGCTCGATGGCGGTGTGCGGCAACCGCACCAAGGCGCGCGCATACCGGCGGCGACACGCGTAGACCAGGCGGCGTCGGGCCGCCGTGGTAGACGTGCACCGTGGCGATCCTCGGCATCGACGTCGGCGGGACATTCACGGATGCCGTCCTCCTCGTCGGCGGCGAGCTGCGCACCGCCAAGGTGCCGACCGTGCGTGCGCAGGAGCACTCCGTCGTCAAGGCGGCCGCGGCCGTCGGGGCCGGAGAGGCCGCGCTGGAACGCTTTACGCACGGGACGACGATCGCCACAAACGCCCTGCTCGAGCGCAAGGGCGCTCGCACGGCCTTCGTCGGCACCGCCGGCTTCGAGCATCTCCTGCACCTTCGCCGCCAGACCCGGGCGCACCTGTACCGGCTCTGCGAGGAGCACCCCGAGCCGCTGGTCCCGCTCGAGCGCTGCGTCGGCGTGCACGAGCGCGTAGGCCCCGAAGGCGTGCTCGAGCCGCTCGAGCTGGACTCCCTGCCGGTGCTCGACGCCGAGGCGGTGGCCGTCTGCCTCCTCTTCTCTTTTCGCGACCCGAGCCACGAGCGCGCGGTCGCCGAGGAGGTGCGCCGGCGGCTACCGCGTGCGCACGTCGTCGCGTCGCACGAGGTCGCGCCGGAGTTCCGGGAGTACGAGCGCGCCTCGACCACGGCCGTCGACGCCTATCTCGGCCCCGTCCTCGCCGCGTACCTCGGAGCGCTGGCGGACCGGTGCCGCGAGGCGGGTCTCGACGAGCCGCTCGTGATGCGCTCGTCGGGTGGGGTCTGCACGCTGGCCGAGGCCGCGCGCCATCCCTCTTTCGCCCTCGTCTCCGGCCCGGCCGCCGGAGTCGTGGGCGCGGCCCGAGTGGCCCGGCTGGCCGGGGTCGAGAACGCAATCTCGCTCGACATGGGGGGGACCTCGACGGATGTGTGCCTGATCGCCGGAGGCGCTGCCGGACGCGCCGCCGAGCGTGAGGTCGGCGGCTTCCCCATCCGGCTTCCGACCGTCGATCTGCAGACGGTCGGCGCCGGAGGCGGGTCGATCGCCTGGCGGGACGCGGGCGGCGCGCTCCGCGTCGGGCCGCAGAGCGCCGGCGCCGACCCGGGACCGGCCTGCTACGGCCGCGGAGGCCTGGAGCCGACGGTCACCGACGCGAACCTCGCGCTCGGCCGCCTCCCGGAGACGCTCGCGGGCGGGCTCGCCCTCGACCGGGCCGCCGCCGAGCTCGCGCTCGGAGACCTGCGTCCCGAGGACGTGGTCGCCGCGGTCAACGCCGAGATGCTTAGGGCCTTGCGGGTCGTCTCGGTCGAGCGGGGGCACGACCCGCGCGATTTCGCTCTCGTCGCCTTCGGGGGAGCGGGGCCCTTGCACGCGTGTGAGCTCGCGGACGAGCTCGGCATGGAGAAGGTGCTGGTGCCCGCGGCGGCCGGCGTCCTCTCGGCGCTGGGTCTCGTGGCGAGCGATGAACGTCGTGACCGCGTTCGCTCGTACGTGATCCCGTTCGACGAGGCGGGCCTGCTGCCGCGCGAGGGCGAGATCGACCTTCGCTACAAAGGCCAGTCGTTCGAGCTGACCGTCCCGCTCGGCGACGACCCGCTGGAGGCGTTCCACCGTGCCCACGAGGAGCGGTACGGCTACGCGGACCGCAGCCGGGAGGTCGAGCTCGTGGCCGTGCGCACCGCCGAGGTGACGCCCGGCCCCGAGCTCCAGCTCGGCGCCGGCTCGGGCGTCCTGCGGACAGGTGACGCCGCCCCGGCCCTGCGCGGCCCGGGAGCGGTGTCCGGCCCGGCAGTCGTCGAGCTCGAGGGCGCCACCTGCTGGGTTCCCCCCGGGTGGGAGGGGGCTAGGGACGGGAATAGCACGCTCGTCCTCACGAGGACGTGACGAGATGGTGACAATCGAGCTCCAGGTTCTCGGCAGCGCGCTGCGGGCGGTCGCCGAGGAGATGGGGGCGGTGCTAGTCCGCTCCGCGTTCTCCGCGAACATCAAGGAGCGGCGCGACTGCTCCACCGCGCTGTTCGCGGCGGACGGGCGCATGATCGCCCAGGCGGAGCACATCCCCGTCCACCTCGGTGCGATGCCCGAGGCGGTCGCGGCGGTGCGCGAGCACGATCCCCAGCCCGGCGAGACCTTCGTCGTCAACGATCCGTTCACGGGCGGGACTCACCTGCCGGACGTCACGCTCGTCTCGCGGACCGCCGTCGGGTTCGCGGTCTCCCGCGCGCACTACGCGGACGTCGGCGGGGCCGAGCCGGCCAGCCTTCCGGCCGGCTCCACGGACATCTACCAGGAAGGCCTCGTCCTCCCGCTGGTCCGGCTGACGGACGAGGTCGTCACCATCCTCCTCGCCAACATGCGGAACCCGGACGAGCGCCGGGGCGACCTCCGCGCGCAGCTGGCCGCGCATCACCTCGCCGAGCGGCGGCTGGCCGAGCTCTGCGAGCGTCGCGGGCGCGAGCGCGTCACTGCGGCGATGGAGGAGCTTCATGCCTACTCGGAGAGGCGCGTGCGCGCGGCGATCGCGGCGCTCCCGAACGGGCGCTACGAGGCGGCGGACGTCCTCGAGGCGTCCGAGGGAGAGCTCGTCCTCAAGGCCGCCGTCACGATCGCGGGCGAGGAGATCGAGATCGACTTCGCCGGCACGGCGCCGCAGCATCCCGGCAATCTCAACTGCCCGCTCGCGGTCACACGCTCGGC
>JBOHAM010000033.1:0-6308 GCA_050697735.1 Gaiellaceae bacterium | reverse complement strand
GTAGTCGGGGGTGCCGTTCGGCATGGTCGGGCCGTTGTCGGTCAGGTCTGGGGCATCGGAATGCCCGACTTCGCTCACCCAGTGGACGCAGACGGTCACGCCTATGACCGTGCTGCAAAGCTGCGCGGTGCTCGCCGGCACCGGGTCCCAGCCGGCGCCCGTGCCCGGAGGCACGTCGCGGTCGTCCGGCCGCGCGAGGATCGCCTCGGCCACGGCGCGCTCAGCGCCCGTGAGCTCGTCCTGGCGGGCGACGAGGTCGCGCAGGACGAGCGTCGCGTCCCGTCGCGCAGGGCGCTCGACGTCGCCGTACACGCGCCGCACGCGCCCGAGCTGGAAGAGGCTGCGCGCCCGCTCGAGGGCGTACTCGGCCTCCGTCAGCCGGCCGGCGCTGAGCGCCCGGGTGAGCGCGTCGGCGGGCGCGGGCGCAAGCGCGGGAAGCGCGCGGGGAGCCGGCTGGGCGCCCGCGGCCGGCGCGAAAGCGAGGACAGCCGTGGCGAGGAGAGCCGCGAGGCCGAGCCCCATCCTCATCGTCGACCCCGTCGGCTGCATCTCGTCCGGAGCACTCTATTCCACGAGTCGGCTCCGGCCTGGGCGGCCGATAGACTCGACCGCGTGGGCGTGGCCGAGCGCGTCGTTCCTCAAAACCGCACCATCGAGGTCCTGGACCACGGCTTCGTGCGCCTGGACGAGGCCATGGCGAGCGACCTCTCGGTGGTCAACGCCGCCCGCGTGAGCTTCGCCCGGCGGAAGGAGGAGATGGACGACTCCGACCGCGGCCTGATCCGCTTCCTCCTCCGCGAAAGGCACGGGACGCCATACGAACACAACGCCTTTCGCTTCCACGTCAGGGCACCGCTGTTCGTCGCGCGCGAATGGTTCAGGCACCGCGTCGGCTCGTTCAACGAGTTCAGCATGCGCTACGCGAAGGCGACGGACGAGTTCTACGTCCCGGCGCCCGAAGACGTGCGCTCCCAGGTGGGGAAGCCGGGCGCCTACTCGTTCGAGCCCGTCGACCCCGAGCTCGCGGAAACTGCGCGCGAGGAGCTCCGTGCCGTCTACGAGGCTGCGTACTCCGCCTACGAGCGGCTCGTCGAGCAGGGCGTCGCGCGCGAGCTCGCCCGGGCGGTCATTCCGGTCGGCGCCTACACCGAGTTCTATTGGACCGTCAACGCGCGCTCGCTCATGAACTTCGTCTCGCTACGCGCGGCCGAGACGGCCCAGCGGGAGATCCGCCGCTACGCGGACGCTTGCGAGCGCTTCCTGGCCGAGGAGATGCCGGTCACGTACGAGGCGTTCGTGGACGCCGGCCGCGTAGCTCCCTAAGTCGCGTCGAGCTCGGCGTGCAGGAGCGTCGGTCCAGCCTCGTTGGGGTGCCCCGTCGAGATCGCCCACCCGTCGAACGCCTCGAAATCGTAGGAGACCGTCATGCGCACGGTCGTCTCGCCTTCTCCGACCGAGAAGTAGCCGCAGGTCGCGCCCCACTCGCCGTCCTCGGCGAGCCAGAGCGCGTACTGCTCGTCCGAGTCGAGCGGCGGCAGGCCCGAGACGTCGAGCATGAGCTCCCGGTTGCCGCTCGCCTCGTCGGTCTCGCCGACCCGCACGAGTGCGGTTGCGCCGGGCGCCTCGTCGGTTGCGGCCAGCTTGACGCTCCAGGCCTCCTCGAACCCGTCCGCCTCTCCCGTCCAGCGGCCGACGCCGAAGGCGAGCGCGGCCACGAGCGCCGCGAAGGCGAGCGAGGCGACGAGCCGGCGGCGCCGGGAGGGGAGCCGCGGCGCCGAGACCTGCTCCACCGCGTGCGTGAGCGAGAGCGGCACCTCGTGCGGAGGCGCCGGCACGCGGCGCAGGAGCGCGTCGACCTCGCCCAGGCGGCTGAGGTCCTCCTCCGGCAGGTCGTCGCCGATCAGCTCGTGCAGGTCGGGAGGCTCCTTCACGTCTTCACCTCCTCGAGGAGACCGGAGAGGCGGGAGAGCCCCGTCCTCGTCCGGGTCTTCACTGTGCCGAGGGGGACGTCGAGGTAGCTCGCGATCTCGGTCTGGGAGAGGCCGCTCCAGTAGGCGAGCTCGAGGACGGCGCGCTCGCGCTCCGGGAGCTGCTCGAGGGCCGCGTGCACCCGCCAGGCCAGCCAGGCGACCTCCGCGCGCTCCTCCGGGCCCGCCTCGGTCGAGGCCTCCTCGGGGACCTCGACCGCCGGCTCCCGCCGCTGGCGTGCCCGGTCGATGATCGCGTGGCGGGCGACGGCGTAGAGCCAGGCCGACGCGGAGCCGCGCTCCGCCTTGTAGCTGCGCGCCGAGCGCCACACGGCCGCGAAGGTCTCCTGGGCGGCCTCCTCGGCCCGGCCGTTGTCGCCCAGCTGCCGGAGCGCCATGGCCAGGACGGGCCTGGCGAAGCGGCGGTACAGCTCCGTGAACGCATCGCGGTCGCCGCCCGCCACGCGTTCGATCAGATGGGAGTCGCTCTCGGCGGTTGCCACGGCCGCAGACATACTGCCATCGAATACGGCACCCGACCTGATACCGGATTCTCAGCGGAGCAGGCGGCCGCCGTCGACGACGAGCGACGACCCGGTCACGAAGGGCGCCTCGACGAGGTAGGCGACGGCCCCGGCCACGTCCTCGGGCGAGCCGATACGGCCGAGCAGGGTCTCCGCGGCGCGGCGTTCCTCCTGCTCCGGCGCAACTGCCACGGGACCCGGGACGACGCCGCAGACCCGGACGTCCGGCGCGAGCGCACGGGCCAGGACCTTCGTCAGCATCGCCTGGGCGGCCTTGGCGGCGCAGTGGGGCGCGAAGGCGGGCCAGGGCTGGTACGCCGCGACGTCCTCCACCAGCACGAGCAGGCCGAGGCTCGAGGCGCGGAGATGCGGGGCCGCCGCCTGCGCCACGAAGAAGCTGCCCTTCGCCGTGGCCCCGAACGCCGCGTCCCAGTCCTCCTCGGACACCTCCTCCACCGGCCGGGGGACGAAGCCGTCGGAGGCGGCGTGCACGACGAGGTCGAGCCCGCCCAGCTCGGCGGCCGCCCGCTCGACGAGCGCCCGCGCGCTGCCGGCGGCCGAGAGGTCGCCGTCCGCGCGGCCCGCCGTGAGCACGCGGAAACCCTCCGCCTCGAGGCGGGCGGCGACGGCTCGGCCGACGCGGCCGGTGCCGCCGGTGACGAGAGCAGCGCGAGAGTCGGCCATCAGGGGAACGATAAGCTGCCGCGCGCAGAACCGAGACCAGGAAAGGGTGACATGGCGACCTTGGCTTTCAACCGGGAGGAGATCGCGGCGCGCGAGCTGAAGCCGGCGCTCCTCGAGCTCGACGGCATCTCCCGCGCCTCGGTCGAGGCGCACTACAAGCTGTACCAGGGCTACGTGGCGAAGCGGAACGAGATCCTGACGCGGCTGGGAGAGATCGACCTCGCAGCGGCGAACCAGGTCTACTCGGAGGTTCGCGCGCTCAAGGTCGAGCTCTCGTTCGCCGTCGGCGGCGTCAAGAACCACGAGATCTACTTCGAGCACCTCGGCGGTGGAGGCGGCGCCCCGACCGGCGCGATCGCCGAGCTCGTCGACCGCGACTTCGGGAGTGCCGACGCCTGGCGCGCCGACCTGACGGCGTCCGGGATGGCGGGCCGCGGCTGGGCCTGGACGGCGTACGACTGGGACGAGCAGCGCCTCTTCAACTACGTCGGCGACGCGCAGAACACGTTCCCGATCTGGAACGCCACCCCGCTCGTCGCGCTCGACGTCTACGAGCACGCGTACTTCCTCGACTACCAGACGGACCGCGCCTCCTACATCGAGGCGTTCCTCGGCAACCTCGACTGGGGCGTCGTGAACGACTGGGTGACGCGCTACGCGATCGAGCTTGCTTGACGTCGTCCTGATCGCGGCCGGGTACGTCCTCGGCTCGATGCCGTGGGGCTACTGGCTTCCGCGGCTCCTCCGGGGCGTGGACGTGCGGACGCTGGGGAGCGGGAACACAGGCGCGACGAACGTCTGGCGCACGCTCGGGTTCAAGCTGGGGCTGACCGTCGCCGCCCTCGACATCGCCAAGGGAGCCGCCGCGGCGCTCCTCGGCCTCTGGGTGGGCGGTGACCTCGCCGCGGTGCTCGCCGGCGTGGCCGCGATGGTGGGGCACTGGCGCCCGCTCTTCCTGGGGTTCGCCAAGGGCGGCAAGACGGTCGCCACGACCGGCGGAGTCGCTCTGGCGGTCGCGATCCTTCCGGCGCTCGCGGCCGCGGGCACGTGGCTCGTGATCTTCCTGCCGACCCGGTACGCCTCGGTCGCATCGATGGCCGCGGGCGTGTCACTGCCGCTCTACGCGCTCCTCTTCGGCGCCTCCTGGCCGGTGATCGCGTTCACCTCGGGGGCGGCGGTGGCCATCCTCATCCTCCACCGCGCCAACATCCGCCGCCTGCTCGCCGGCGAGGAGCACCGGATCGAGCTGCGCCGACATCGCACCGCAACGCTGGCCGGCCAGAGCACGCCGCTCCGCTCGAAGCACGTCCGCCCCAGCAACCACTGAGCCGGCCGTGTCACGGCAGGGTCACGGAAGCGTGACGACCTGCGCGCCAAGCGGCTCCCAGAGCGGTTCCGGGCCCAAGTAACACCGTGTTACTTGGGCTCTTCCGCGGCCGCGGGCGCGGCGCTCGGGTCGCGGGCTGGATCAGACGGCGCGCAGCCAGTCGCGGAGCTCGGTGTGGCGCGGGGAGTGGTCGCCGTTCGCCAGCTCACTACGGAGCTCGCCGACCTTCCCGAAGCGCTCCGCGAGGACGTCGTGGTTGTGGATCGTCTCGAAGTTGACCTGGCGCGCGAGGACGAAGTCGTCGTCGGCGAGCTCGGCGTACCCGTCCAGGGCGGCCTTGACCATCAGGCGGACTGAGTCCTCGACGAAGCGCGGCGTCAGGTGGGCGTGCTCGACGACGAAGAGCTCGTCGGGGCGCTTGAGAAGCTCGTAGATCGGCGAGCTCATCGACTCCTCGACGAGCGTGACGAGGTCCTCCGCGTCGAGCCGGAGGTCGGTGCCGAGGTAGAGGGTCCCGCGCCCGCGCTGGTTATGCGTGGCCAGGGGGACGAGCTCGAGGATCCGCTCGACGTCCGCCTCGTCGTAGCCGGCCTCGCCGAGCCGCTCGGCCGCTCGGTCGCGGACGAGCCCCTGCGCGCACGGGCAGGCGTTGATTCCGGTCGCCTCGACGCCCACCACGCGGCGGGAGGCCGCGCGGGAGGCGGCGGCGAGCCCGAGCAGCGTCACGAGCTCCTGCGTCCGGAGGCCCGTCACGGGCGTCGAGCGCTCGATGGGGTAGCGCGCGGCGATGCGAACCTCGGCCCGAAGCGCGCCCTGCCGCTCGACGACGTGGCGGGCGATGTGCTCAGCAAGGCGCTCCACGAGCAGCATCTCGCCGATCACGAGCTCGTCGATCGCCTCCTCGAAGATCTCGGGGAAGCGCGACATGTGGACGCCCTTCTGGGCCGGATCGAGATCGACGAAGCAGTCGATCTCGGCCGAGACGAGCGCGTCGCTGCCGCCGTGCTGCATGCGCACCGCCTTCTGCACGCCGGTCACTCCCGCGCGCGAGAGGCCAATGCGCACCTCGGGCTCGGAGGCCTGCAGGTCGGCGGTCGCCGCTAGTCTCTCGTCCACCCGGCGAAACGTAGCAGCCCAGTCTCGTGACTCAGGATCAGCAGTTCGCCAAGCTCGTCTCCGTCGCCTGCCACGACCTGCTGACGCCGCTCGCCACCGTTGCCGGCTTCGCGCAGACGCTCGAGCGGCTCCAGCTCGGCGAGCCCGCCGGGCGCTACCTGGAGATGGTCAACCTCGCCTCCGGTCAGATCCGCGACCTCGTCGACCAGCTCCGCATCGTGGCGTCCATCGAGGCGGGCCGCTACGACCCTGCGCGCGTCGAGGTCGATTCGCTCGAGCTCGCGCGCGGCGCGGCCGAGTCCCTCGACGAGAACCGCGTGCGGGTCACCGGCCGGGGGGAGCCTGTTCGCGTCCCGCCGAAGGAGGCCGAGCGCGCCGTCGCCCAGCTCGCCCGTGCCGCCTCGCGCCACGGGGGTCACGACCACGTCGAGCTGGAGGTGCGGGGGAGCGAGCTCGTCATCTCGCCGCTCAGCGAGAGCGCAGAGCCCGTCGTGCTCGGCGAGAAGCCGCTGGAGCTAGGTGCTCCGGCCTCGGCGGCGCTGATCCGCGCGCTGGGCGGCTCGCTCGCCGCCGAGGACGGGCGACTGACGATCCGGCTGCCTACATCTTGAGCGGATCGACGAAGACGTCGTCGATCTGCCACTTCGCGCCCAGACCGATCGGCCTGAACCGGAAGGCGACGTTCGCCTT
>JBOHAM010000032.1:0-6696 GCA_050697735.1 Gaiellaceae bacterium | reverse complement strand
GACCGAGATCCCGTGGCCGGCGCACGCGCCCCGGTTCACGTCGCCGAGGATGACGCCGAAGTCGTGGCAGATCTCGACCGGCGCTCCCTCGTGCTCGCCCAGGTCGAAGGACCCAAGGACGCTCGCCGACGCCGGGTCGGAGAGCGGTACCTCGACGATGTCCTCACGGTTGAACGGCGGGCCGGGACAGCGGTTGCCGTACTTCCCCGGATTCGCATGCAGCCCGTTCCCGCTGACGCTGTTGTAGATGAGCACGCGGCCGTCTTCCGGATCCGGGACGACCGTGTGCGTGTGCGAGCCGCAGTCGAGCGGCACCGACGCCACCAGCTCGATGTTCTTCAGGTCGCCGATGTCGAAGATCTGGATGCCTTCGAAGCCGGTACACGGGAACGGCGCGGGTGCACATTCCGCCGCGTCGTCCGGAGCCCCGCTCTGGCTCTCCGCCGTGCATTGATCCGTCTCCTGCTGCGAGTCGACCGAGCGGAAGACGAGGTCTCCGTAGACCCCGACGTCCCCCTGCGGGCTCACGCACGCGAAGCGCGCCAGCTCTTTCGGCTTCCTCTGACTGCGGACGTCGATCACCCGGAAGCCGTCGTAGCGACCCTGGATGACCGTCTTCCCCCAGAACGCGAGGTCGGTGTTCCGGGTGTCCCACGGGACGGTGCCGGGGCCAACAGGCGGCGGCCCGGTGACCGCCCCGGGCGCCAGGCTGGCGCCCATCAGGTGCATGTTGTCGCTGTGCGGCCCGGGCGGGTCCACAGGCGGGACGGTTGCTCCCGAGTACGGAACGACCGCGAAGGACAGGGCAAGGACGAAAGCGAGGGCCGGCAGAACCGACCGTTTGCGGGGTCGCATGGGCGATCCTCCTCCTGTCGAGGGGCGACGCCCACCTCGCCCTTCAAGGGCCAGCCACCCCCGTCCTGCCAGGCCGGCTGCACCCCCGCAACGAGCTCCTGACGGCACCCCCATGAGCTCGGACGGCAGGATGCTACGGCCAACCGGGCCACGGCGTCAAACGAGATCCGAACGCCTACGGAGCACGTAGCTACCTGTGCACTCGCACTTCGCGCCACAGGAGGTGGTTTTCCATGGAACGTGGCATGGTGCGTGCGTTCGTTCTCGCGGGGGCGGTCGCCCTGCTCGGTCTCTGGGCGGCCGGGCCGGCCGGCGCCGCGCCGCCGCGGCCCCCGACGGTCGACGTCCAGCCGGTCGCGTGGCTCGCGCCGGACGGCGGATCTGTGTCGTTCCAGGTCATCGCGTCGTGTCCGGAGCGCGCGACCGTCGTCCAGGCCCTCGTAGCGGTGTCCCAGCCGCAGGCGTCGGGGCAGGCGTCGTTCCCGCTCACGTGCGTCGGCTCGCTGAGGGTGTTCAACGTGACCGTGCCCGCGGAGGTCGGTGCGTTCCGGCTCGGCGAGGCGCAGGCGACCGCGTCGGTCGTCGTCAGGCGCGGGAAGACCCAGAGCGCGCGGGACGCGCAGCTCCTCCGGGTCGACCCGGCCGTGCTCGTCGAGCTCGCGGACAGCGCGCGGATCGAGAGCGGCGGCGGAGCTGTGGACATGACGGTGGCGGTGGCGTGCCCGGTCGGCACGACGGGGCTCGAGTCCCGCCTGGTCGTCTCACAGGCCCAGACGCTGGGCGTCGGGACGTACACGCCTGTTTGCGACGGTTCGCGCCACGTGTTCGCCGTCCGGGTGGCGGCGACGCGGGGCGCCTACCAGCCGGGGATCGCCCAGGCGCTCACCTTCGCGAACATCGAGTTCGCGGGCAGGGGCTTCGTCGGCATCGACGACGACGGGGCGCTCGAGATCGTGAGCTGATCCTGCCGCGAGGGACGTCGGTCTGTCCGGATCGGGCAGACCGGCACCCTCGCGGACCGCTATAGACCTGGTACCGCATGCTGATGACACGCCTTGTCCCGTCGCCGGTCGGGGAGCTGACGCTCGTCGGCTCGGATCACGGGTTGCGTGCCGTCCTCTGGAGCGAGCGGGCGGCCCCGGAAGTCGCCCGCGAGAGCCGGGGCGCGGTCCTCGAGGAGGCCGCCCGCCAGCTGCAGGCGTACTTCGCCGGCGACCTCCGAGAGTTCGACCTGCCGCTCGATCTCGTCGGCACCGAGTTCCAGGTGGCGGCCTGGCGCGCGCTGGCGGACATCCCCTACGGGACGACGATCAGCTACAGCGAGCAGGCGAGGCGCCTCGGCCGGCCCAGGGCGGTCCGGGCCGTCGGGGCCGCGAACGGCCGCAACCCGCTGCCGATCGTGCTCCCGTGCCACCGCATCGTCGGCGCCGACGGGTCGCTCGTCGGCTTCGGCGGCGGCCTCTCGCGCAAGGAGCTCCTGCTCGCGCACGAGGCGCGCTACGCGCGCGCCGGCATCTCGACCGGGACCGGCGCCACCTCGAGGAGCCGCTCGAGCAAGGCGCGGTCTCCCTCGACGACGACGCAGTCGAGCCGCCGGTCGACGAACATGTGGTAGACGCCGTCGGGATCGCCGACGACGACGACGTCCGGGTCGTCGACGGGCCCGGCCTGGGCCTCGCCGTCGACGAGTGACGCGACCTCGTCGCCGACGCGGAACTCGAAGCGGCCGGGCGGGGCGATCCGCGCGAGCACCGTGTCGACGGCGTTCTCGAGCCAGCCCTCGAACAGCTCGTCCTCGACCGTGGGTGGCCCCAGGGAGCGGGCGCCCCAGAGAGCCAGCTCGCGGATGGCCGCGCGGAGCCCGTGTCCGTACTCGGTCAGCTCGTACACCTGCGAGGCGGCCGGGGGCGGCAGCCGCCGCTTGGCGACGATCCCGCACGCCTCGAGGTCCCGCAGCCGGGAAGCAAGGACGTTCGTGCCGATTCCGGGGAGGTGCTCGGCGAGGTCCGTGTAGCGCTTGGGGCCGTGCAGCAGCTCCCGTACGACCAGGAGCGCCCACCGCTCGCCCACCAGGTCGAGCGCGTGGGCAACCGGGCAGTACTGCTCGTAGCGCTTCCGCATGCCGTCAGTGTAGCTGGGCAGCTTGCTGTCGGGAAGGGTGTACTTGCTTTTTAGAAGTTATCTCTGCTAGGTTGCAAGCCTTCCCAACGCAAGCGAAAGGAAACCGGACGACATGATGGCTTCGGAAAACCGGAAATGGCTGGCGCTGGCGCTCCTGAGCGTCGTCCAGTTCATGGTCGTCCTGGACATCGCAATCGTGAACGTCGCGTTGCCCTCGATCCAGGTCGACCTCGGGTTCTCGCAGGAGAACCTCCAGTGGGTGATCAGCGCCTACGCGCTCGTCTTCGGGGGCTTCCTGCTCCTCGGCGGGCGGGCGGCCGACCTGCTCGGGCGCCGGCGTATCTTCCTCGCGGGGATCGTGGTGTTCACGCTCGCCTCGCTCCTCGCCGGCCTGGCGTGGTCGGAGGCGTCGCTGATCGGCGCGCGCGCCCTGCAGGGGCTCGGCGCGGCGATCATCACGCCGGCAGCTCTCTCGATCCTCTCGACGACGTTCGCGGAGGGTCGCGAGCGCAACATCGCGCTCGGCGTGTGGGGCGCGGTCGGCGGCTTCGGCGCCGCGGCCGGCGTCCTCATGGGCGGGATCCTCACCGACGCGCTCAGCTGGGAGTGGATCTTCTTCGTCAACATCCCGGTCGGCGTCGCCGCCTTCATCCTCACGCCGGTCCTGCTCGCGGAGAGCCGCGACGCCCGCGTGAAGGCGTTCGACGTCCCGGGGGCGGTGCTCGTGACCGGCGGCCTCTCGCTGCTCGTGTACGCGATCACGCAGGCGGGTCAGGAGGGCTGGCTGGCCGGCGAGACGCTCGCCTCCTTCGGCACGGCGCTCGCCATGCTCGTCGGCTTCGTCGCCTGGGAACGGCGACATCCCGAGCCGCTCATGCGCTTCGGCATCCTCCAGACCCGCACGGTGAGCGGCGCGAACGTGGCCGGCTTCATCATGGGCACGGCCATGTTCTCGATGTTCCTGATGCTGACGCTCTACATGCAGCAGGTGCTCGGCTACTCGGCCATGAAGACGGGCATCGCCTACCTCGCGGTCGCCGGCACCGCGATCCTCTGGTCGGCGGTCGCCGCGCAGCTCGTCACGCGCGTCGGCGTCAAGCCGGTGCTCGTCACGGGCATGGCCACGCTCACCGCAGGCCTCGTGTACTTCACGCAGGTCTCGGTCGGCGGGTCGTACCTCGGAGACCTGCTCCCTGGCTTCCTGCTGATCGGAATCGGCATCGGCTTCTCGTTCGTGCCGATCTCGATCGCCGCTCTGGCCGGCGTACAGGACGCCGAGGCGGGTCTCGCATCCGGCTTGATCAACACGTCGCAGCAGATCGGCGGGGCGCTCGGCATCGCCGCGCTCTCCACGATCGCCACGACGCAGACCGACAACGCGCTCGCGGACGGCTCGGCTCTGCCCGTCGCGCTCGTCGACGGCTTCACGGCCGCCTTCGTGGCCGGCGTCGTGATCGCGGGCCTCGGCATCGCCGCCGCGTTGACGCTGATCCGCCACGACGAGCTCGAGCGGGCGCCCGAGGCAGAGCCCGCGTTCGATCTAGCGGCGTAGAAACCACGCCGAGGGGGAGGGCCGACGGCTCTCCCCCCGGCGCATTTCGTCGCAGGATCGCGGTCCCGGCCGCGGAAGTCCCCGATCGTGGGTGGTCAAGCCGTCGATCGTGCTGCACAGTACCTTCGTGCGCGTTCGCTCGATCTCCGCCGCAGGCCCGAGGTAGCCGTGGAGGAGCCGCCGCTCTCCGACGGGGAGCTCGCGGGCCTGGCCGCGTCCGGCGACCGGAGAGCCTTCGACCGCCTGCACGAGCGCCACCTACCCGGCCTCCACGACTTCGCCGTTCGCGTCGTGCGGGACCGCAGGCAGGCCGCCCGAGCCGTGAAGACCGCCGCGGGCGAGGCGCGCACCGGCCTGGTGGACGGCCGCGCGCGCGGCTCCCCGAAGGCCTGGCTCTACGCGACCCTCCACGGCGCCGCCCTCGACGCGGTGCTCGCGGAGGGCCTCGCCGACGACGACCCGGCGCTCTCCTTCGCCCCGCCCGGGGGCGACGGCGAGGCCGTCTGGGGCTCCGCGGCCGAGCTTCCGCCGGCGGACTACGCCCTGCTCGACCTCCACCTCAGGCGCGGGCTCGGAGCCGACGAGCTCGCGGTGAGCCTCGGCGTCGCCCGCGGCGCTCTGGCCCGCCGGCTCACGCGCCTGCAAGCGGAGCTCGGAGCGGGCGCGAACGGCCTCGACGCCTCCGCGGCCGCGGCCGTCTTCGCGGAGCTCGGCCCCGTGGAGCCCGCCGGTCCCCGCGTCCCGCGCAGGCTGCCGAGCACCCGCTGGCTGCGGATCGCGATCGCCGCTGCCGTCGTCGTCGCCGCCACCACCGGAGCCGTGCTCGGGGCGCGGGGCGGCGGTGTCGACGATCCCGCGGAGCTCACGAGCTCGAGTCACCGCATCGGTCAGGAGGGCGCGAACGTCGTCGCCGTCTCCTGGAGTCCCGGAACGGGGCGGGGCTACTCGATCCTCTGGACCCAGGACCCCGAAGGCCAGGCGGACGAGACCGTGGATCTGCCCGCGTCAGCGACGAGCGCCGAGAGCGACGCGCTCGCCTCGGGACGGTGGTGGTTCGTCCTGCGGACGCACGGAGGCGGAGACGACTGGAGCGGCGGCATCCGGCTCGGCCCCTTCGTCGTCCCGGAGGCGGCGGCCGCGCAGCTGGACCAGCGCCCGCCCGCGGCCTCGCCGTCGCCCAGGGCCACGTTCGCCTTCAGCGCGTCCGAGGAGGACGCGAGCTTCGAATGCGCGCTGGACGGCGCCGCGTTCGAGCCCTGCGAGTCGCCGCGCCGCTTCCGGCGCCTGGAGCAGGGCGAGCACACGCTGGCCGTGCGCGCGACCGGGATCTCCGGCGTCGCGGGCGAGCCGACGGTCCACGAGTGGACGGTCGACACCCGCGCTCCGCGGACCCGCTTCACCGACAAGCCGCCGGCGGCGACCCGGTCGAAGACCGCCCGCCTGCGCTTCGCGGCGAACGAGCCCGACGTCCGCTTCCGCTGCAAGCTGGACGACTCCCCCTGGCACACCTGCCGCTCGCCCCAGTCGCTGGCGAACCTGACGGAGGCGCGCCACCGCTTTGCCGTCAAGGCGCGCGACCACGCCGGGAACGTTGACGAGACGCCGGTGCTGTGGCGCTGGGTCGTGGACCGTACGCGCCCGGACACGAGCATCAGCGGCCGCAGCGGGCCGACGGGGCGGACGGCCCGCTTCACGCTCGGCGCGAGCGAGTCGGGGGTCAGCTTCCGCTGCTCCCTCGACGGGGCCGCGTTCTCGAGCTGCTCGTCGAGCCTCGTCCTGTCCGGGCTCAGCGCCGGCAGGCACACGCTCAGCATCCTCGCGCGAGACGCGGCGGGCAACGCCGACGCGACGCCGGCCGAGCGGCGCTGGAGGGTCGACGCGAGCCGGCCCGGGACGCTCCTGACCCAGCATCCGCCGTCGGTGACGCGAAGCAAGACCGCCACGTTCGCGTTCGCGGCCACGGAAGGCGGCGTGAGGTTCGAGTGCAGCCTCGACGGGCGCACCTTCGCCTCCTGCACCTCTCCGATCGTCTACATCGGCCTGACTCCGGGCCCTCACGTCTTCGCGGTGCGGGCCCGCGACCGGGCCGGCAACGTGGACGACACCCCGGTCACCTGGCGCTGGCGCGTACGCTGAGAGCCCCCGGGAAAGGGCTCCGCCCCCGTTCG
>JBOHAM010000031.1:0-9973 GCA_050697735.1 Gaiellaceae bacterium | reverse complement strand
GCGATCACGATCCCCGGGAGCGCGTTCGAGGAGTACGAGAGCCGCTCGAGGGCGCGCGTCCACCCCGCCGGGTAGCGGACGGCGAGGAGGGCGATCGGGAGCGCGGCGGCGACCGCGGCCCCGGCGGCGAGCCCGGAGACGAGCACGGAGCTGAGCGCGGCGCTCCACACCTCCGAGAAGTCCCGCTCCAGCGAGATCGCCCGCTCGAGCCAGTAGCCGATCACCGCGAGCGGGAGCAGGAGCGCGAAGCCGACGACCCCGGCGCAGAGCGCAACCGCGGGCCACCGCCAGCGCCCCAGGCGGACGCGCTGCGCGGCGCGGGCCGCTCCCGGCGAGGGGCGGTGGTAGCGCGCCCGCCCGCGCGAGTAGGCCTCCAGCAGGAGCACGATCGCGGTCAGGACGACGAGGACGAGTGCGAGGATCGCCGCCGGCGTCCGGTCGAAGAGCGAGCGGTACTGGAGGTAGATCGCCCGCGTCAGGGAGCTGTACTGCATGAGCGACACGGCGCCGAAGTCGGAGAGCGTGTAGAGCGCGACGAGAAGCGCTCCCGCGCCCAGCGACGGCCGCAGCACGGGCAGCGTCACACGCCGGAACGTCTGCGCCCGCGAGCGGCCGAGGCTTCGCGAGGCCTCCTCCAGCGCGGGGTCGAGCTCCCGGAAGGCCGCCACGGCAAGGAGGTAGACGTAGGGGTAGGTCGAGATCGTGAGCGAGAGGACGGCGCCGCCGAGGCCGTAGATCTCGGGAACGCGTTCGACCCCGAACGGGCCCTCGAGGACCTGCTGGAGGAAGCCCCGCGGGCCGAACGCGGCGAGCAGCACGAGCGCCGCCACGTAGCTCGGGATGACGAGCGGAAGCGCGGCCGCGACTTCCCAGAAGCGCCGGCCGGGCAGATCCGTGCGACTGACGAGCCAGGCGAGCGGGACGCCGACGAGGAGCGCCGCGCCGGTGACGGCGCCGACGAGCAGCGCGGTCTGCCAGACGAGCTCGAGGATCCGGTGGCGGCCGAGGACGCTCCAGGCCTCCGACCCGCCGCCGGCCACCCGCAGGACGAGGTACGCGAGCGGCAGGCAGACGCCCGCGACGGCCGCGAGGGCCGCCGCGACGAGCAGGAGCGGCGGGCGTCGGCGGACGCGCAGAGCGCCCGCCTTCGCTTCCGGGCCCCGGATCACGTCGTGAAGCCGACCTCGTTCAGGAGCTGGAGCGTCTGCTCGAGCTCAGGTCCGAGCTGGTCGAGCTCGATCTCCGGCCCCTGGAGCTCCTCGAGCGCCGGGAGCCCCTCGCGCGGCTCGACGCCCTCGATGAGCGGGAACTCCGCCTCGGCCGCCGCCTCCGCGTAAAAGCGCTGCCCCTCCTCGGAGAGGAGGAAGTCGACGAGCTCCTCGGCCTCCTCGGCGTTCTCGGCCCCGTCGAGGACGGCCACGCCGGCCGTGCTCACGAGCGCGCCCGGGTCGTCGCCGGGGAAGAAGTGGTTCTCGATGCCGGCGTCGGGCTGCTCCTCGCGCACGACGTAGACGTAGTAGTGGTTCACGAGCCCGGCCTCGATCTCTCCGGCGGCCGTCGCCTCGACGATCGGCGTGTTGCCGTCGTAGATCTTCGGCTCGTTGGCCAGGATGTCCTCCAGCCACTCCCGCGTGGCGTCCTCACCCTCCGTGAGGCGCATGACCGTCACGAACGCCTGGAACGACCCATTCGTCGGCGAGACGCCCAGCTTGCCCTTCCACTCCGGGTCCGTGAGGTCGAAGACCGACTCCGGCAGCTCGTCCTCCGAGAGCATGTCGGTGTTGTAGACGAGGACGCGCGCGCGGCCGGACGTGCCCACCCAGTGGCCGTCCGGGTCGCGGAAGCGCTCGTCCACGCGGTCGAGCAGGTCCTCCGGCAGCTCTGCGAGCAGCCCTTCGCCCTCGACGGCGCCGAGCGCGCCCGGATCCTGGGCGAAGAAGACGTCGGCCGGCGAGTTGTCCCCCTCCTCGGCGATCGTCGCCGCGAGCTCGGCGCTGTCGCCGTAGCGAATCTCGACGTCGATGCCCGTCTCCTCCTCGAACTGCTCGAAGAGCGGCGCGACCAGCTCTTCCTCCCGGCCCGAGTAGACGACGAGCGAGCCTCCGTCCCCGGACTCCGCCGCGCTGTCGGCCTCGCCGTCGTCCCCGCCGCAAGCGGCGACCGCCCCGAGCAGCAGCGCGGCCGCTGCGGTTGCAAGCACTCTCCCTGGCATTCTCGTCCTCCTTGTAAGGTCTGCCTTACAACTCGCTGCAGGGCGACCTTACCTGCGCTCGCGAGGATCGGTCAAGCCGATCTCGAAGCGTCGCCGGAGAAGACGGCCACGCGACCCACATGCGGGCGGACGACTACTCGGGCCCCGAGGGGGATCGCCTCGTTCGACGGGCGCTGCGAGGAAACCGTGGTGCCGTCGCCGAGGCGGACGCGGTAGAAGACGTCGTGGCCGCGGAACTCGCGGCGGACGACCTCGCCCTCCCCACGGGGGTCGACGGCCAGCTCGAGGAGCTCGGGACGGACCAGCACCTCGACCTCCCCCGGCGCGTCGCCGTTGGGCGCCGGGAAGCGGCCGACAAGCGTCTCCACCAACCCGTCGGCGAGTCGCCCCGGGAGGACGTTCGCGGCACCCACGAACTCCGCCGCCCAGCGCGTCGCGGGACTGTAGTAGATCTCCTCCGGGGCGCCCGTCTGGACGATCGAGCCCGCGCGCATGAGCGCGACGCGGTCGGCGAGCGAGAGCGCCTCCTCCTGCTCGTGCGTTACGAGCAGGACGGTCACGCCGGTCGCGCGGAGGATGGCCGCCAGCTCGTCGCGCATCGAGGCGCGCAGCAGCGGGTCGATGTTGCTCCACGGCTCGTCGAGCAGGACGACCGAGGGCTCGGGCGCGAGGGCGCGCGCGAGCGCGACGCGCTGCTGCTGGCCGCCCGAGAGCTCGTGCGGGTAGCGATCGCCGTGCGCGGAGAGGCCCACGAGCTCGAGCGCCTCGCCGACGCGCGCCTCGCGCCGCCGCCGCGGAAGGCCGTAGCCGACGTTGCGCGCCACCGTCAGGTGCGGGAAGAGCGCGTAGTCCTGGAAGACCATGCCCACGTGGCGGCGCTCGGGCGGAACCCAGGCTCCGCCGGCGACGACCTCGTCGCCGATGCGGACCAGGCCCTCATCGGGGGCCTCGAAGCCGGCGACGAGGCGGAGGAGCGTCGTCTTGCCGCAGCCGCTCGGGCCGAGCAGGGCGACGAACTCGCCCTTCCCGATCTCCACGCTCGCCGCGTCGACCGCGCAGACCGGGCCGAAGCGCTTGGACACACGCTCGAGCCGGATCATCGTCGGCGTCATGTCAGGAGCACCTTACAGCAGTCCAAAGAGCCGCCGAACACGACTCCCGCCCTCCCCCTCCAGCACAATGGGCCCGTGCCCGCCCGCCTCCTTCTCGGGCTCCTGGCCGCGCTCCTCCTCGCCCCGGCCGCCGGAGCGGCGCCGCTCGTCTGTCTCGACCCGGGCCACGAGCGCATCCCCGACCTGAGCACCGAGCCGATCGGGCCCGGCTCCTCGACCCGCAAGATCAAGGACGGCGGCGGCGCTCCGGGTGAGGCGCGCGTCGTGCTCCGGATCGCACGCAAGACGCGGGCGGTCCTGCGCGAACGCGGCTACCGGGTCGCCATGACGAGGCGGGACGCCACCTTCGACTACGGGGCGGGCGGCAACCGCGACCGTGCCCGCTTCTGCAACCGACGGGACGCCGCGCTGATGGTGCGCATCCACGCGGACGGCTCGACCGACCCGCGCGTCCGCGGAGTCTCGACCCTCTACCCGGCCTGGCGGCGCGGCTGGACCGACGACATCCGCCGGCCGAGCGTGCGGGCGGCGCGCCTCGTCCACCGCGCGGTCGTCAGGCGCACGGACGCCCGGAACCTCGGGCTCGTCCAGCGGGGCGACCTGACCGGCTTCAACTGGGCGAACGTACCGGTGATCCTCGTGGAGACGGGCTTCATGACGAGCCCGACGGAGCGCCGGCGCCTGCGCTCGAACTGGTACCAGTGGCGCATCGCGCGCGCCCTGGCCGCCGGCGCGGCGCGCTTCGCCGGGCGCTAGGAGGGTTTGGCGGAATGTCGTTCGTCGCAGGGGTGCGATGCTCGTTCCGAGGCAAGGACGCAGGGAGCGCCGATAGTCGTGGCTATCGGCGCGACTGAGGACGCCGCATCGGGGCGAGCAGCGCAGCCCTGCGGCACAAGCGCCTATTTCGTCAAGCCCTCCTACTAGCCCGGCTCCGACTCGACGAGCTCCTTGAGGCGGGCGAGGTCGGCTTCGAGCTGCTTCTGGGCGTGGCGCGTGACCAGCGAGCCGAAGACGCGGGCGAGGCGCATCGTGTAGACGGTCTCGACGACCGTGGTGAGGCGCGTGCCCGCGCCGGTCTCCTCGAGCTCCTGGGTGCTCGTCGACTCGAATCCCCGGGCGACGATGCCCGTACGCAGCCGGTGAGCGGGCTCCAGCTCGAGCAGCTCGGCCTCGAGCTCCACCCGCTGGCCGTGGTCCTCGAAGACGTCGCGGTATCGGCTCCCGACCGCGGGCGGCCCGTCCGTCAGCGGCTCGCTCTCGACGAGGGCGCCCATCCATTCGAGGCGCCGCTCGGAGTCGGCGAGCCAGGCGAACACCGCCGCCGGCGGGGCGGCGATCTCCACGGTGTGCCGGTTCCGGTGCAGCGGCTTCCTACTCGGACGTCGGCGGCTCGCCCGCGCGCCTCATCTCCTCGGCGGCCGCGCGGCCCTCCTCGTGGATCCGCCTGCGCATCGCCTCGAACTCGTCCGCGGGCGGCGGCTCCCTCGGCTCCGTCGCCGCCTTGGGCGGAGGAGCGGGCCGGGGGACGGGAGGCTGGGGAGCCGCGGGCTCCTCGACGACCGTCTCGGCGCCGCTGCCGGCGGCCTCGAAGTCGTCCTCGTCCGTGCCGGCCGCGCGCGCCTCGGCGAGCTTGCGGCGGAGGTCGTCCGCCCGGTCGTCGGCGGTCTGAGCCGGCTGCGGCGCGGCGCGCCTCCGGCGGGCGAGGAGGGCACCGACGGCCGCGCCGGCGGCGGCGGCGAGCGCGACTGCTGCGTTTCGTCTCACCCTCGTCACTCTTTCACGACATTCGCGTGGCGGGCAAGATCGGAGCGGTCGCTATACTCGACGAGCTTCCTGCTTCGCCGGGCGCCGCTGATTCCCGAGCGGCGCGCGCAAGGCGGGGCCGTCTAGACCGAGGGAAGGAGTGACAGGGAACGGATGAACCCATACGAGATCATGCTGCTGCTCGATCCCGAGCTCGCCGACGAGCGCCAGAACGAGATCCTCACGCGCGCGCGCGAGCTCGTGGAGGGCCGCGGAGGCGCCTGGCAGAGCCAGGACGTCTGGGGCCGCCGCAAGCTCGCCTTCGAGATCGACCACAAGGGCGAGGCGGTCTACTACCTCCTCCAGTTCGACTCGAACGCGGAGACGCTCGACGAGCTCACGCGCGTGCTCAAGATCACCGACGGCGTCATGCGCCACATGGCGGTGCGCAGGATCGACGCGTCGGCCACCACGTCCCAGCGCGAGCGGCCGCCCCGCGAGGCGCCGGCGCGCGAGGCCCCGACCCGGGACGCCGTCCCGGCCGGCGAGTAACATAGAACAGACGTTCGACCGAGGAGCTCTGAAGCCATGGCTGGAGACATCAACCGCGTCACGCTCGTAGGCCGCCTGACCCGCGACCCCGAGCTTCGGCACCTCCCGTCCGGGCAGCCCGTGCTGCAGCTCGGGCTGGCGGTGAACGGACGCCAGCGGGACGACGCCGGGAACTGGACGGACAAGCCCAACTTCTTCGACGTGAAGGTGTTCGGCAACCAGGCCGAGTCCCTCTCGCAGCATCTGGCCAAGGGACGCCGCGTCGGGATCGACGGACGGCTCGACTGGTCCTCGTGGGAGACCGACGGGCAGAAGCGGTCGAAGGTCGAGGTGGTCGCCTTCCAGGTCCAGTTCCTCGACAGCCGCAGCGACGGCGAGCAGGGCTCGTACATCCCGAGCGGCGACGTGGCGGCCGACCGGTCCGACTTCGCGCCCGCCGGCGCGGCCGCGGCCGACGACGACATCCCCTTCTAGACCAGAGAGAGGTTCGCGAAAGACATGCCACCACAGGGCAAGCGGCGCCGCACGTCCCCCTCGCCCGGTCCCGGGCGGCGGAAGAGCTGCTACTTCTGCCGCGAGAAGATCGCCGAGGTCGACTACAAGAACTACAACCAGCTCCGGCGGTACATCTCCGAGAAGGGGAAGATCCGCTCCCGCCGGATCACCGGCGCCTGCCGCCGGCACCAGGACCAGATCGCCGTCGCCGTGAAGCGCGCGCGCGAGATCGCCCTGCTCCCGTACGTCGACTCGCACCACGGGAGCCGCTGATGAACGTGATCCTGCTCCAGGACGTCGACAAGGTCGGCCTCCGCGGCGAAGTCGTCTCCGTCTCGCGCGGCTACATGCGCAACTACCTGCAGCCGCGGCGCCTGGCCGAGGAGGCCACGACCGCGCGCGTGGCCGAGCTCGAGAAGCGCGAGTCGGAGCGCGCCCGCCACGAGGCGCGCACGGCCGACCAGGCCGAGCAGATCGCGGAGACGCTCCGCAAGACCGTGCTCCGGTTCGAGGTGAACGCCGGCCCGCGCGGGACGCTCTTCGGCTCCGTCACGTCTACCGACATCACGGACGAGCTCTGGCGGACGCGCAAGATCCGCGTCGACCGGCGCAGGATCGAGCTCGGCGACCCGATCAAGCGCATCGGCCGCTACGAGGTGCCGATCACCGTGTTCGAGGACGTGCGGGTCGACGTGAAGACCCTCGTCGTGCCCATCGGCGGCGAGCTGCCGCCCGAGGAGGAACTCGAGCAGATGGCTGCCGAGGAGGCGGCGGAGGCGGAGGCCGCGGCGGCCGAGACGTCCGCCGAGCCGGAGTACCTCGAGGAGATCGAGGAGGAGCTCGAGCCCACGGCCGACGCCGAGGCCGAGCCTCCCGTCGAGGAGCAGGCCGGCGACGAGGCGGCGGAGACGCCGCCCCCCGACGAGCGCTAAGGACCTTCGACGATCTCGTAGTGGACCGAGCGCTCGTCGAAGCGCTCCAGCACCGCGCGTGCGGCGTCCGGGACGACCGCGACCTCGTAGTCGTCGCCCGCGAAGCCTCGCACGGCGTCCCACGACTCCCAGAGGGTCAGGGTGGCGAACTCGGCGCCGCCCTCGGGCAGGTCGCGGCGGAAGAGATACGTGCCGCGGCAGCCGTCGTGGCTTCGCACGGAGGGGAAGATCGTCGTCCGCAGAAGCGCCTCGTAGGCCTCGGCGTTCTCGTCCGTCGCCGTCCAGCCTCGCCACCAGCGCGCGATCATGCTCCCTGGAACGCATCCGGGCGCGTCTCGCTTCCCAGGAGGGTCTGGCGAAATATGCGCTTGTGCGAACGACATTCCGCCAGACCCTCCGAGGGAAGAAAACCTCGCGCTGGCCCGTCAGGTGGTCAGCGGCAAGCAGGGGGCACCCGGCTCAGCCCCCCAAGCGGGCCCTCCTCGGAAGCGGGGCGCCGGCGCGGCACCGGTGCCCCGCAGCCATTCGGAGCCGCCGATCAGGCGGCGGCGAGGTCGGAGAACTTCGCGTACCGCTTGAGGAACGAGAGCTTCACCGTGTCGGTGGGCCCGTTCCGGTGCTTGGCGACGATCACCTCGGCGAGGCCCTGCTGCTCCGACTCCTCGGCGTTGTAGTACTCGTCCCGGTAGATGAACATGACGATGTCCGCGTCCTGCTCGATCGAGCCGCTCTCGCGCAGGTCGGAGAGGATCGGTCGCTTGTCGTGGCGCTGCTCGACCGCCCGGGAGAGCTGCGAGAGGGCGATGATGGGCACGTCGAGGTCGCGGGCGAGCACCTTGAGCGAGCGCGAGATCTGCGACACCTCCTGGACGCGGTTCTCCGCCGTCATCCCCGAGGTCATGAGCTGCATGTAGTCGACGATGATGAGCCCTAGGTCGGGGTGCTTGCCCTTGAGCCGGCGGGCCTTCGAGCGGATCTCCATCATCGTGATCGAGCCGGTGTCGTCGACGTAGATCGGGGCCTTCGCCAACTTGTCGCAGGCGGCGGTCAGGCGCGGCCAGTCGTCGGCCGAGAGCTTGCCCGTCCGCAGGCGCTGGGACTCGACCTTCGCCTCGCTGCACATGAGCCGCTGGGTCACCTCCGACTTCGACATCTCGAGGGTGAAGAGGGCCACCGGGACGCCGCGCCGTACGGCGAGGTTCGCGGCCACGCCGAGCCCCAGCGCGGACTTCCCCATGCTCGGCCGCGCAGCCATCACGATCAGGTTGCCCTCCTGGAAGCCCGAGGTGATGCGATCGAGGTCGCGGAAGCCCGAGGGGATGCCCGTCACGTCCGCGCCCGACTCGTACAGCTGCGTGATGCGCTCGAAGCTCTCCTTCAGGAGCGCCTCGATGTGGCTGAACTCCGAGGTCGCCTTCTCCTGGGAGAGGTCGAAGAGGATCTGCTCGGCGCGGTCGACGAGCTCGGTCGTCTCCCCCGGGCGCTCCCAGCCGAGCCGCGCGATCTCGCCGCCCGCCCTGATCAGACCGCGCAGCGTGGCGGACTCCTTGACGATCTGCGCGTAGTGGCCCGCGTTCGCGCTCGCCGGGACGAGCGCCGCGAGCTCGTGGACGCGCACCTTGCCGCCCGCGTCCTCGAGCTCACCCCGTTCGTCGAGCTCGTCGACGAGCGTGATCGCGTCCACGGGCTCGCCCTTCGCGTAGAGCGCGAGCGCTGCCCGGTAGACCTTGGCATGGCTCTCCCGGTAGAACTCGCGGCCGTCCGCCGAAAGCACCTCGCTGACGGCCGCGATCGCGCCCGTCGAGAGCATCATCGCGCCGAGGGCCGACTCCTCGGCGTCGAGGTTCTGCGGGGGGACCTGGGGTTCCCTGACCGCTGCCTGTGCCCCGTTCGCCGCCATTGGACGCGACTGTAAGGGCCCTGGGCCGGACGGACCGGAATCTGTGGATTGGGAATTCACAGCGAGAAGATGCCTCTTTGCAGGAAAGAACGTATGTTCCCATGCCAGGCGGACGACATTCCCACCAGGGGACCCACAGCCGCCGTGGAGGGAAAAGGCGCACCGTGCGGGAAGTTCCGCGGGACCCTGCACACCCGGTGTGGAACACCCGCGCCCCGGCGTCGTTGCCTGCTTCTAAGCTGGGAGCCGATGCCGGCGACCGTGATCGTAGGCGCCCAGTGGGGCGACGAGGGCAAGGGGAAGATCGTCGACCTCCTGGCGCGGGACTCGGACGCCGTCTGCCGCTACCAGGGCGGGCCGAACGCCGGGCACACGATCGTCTCGGACGGCGAGACGTTCAAGCTCCACCACGTCCCCTCCGGGATCCTGAGCGGGAAGCTCTGCGTCGTCGGCGCCGGCTGCGTCGTCGACCCCGGCCTGCTCGTCGCCGAGCTCGACGGGCTCGAGCAGCGGGGGATCCCCACCGCCGGCGTGCGCGTCTCCGGCAACGCGCATCTGATCATGCCCTGGCACGTCGCCATCGACTCGGCGAGCGAGCGCCGCCTCGGCAAGCTGCAGATCGGGACGACGCGGCGCGGCATCGGCCCCGCCTACGCGGACAAGGCGGCGCGCATCGGCATCCGCGTCCAGGACATCCTCGACACGAAGATCCTGCGCCAGAAGTTCGAGACCGCCCTCGCCGAGAAGAACGTGCTCCTCGAGCGGATGCACGGCGTCGAGCCGCTCGAGGTCGAGGAGCTCGCCGAGCGGATGGAGGAGTGCGCCGTCCGCCTGCGTCCGTCCGTCGCCGACACGTCCCTGCTCGTCGACCGCGCCCTCGACGAGGGGCAGCGCGTCCTACTCGAGGGGGCGCAGGGCACCCTGCTCGACCTCGACCACGGCACGTATCCGTTCGTCACCTCCTCGAACCCGCTCGCCGGGGCGGCGGCCACCGGCATCGGCATCGGGCCGACCCGCATCGACCGCG
>JBOHAM010000030.1:0-5414 GCA_050697735.1 Gaiellaceae bacterium | reverse complement strand
CGACCTGCTGAGGACGAGCTATCCTCTCTGTGCGCCCACGCGACTCGGGCCGCAGGTCGCGAGGCGGACGGAGGTGGCGTTCTTTTCGGCGTCCCTCCCGGTAAGCGGGCCTCCCTGGGCCAAGGGGGAACGGCCCGCTTACCCCTTTCGGAGGTAGCCGGCGGGCTCGGGCAGAGCCTCACTGAGGCTCTGCGGCTGCCTCCCGCTTGGCCGGGAGGCAGCCGCGGATCGCTGGGAGGAGCGGGGGGAGGAGAACGCCGCCCGGCGGCCAATGGACCCCGACCATGCGGACCGGAAGCGGTCTGGCGTTTGCATCCCCTGGTCGTCGCGCTCGCCCTGGCGGCGCCGGCCACGGCTGCTCCCACGCAGGTGCCCGGCCTCCAGGTGGCGTTGCGCGCGCACGGGTACTACCCGGGCGCCGTGGACGGCATCGCCGGGCCGATCACCAAGCGAGGCATCCGCGCCTTTCAGCGCCGGCACCGGCTCGCCGTAGACGGGGTGGCAGGGCCGCGCACACGCGGCGCGCTCGGGCGGCTGGGACGCCCGCTCTACGGCCGCCGGACGATCCGTCGCGGGCACGTCGGCTGGGACGTCTCCGTCCTCCAGTTCCGCCTCCGCCGCCACGGCGTGCGCACCGGCGTCCTGGACGGTGTCTTCGGCCCCGACACGAGTCGCGCCGTCCGCCGGTTCCAGAGCCGGGCGGGCCTCGGCGTCGACGGCGTCGTGGGGCCGCTGACGATGCGTGTGCTCGACCGCCGGGGCGGGCCGGCGCCGCGCCGACCGCGCGTGCGCCCGGCAAACTCTTCCTCGATCCGCGTCGCGCTCGGCTACTGGGCGGCGCGCTACCGGGTCAGCCCGAGTCTCGTGCGGGCACTCGCCTGGATGGAGTCGGGCAACCAGGCCCACGTCGTCTCCTCGACGGGTGCGTGGGGAGTCATGCAGGTCATGCCCGCCACCTGGCGCTTCGTCGAGACGGTCCTCATCGGCCGCGACGTACCGCGGACGGCGACCGGGAACATCCGGGTCGGCGTCGTCTACCTCCGGCACCTGTTGCGGCTCTTCGGCGGCTCGAAGCGCCTGGCGCTCGGCGCCTACTACCAGGGCCCGGCGGGCGTCCGCCGGCACGGGCTGTACGGCGAGACGCGGATCTTCGTGCGGGCCGTCCTCGCGCTCGAGCGGCGGATGTAGCCTCGCGCGAGGGATGGCGCGGGGCGCCCCGCATGCCGATCGAGGCGACATGGGGGTCCACGTCCTCGCCCTCGGGCTCGCTTTCTTCGCCGCTGCGCTGGCGATCGCGATCGCGCCCTATCTCACCTAACTGCTCGCGCGCTAGGGTTTCGACCCATGGCAGATGCAGGAAGGACGCTGGCCGTGCTCGGCGCCGGCAAGGCGGGCGAGGCGCTCATCGCGGGCGTGCTCTCCTCCGGCTGGTGCGAGCCTGGCCAGATCGTGGCGACTGCGCGCCATCAGGAGCATCTGGACGACCTGGCCGCCCGCCACGGCGTGCGGACGACGCTCGTCAACAGCGAGGCGGTCGCGGACGCTGCCATCGTCGTCGTCGCCGTTAAGCCCCAGGACATCGAAGGGCTCCTGGCGGAGATCTCGGGCGTCGTCACCGCGGAGCAGACCGTGCTCTCGCTCGCGGCCGCGATCTCCACGGCGGCGATCGAGTCGCACCTGAGCGACCGGGTGCCGGTGGTGCGCGCGATGCCCAACACGCCCATGACTGTGCACGAGGGGATGGCGGGGATCACGGCCGGCACCTACGCCGAGGAGGAGCACCTGAGGCAGGCCGAGGAGGTGCTCGGCAGCGTCGGTCGGTCGGTGCGCGTGGACGAGGACTACATGGACGCGATCACGGCCGTCTCGGGTTCCGGGCCCGCGTACTTCGCGCTCTTGGCCGAGTCGATGATCGAGGCCGGCATCCTGCTCGGGCTCTCCCGCGAGATCTCCACCGACCTCGTCGTCCAGACGATGCTCGGGACCGCCAAGCTCCTGCGCGACGAGGGGATGCACCCGGTCGAGCTGCGCGAGGCGGTCACGTCCCCCGGCGGGACGACGATCGCAGCCATCCGCGAGCTGGAGCAGGCGGGGGTGCGCGCCGCGTTCCTGAACGCCATCCAGGCCGCGATGCGCCGCTCGAAGGAGCTAGCGGAGGGCAGCTAGCGGGTCGACGCCCGCGCCGCGCAGGCGCACCTCGAAGTGGAGGTGTGGCCCGGTGGCGAGCCCGGTCGCGCCCACGTTGCCGAGCCGCTCGCCGCGGCCGACGCGCTCGCCCGGACGGACTCGGACGCGCGCGAGATGGGCGTACCACGTCTCGACGCCGCGGCCGTGGCGCACGACGACGAGGTTGCCGAAGCCTCCGTAGTCCCAGCCGGCGGACGTGACGACGCCGCCGCGGGCGGCGCGGACTGCCGCCCCGCCTCCCGCCGGGAAGTCGAGGCCGGCGTGGAAGCGTGACCCCCGCGGCCCGAAGCCGTCCACGGCCGGCGCGGCCACCGGCGGCCGAAGCGGCAGCGGCGATCGCGGCGGTCGCTGCCGCAGGCCGCGCACGTGCTCACGCCTCAGCACGCCGTCGGCGGTCAGTCCGCGCCAGCCCTGGTACGCGCGGAGCGCCGCATCCGTCCGCGGGCCGAAGTCGCCGTCGAAGGTCCCCGAGGGAAAGCCGCGCCACGCGAGCAGGAACTGGAGCGCGGCGACGTCCCATCCCCGCATGCCCTGCCGAAGCGTGCGCTCGCCTAGGTTGAAGCGGGCGTAGCGACCGAGGGCCGCGACCGTGGTCGGGCCGACCACCCCATCCGCGGCGAGGTGCTTCCGCCGTTGGAAGGCCCGCACGGCGGCCGCCGTCTGCGCGTCGGCTACGCCGTGGATCGTGCCGTCGTAGAGCCCGCGCTCGGTCAGCGCGACCTGGAGCGCGGCGATGCCGGGCTTCCCCCTCGCCTCGGCGACGGGGGCGGCGAGCAGCGCGAGCGCGACGAGCGCTCCGCAGAGCGTGCGGATGTGCGGCGTTCTTCCGTACGGCATGGGAAACCCGACCCGACGGGTGGGGTCGGCCCTGCCCTCAGGCCGCTTGAGCTAGCCGTCCCTCGAACGAGCGATGACGTCCGCGCCGCAGCCGGAGACGAGCGCGGCGCCCACGTTCTCCGGGGCGACGCCGCGGAGCGAGGGGTGGTCGAGGTCGATCTCGATCCCGGGCCACTCGTCCAGCTCCAGGGCCGCCGCGCCCTCGCTCGAGCCGATCTCGAGCAGCCGCGCCGGAGGGACGACGTTGCGGCGGAGCTGCTGCCGGCGCGCCGTGCCTTCCAGCTCCCGCAGCTCCTCGAGGGGATCGATGCGGACGTTGGAGTCGGAGCCGATGCAGAGAGGGATCCCGCGCGCGAGCAGGCCCTCGAGCGGCGGGAAGCCGTCGCCCAGGTCGGCCTCGGTGGTAGGGCAGAGGCAGACGCGCGCCCCGGTCTCCGCGAGCAGGTCGAGCTCCCGCTCGTCGGCGTGGGTCGCGTGGACGACGGTCGTCCGGGGTCCCAGGCAGCCGGCCTCGGCCAGGAGCTCGATCGGGCGGAGCCCGTGCTCGGCGAGGCACTCCTCGATCTCGCGCGGCTGCTCGCAGGCATGGACGTGGAGGACGAGCTCCTCGCGGTGGGCGTAGGCGCCGAGCTCCTCGAGCCAGTCGCGCGGGCAGGCGCGCACGGAGTGGGGTGCGACGCCGACCCGGGCGCCGGACCCGCGCAGCGACTCGAGCTGGGAGAGGTAGTCGGCGACCGACTCCTGGCGAAAGCGGTCGAGCCCGCCGCGCGCGTAGGCGGAGAGGAGCAGCACGAGCTCCACGCCCGCTTCGCGCGCCGCCTCTACGGCCGCCTCGGCCTCCGGACGCCCGAGGTAGTGGAACTCGCCCACGGCCGTGTAGCCCGCCGCCCGCAGCTCGCGGAAGACCTCTACATACTCGGCGCGGACCTGTCCGGGGGTCAGACCCCGGGCCAGGTCCAGCATGGCCTCCCGCCAGGCCCAGAAGTCGCCGCCCTCGGCGCGGCCGCGGAGGGCGCGCTGGAACGCGTGGCTGTGGGCGTCGACGAAGCCGGGGAGGGGGAGCCGGGCCGGCACGGCGGCGACGTTACCATTGGCTCGACTCATGGCCACGCGCGTCGTTCCCGCTTCGCTGGCGCAGATCCCGAACGCGCTCACGGTTCTCCGCCTCGCGGCGATCCCCCTCTTCGTCGTGCTCCTGCTCCGCACGGACGGGCAGGGAAGCTGGTGGCTGGCCGCCCTCTTCGCCGCAGCCGCCGTGACGGACCAGGTGGACGGCTTCCTGGCGCGCCGCTGGCGCGTCGAGTCGGAGTTCGGCAAGCTCGCCGATCCCCTGGCCGACCGGCTGATGATCGACGCGGCCGTCGTCTTGCTCTGGCTCGACGACCGCCTGCCCTGGGTCGCGCTCGTGGTCGTCCTCGCGCGCGATGCCCTCCTCGTCGGCGGCTACCGCCTCGTCCGCGACCGCGGCTACGAGTTCTCGGTCTCCTTCCTCGGCAAGGCGTCCACGTGGCTCCTCTACGCCGCGCTCGTCGGCGTGATCGCCTCCGACCGCGGGACCGACTGGCCGCTCTGGCTCTTCTGGGCCGGCGTCGCGCTCGCTCTCGCAGCGGCGCTTTTCTACGTCCTCCGCGCCGTCAGGACGGTGGAGCGGTGAGGGCCGTCGTCATGGCCGGCGGTGAGGGCACGCGCCTGCGCCCGCTGACCTCGAACCAGCCGAAACCGATGGTGCCGATCGTGGGGAAGCCGTGCATGGAGCACATCGTCGAGCTGCTGAAGGCACACGGCTTCGACGACGTGATCGTGACGCTCGCCTTCATGCCCCAGGCCATCCGCGGCTATTTCGGCGACGGCGAGTCGCACGGCCTCGCCGTGCGCTACTCGGTGGAGGAGTCGCCGGCGGGCACGGCCGGCTCGGTGAAGCTCGCCGAGGAGGCGCTGACGGAGACGTTCCTGGTCATCTCGGGCGACGCCCTCTGCGACATCGACCTGGGCGCGCTCGTCGCGTTCCACCGCGAGAAGGGCGCGCTCGTCACGATCGGGCTGAAGAGCATGCCGAACCCGCTCGAGTTCGGGATCGTGGTCACCGACGACGACGGCCGCATCGAGCGCTTCCTGGAGAAGCCCTCCTGGGGCCAGGTGTTCACGGATACGATCAACACGGGCATCTACGTGCTCGAGCCGGAGGTGCTCAAGCACGTGCCGGACGACCGGCCGTACGACTTCTCCAAGGAGCTCTTCCCGCTCCTGCTCGAGATGGGAAGGTCGCTGTACGGCTACGTCGCGGAGGGCTACTGGCAGGACATCGGCAACCTCGACCAGTACCGGCAGGCCAACTTCGACGCGCTCGACGAGAAGGTCCGCCTGAACGTGCCCGGGATCCGCATTCGCGG
>JBOHAM010000029.1:0-80264 GCA_050697735.1 Gaiellaceae bacterium | reverse complement strand
CAGGGGTCGCCGGCTGGGCCGCGGGCGGGCGGGCGCTGGTTCTCTCGGGCGCCGGCTTCCGCGTCGCCGCGGGAGCGAGGTCGATCGAGGCCGCCACCGTCGAGCGTTCGAAGGGCGGGGCTGCGCTGTCGGCGGGCACCATCACCGAGGTGGCGTCCGCGCCGAAGACCCGCAGCCAGAGGTAGATCGTCGCGGCGGTCCCGGCGGCGAGCAGCGCCAGGTTCGCGCCCACGAGAGCGGGCGCGCTCGAGGCTCCGAGCGCAGCGGGGGCGGCGGCGGCCGCCGCGGCCGGAGCGAGAGCGCCGACGACGGCCGGTGCGGGCGGTGGGGCGGCAGGGGGAAGGCCGAGCACGCTCGCCTCGATGGCGCACTCGACCCGATCGAAGCCCCGGCCGAGGCCCGGGACCACGATCTGGAACCCGTCCGGGCTGAACTCGCGGCCGCATACCGGGCAATTCATGCCGGCGTCTTATATCAGGCTGCCCGGTCCCCGTTCGTCTGCGCAGGCCACCCTGTTCTTGCCGGCGGCCTTGGCCCGGTAGAGCGCTCCGTCGGCCGCCGAGAGCAGCTCCTCAGCGCTGCCGGCGGCCGGGTAGGCCGCCACTCCGAAGCTCGCCGTCACAGGCGGGCGGTCGCCCCCGATCTCGGGCAGGCGCAGACGCAGGAGCGCCGTCTGGAGGCGCCGCGCCAGCTGGTCGCCCCCGTCCAGGCTCGTCTCGGGCAGGAGGACGGCGAACTCCTCGCCCCCGTAGCGGACGGGGAGGTCGAAGTCGCGGACGTTCTCGCGGAGGACGTCCGCGAAGCGGCGGAGGACCTCGTCCCCCGCCTGGTGGCCGTAGCGGTCGTTGATGCTCTTGAAGTCGTCCAGGTCGGCGAGGACGAGCGTCACCGACTCGCCGAAGCGCTCGGCGCGGCGGATCTCGACCGCCAAAGTCTCGGTGAAGCGCCGCCGGTTGGCGAGCTGCGTGAGCTCGTCGGTGATCGCCTGGCGTTTGACCGTGCGGTGCAGGCGCTCGTTCTCGATCGCGATGGAGGCCTGCGCCGCGAGCCAGTGCGCGAGCTGCTCGGCCTCCGCGTCGAACGAGCCGTCGCGCGGGGGGTAGAGGAGCAGCTGACCGACCCGGTCGCGCTCCGACCCGAGGTGGAGCGCCAGCGGCCTGCCGCCCTCCTCGGGCCGCCCCGCTCGGACGACCTCGCTCCCGCCGCTGACGAGGCGCGCCCCGGCCGCGCCGGTCGCGCCGATCGCGCTCTGGAGGATCACCGGAAGCAGCGCCTCGGGGTCGTGTGTCGCCGCGAGCGCCTCGCCGACCAGGGCCACCGCCTCGCGCACGCGCCCCGAGTCCGCCTCGCTCGGGCGGACGTCGCGCGCACGGCGCCGCTGCTCGGGATCCTCCGCCGGCGCGGCGGCCGGCTCGCTCCTGCGGCGGAGGAGCCGTACGATCGTCCAGCCGACGAGGAGCGCGAGCGCGACCGTGGCGAGCGCGGCGAAGAAGGCCCGGCGGCGCGTGTCGTCCACCGCGGCGGCTATCGGCGCTTCCGAGGAAAGCGCCGCAAGGTCCACGTCCGGGCCGTCGAGGAGGGCGGTCGAGACGAAGCGATAGGCGTCGCCTCCCAGATCGACGTCGCCGGACTCGCCTCCCGGGAACCGCGTCCCCGCCGGAAGGTCGGAGGACGCACCGAGCGCTAGTCCGCCGAGGGTGATCGCGAGCATGTCCGTGTCCGGCACGCCCGCCGCGCTCGCCAGGCGCTCGGCCAGCTCGTCGTCGAGCGGCACGCCGACGACGACCTCCCCGAGCACCTCGGCGTCCCCGCCGACGACGTCGACGGCTCGGCTCGCGATCCACTCCTCCCGGCCGGCGAGCAGGCGCTCGCCCGCCACCAGGCCGACGTTCTCCTCCATCCCCGCGATGCGCTCCGCCTCGGCCCGGTCGCGGTCGGCGAGCGCGCGCTGCACACCCTCCGAGGCGGCGAGCCGCTCCGCGCGGAGCTCGGCGTCGCGCAGGGCGTCTGCGAACTCCTCCCGCCCCAGGCGCAGGTTCGCGGCGAGGCGCGTGTCGACCAGGTCCCGTTCCTGCCGCTCGACGATCTCGCCGGCGACCCACGTGACCACGAGCACCAGCAGGGCGGCGAGGATCGCCGTCCACAGGGCCAGCGCGAGACGGCCGCGGGCCGCTCGCGGCGGGAATCTCGCCAGAGTCGCCGTCGCTCCTCCCTCCCGCTCAGTGTAGTGCCCTGATGGGCTCAGAACGTGGGCGGCCGGACGTCGGTGGCGATGAGGAGGAGGACGAAGGCGGCGACGACGAGCCGGTAGATCACGAAGAGGGAGTAGTCGTGGCGGCGCACGTAGCCGAGGAGGCCCCAGATGGCCACGAGCCCGCTCGCGGCGGCCGCGATCATGCCGACGAGGAACGGGCCCGTCGAGCCCGGGGGCAGGTCACCGAGGAGCACGTCGGTGATGCCCTTCCAGAGCGAGGCCCCGAAGACGATCGGAATCAGGAGCAGGAAGGAGAAGCGCGCCGCCGAGTCGCGGTCGAGCCCGAGGAAGCGCGCGGCGGTGATCGTGATGCCCGAGCGCGAGACGCCCGGCATGAGCGCGAGGCTCTGGGCGAGGCCGACGACGACCGCCGTGCCGGGCCCGAGTGCCGACATGCTCCGGCGCGGCGGCGTCCGGTCGGCGACCCACAGGAGGACGCCGAACACGGCGAGGAAGATGGCGATCTGCCACGGCTCGCCGAGGTGCTCGGCGATCAGGTTCTCCCCCAGGGCGCCGATCACCGCGGCGGGCACGGTGGCGATGGCGACGAACCACGCGATCCGCTCGTCCGCCGTCTCGATCCGGCGCCTGCGGACGCTGCCCCACCAGGCGCGCAGTAGGCGGACGACGTCGCCGGCGAAGTAGGCGACGACGGCGACGAGCGTCCCCACGTGGAGCGCGACGTCGAACGTCTGGTTGAACTCCTCGTGGGTCTCCAGGTACTCCCACTCGAAGAGCCACGGCACGAGGATCAGGTGGCCCGAGGAGGAGATGGGGAGGAGCTCGGTCGCGCCCTGGACGAGGCCGAGGACGAGGGCCTGCCAGTTCGGGAGCGCGCCGGGCTCCTCGCCGACCTGGGCGAGGGTCAAGCCGACGGCGACGAGCATCGCCACGCCGGCAACGGCAAGGATGCCGACGCGACGCATCGAGGGGTTATCGTAAGCGCCCTGTGAGTCGCAACGACGCCATCCTGGGGGCGGCCGCTCTCATCCTCGTCGTCTTCAGCCTCGTCGTCTCGCTCGTCATCCCCAGGCGGGACCCGGGCTTCCCAGGACGCAACCTGAAGGTATTCACGGTCGTGGCCGTCCTCCTCGTCCTCGCCATGCTCGCGTCGGTCGAGGTCTTCGGCTCCGCCCACGAGGGCGAGGAGGAGGGCGAGGAGGCCGCCCAGACCGAGACGGGCGGCGGGGAGGAAGGCGAGGGCGGCGGAGCAGGCGCGGGCGACGCAGCGGCCGGCGAGGAGGTCTTCGCCTCGGCGGGCTGCGGCAGCTGCCATGTGCTGGAGGAGGCCGGCACGACGGGAACGGTCGGTCCGAACCTCGACGAGTCGACGGTCGACGCCGCCGCGGCGGCGGAGCAGATCACGAACGGCGGCGGGGGCATGCCCGCCTTCAGCGGCCAGCTCTCGGAGGAGCAGATCCAGGACGTGGCCGCCTTCGTGGTCGCCTCCCAGGGCTAGCCGCACGTAACGAAACCCGCGCGCCTTCGGCGCCGAATACCCCGAACGCCCAGGGAAGCGGCGCCCCCAGCCAAGTAACACAGTGTTACTTGGTGGCTCTCGCCTACGGCGTTCCGGCGGAGTGGCTGGCCTCGGCCGTCTCCGTCGCCTTGGCCGCCTTCACTTCCTCCCGAGCGGCGATGAAGCCCATGCCGAGGCGCCTGGCGAGCTCGACCAGGATGCCGATGCCGACGAGGACGTAGGCCGCCGTGAAGACCTCCAGCCACGGATCCGTGATCGTCAGGTTCGGGTTGAGGATGCTGGAGGTGGTCAGCGTCGCGACCGCGACGTAGAAGCCGTCGGCGAGGCTCCAGCCGGCGCCGAACGTGAACGTCATGGTGCCCACGACGACCAGTGCCAACGCCGCGCCCAGGATTCGGGGGAAGTCCTCCTCCCGGAGAGCGACCCGCAGGGCCGCCGCGAGCCGCCGCAGCATCAGCAGCATGGACAGCATCGCCGCGGAGTTTCGCCTTCGCGAAGCGCAGTCCTCCGGGATTCGGCCGGTGTTCTAGGAGGGTTGGCGGAATGTCGTTCGTCGCAGGGGTGCGATGCTCGTTCCGAGGCAAGGACCCAGGGAGCACCGATAGTCGTAACTATCGGTGCGACTGAGGACGCAGCATCGGGGCGAGCAGCGCGGCCCTGCGGCACAAGCGCCTATTTCGCCAAGCCTCCTACTAGGCGGAGAGGGCGGGATTCGAACCCGCGACCCAGCTTTCACCGGGTACGCGATTTCCAGTCGCGCTCCTTAGGCCAGCTCGGACACCTCTCCGCGGCTCGCCAATCGTAGACGTTCGACCGGCAACTCCCGCACTCGCGGATGGCGACTGCGACGCGGCGCCGGATCGCCGCGCTCGCCCTTGCCCGTACTTCTCGTACGGGCTGCGGACGACCACGACGCCCGGCTTGGTCGCAGCCACCCCCGCGAGCACGCGAGTCGCCGGCCGAACGTCACGCTTTCCGCGTTTCCCGATCGGGTGCGGCGGTACAAGCGAGGGGAACCGAGTCAGGAGGAAGCAGATGCCGCCTCGCGGAGTGAAGAAGGGAACGAAGCGTGCCCGCCAGTACGAGCACATCAAGGAGGGCGCCAAGGACCAGGGCGCCTCGACGGACCGGGCCGAGGAGATCGCGGCCCGCACGGTCAACAAGGAACGGGCGCGCTCGGGCGAGTCGAGGACACGCTCCCGCACCTCGACGCGGGACATCTCGTCGAGCCGCCGTGGCGGCCTCCGCTCCGGCACCGCCCGCGCGAAGGGCCGCACGAAGGAGCAGCTGTACAACGAGGCCAAGAGGATGAACATCTCCGGCCGCTCGAAGATGAACAAGCAGCAGCTCCAGCGCGCCGTCGACCGGCGCAAGTAGCACGACCCGCCGCAGGTCCACGTACCGCTCGCTCGCCTCGCTCCAGCGGGACAACCGCAGCTGTCGCGCGTGTGCGGAAGCCGGCTTCCCGCTCGAGTCCCTCCCGGTGCTGGAGGGCCGGGCGGGCCAGCGGGCCATGGTCGTCGGCCAGGCGCCCGGCGTCGTGGAGGGCGTGGAGCGACGGCCGTGGCGCGGTCGCGCCGGGCGGACGCTCCGACGCTGGCTCGAGCTGGACGAGGCGGCGTTCTACGAGACGTTCTACTGCGTCTCGGTGACACGCTGCTATCCGGGACGGCACCCGTCCGGCCGCGGCGACCGGCCGGCCACACCGTCAGAGCTCGACCTGTGCGCGTTCTGGCTCGAGTGGGAGCTCCGGCTCCTGCAGCCAGACCTGATCCTCGTCGTGGGCGGCCTGGCGGCCCGGCGCCTGCTGGGCCTCACCCGCCTCACGGAGTCCATCGGCCGGCGCTACTCCCTCGGGGACGCGGTTGCCCTGCCGCTCCCGCACCCGTCGGGCGCCAGCGGCTGGCTCAACGATCCGTCCAACCGGGAGCGGCTCGCAAGGGCGCTGGCGCTCGTCCGCGACGAGCTCGCGCGCCTCTAGGCGTCGTCGTCGCGGAGGCGCCGGACGAGCGGGAAGACGTACCAGAAGCCGACGAACGCCGCGCCCACGGCGGCGACCACGATTGCGGTGGTCAGGTCGCTGAAGAGGAAGTCCGTGATCAGGTAGACGGACCCGGTCATCGCCGCGGCCATGAAGACCGTCGCGACGATCGCCGTGCGCGTGGCCGTCTGCAGCAGCGCTTCCTTGTCCTGCTGGCGCCAGCGGATCCGGTGCGCGGCGGTCGGCGTGATCAGGAGGACGATCGCGAGCGTGGCGCAGATCAGCGCGGAGAAGTAGACGTACTTCTGCTCGGTGGAGAGCTCCTGGAAGCGGTTCTGGAAGGGGAGGATGAGGAGGAAGCCGAAGAGCACCTGGACGCCCGGCATCGCCAGCCTGTGCTCCTCGACGAGCTCGCCCCACTCCTGGTCGAGCTCCTCCTTCGACCGCTCCCGTTGTCCCTTCGCCACGACCGGGAGCGTACCCGGGGACTGGCTCCGTTAGCTCTGCCGCAGCCTGGGTAGGAACGGCTCAGATTCGATCTCCAGGGGAGGACGTCATGACTCGGTCCCGGCTGCTCGCGCTGCTCGCGCTCTTCGTGCTCGTGGTCGTACTGGCCGCTCCTGCGGCGACGGCCCAGCCCGCCAAGGTTCCAACTGCCGAAGGGAGCGGCGGCGCGGCCGCATCCGTCGACGTTCTCGCCACCGAGGCGGCGGTGGAGGCGCTCCGCGAGGGCGCGAACGCGGTCGACGCAGCGGTCGTGGCGGCCGGCGTGCTCGGCGTCACGGAGCCGTTTTCCTGCGGCATCGGCGGCGGCGGGTTCATGGTGATCCGGACGGCCGACGGGACCGTGACGACGATCGACGGCCGCGAGACCGCCCCGCGGGCGATGCGGCCCGACTCCTTCTGGGAGGGCGGCGCGCCGCTGCCGTTCGGCGAGGCACGCTGGAGCGGGCTCTCGGCCGGAGTCCCGGGGACCGTGGAGACGTGGGCCGAGGCGCTGCGCCGCTTCGGCACGATGACGCTCGGGGAGGCGCTCCAGCCGGGGATCGAGGTCGCGCGCGACGGCTTCGTCGTCGACCAGACCTTCTTCGACCAGACGCTCGGGAACGTCGACTTCTTCGACGACATCCCGTCCACTGCGGAGATCTACCTCGACCCGGACGGCACGCCGCGCGACGTCGGCACCGTGCTCCGCAACCCGGACATGGCGCGCTCGTACCAGCGGCTCGCGCTCAAGGGCGCCAACGGCTTCTACCGGGGCGCGCTCGCCGCGGCGATGGTGAGGGCGGTGCGGAACCCGCCCGTCGCGGACGACGCGAACCACGCCTGGCGGCCCGGCGTCATGACCATGCGCGACGTGAAGCGCTACGAGGCGCCCGAGCGGGCGCCGACCCGCGTCGGCTATCGCGGGCTCGACGTCTACGGCATGGGCCCGCCTTCGAGCGGAGGCTCGACCGTCGGCGAGGCCCTCAACATCCTCGAAGGCTTCTCGCTCAGCGCCGCCGATCGCGCGCGGGCGTTCCACCTCTACCTGGAGGCGTCGCGCTTCTCGTTCGCCGACCGGAACGCCTTCCTCGCCGACTCGGACTTCTTCGACGTGCCCCTCGCGGGCCTGCTCTCGGACGCCTTCGCGGCGGAGCGGCGCGCTCTCATCGACCCGACGCAGGCGGCGACGAGCCCGGTGCCGCCCGGCGACCCGTATCCGTACGACACGGCGGGAGAGCCCTCCGTCACCGCGGTCCAGTCCGAGACGACCACCCACCTGACCGTCGCCGACCGCTGGGGCAACGTCGTCTCCTACACGTTCACCATCGAGTCGACCGGCGGTAACGGCGTCGTCGTTCCGGGTTGGGGGTTCCTCCTCAACAACGAGCTGACCGACTTCAACTTCGACTCGTTCACGCATCCGAACCGGGTCGAGGGCGGCAAGCGGCCGCGCAGCTCGATGAGCCCGACGATCGTGCTCGACGACGGCGAGCCGCTGCTCGCGCTCGGATCGCCGGGTGGCTCGACGATCATCACGACGGTGCTGCAGCTCCTCGTCGACCGCCTCGACCTGGGCGCCACCCTGCCAGAGGCGATCGCTGCGCCGCGCGCGACGCAGCGGAACACGACGGCGACGCTCGCGGAGGCCGCGTTCCTCAGCTCGCCCCTGGGGCAGGAGCTGGTGGCGAGCTACGGGCACGTCCTCTCGCCCACCGGCGAGATCGGCGCCGCCACCGGGATCGAGTTCCTGGTCGGCGGGCGCATGCTGGCCGCGGCCGAGCCGGAGCGGCGGGGCGGCGGCAGCGCAGGCGTGGTCGACCCCGACTAGAAGGAGGCCCGATGACGACTCTCGACCCCGAACCGGAGCCCGAGCGCCCCGACCCGGACCTGCCCGACACGATGCCCGGCGAGGATCCCGGCCTGACGCCGCCCGAGCCCGGGACGCTCCCGGAGGAGCCGGACATCGAGGACCCCGAGCGAATCTAGGAGGGATTGGCGGAACGTTGCTCGTCGCCGGGGTGCGATGGTCGTTCCGAGGGAAGGACGCAGGGAGCGCTCGTAGCGGTTGAGCTACGGGCGCGACTGAGGAAGCCGCGTCGGGGCGAGCAGCGCGGCCCGGCGGCACAGGCCACGTTTCGTCAAGCCCTCCTGGCTAGACGGCCTGGCGCTCGAGCCAGCGGGCGCGCTTCTTCGCCACCTCGACCTCGCGGTCTCGGGGCGGCGCCGACGTCACGAGCTCGCCGAGCAGGCGCGCCGAGGCGTCGGCAACGGCGTCGACCGCCCGTGCGAACGCCTCCTCGTTGGCGCGAGAGGGCTTCGTGAAGCCGCTGATCTTGCGCACGTACTGGAGGGCGGCGGCACGAACGTCCTCCTCGGACACCTCGGGCTCGAAGTTGTAGAGCGTGTGGATGTTTCGGCACATGCCTTGAGCCTACCGGCGCCGGCGACCGGGACGGGCCGACTAGGGTGACCCGTCCCGGCCGGGGCCGGAGCCCGCTCAGGCGGCGTGTTGGAGCTCCTGGCGCGCCGGGGAGGCGGCGGGCGCGGTGTGGAACGCCTGCGCGAGCCGGCCGAGCGTGAGCGCCGCCAGCAGCAGGCCGAAGTCCCGGAGTGCGATGTCGTAGTAGGTGGGCGGGTCGACGGTGAGCAGGTTGACGATGATGCCCCCCAGCCACGCAGCGACCACGTAGGCCCCGATTCGGGGCGCCACCGCGACGAGGATCCCCGCCGCGATCTCCACGACTCCGACGAAGTACATGAAGTCCTGGCCGCTGCCGGGAGCGATGTCGTTGACCCAGCCGGCCAGGTAGTCCGGCCAGTCGACCGTCCAGTTGAAGAACTTGTCCAGTCCGAAGAGGATCGGGGCGACGGTGAAGCCCACGCGGAGGAGCAGGTAGGCCTGGTAGGCGGCGTCGCCCAGCCGCCCCCTCTCCGAGTCCATCGTCATGTCGGCACCTCCTGGCTTGCTGTCGAAAGAACGTGTCTTCTTCTCTTGGTGTCGTCGCGCGGGCGCGTCTTACCGCCTGAACCGCTTGGGGAACTGGCGCACGATGCCCGTGCTCAGGACGTCCGCCATCTCGAGCGCCTGCAGGTGGATCTCGTCGAAGGCGGCGATGTCGGCCTCCCAGTCGCCGGTGAGGCGGGCAACTGCCTCGGCGGTGGTGAGGTCGATGTGCGCGCGGAGCATCGCCTGTAGCTCGCCGAGCGGCCAGTTCTTCGGGTTGGCGGCGGAGAGGAACGCGGCGATGTCGTTCCCGTTCGCGTACCAGCGCTCCTGCGCGGCGGCGAGCGCGGGCCCGTCGCCGGCCTTCGCCGCGGCGAGCACGTCGGCGGCGATGAGGATGTGCTCGCGCAAGAGGGCGGTCAGCTGGTCGCCGGCCGCCTCGCCGTAGAAGGGCTTGACCGCGTCGCCGATGTCGGCCTGGTTCCCGAGCAGCCGCTGGAGGGCGGGGTCGAGGTCGGGGAGACCGGCGGCGAAGCTCACGATCACCTGGCGGGTCCAGATGATGTGGTCCTCCCAGAGCTTGCGCATGTCGTTGCGGAAAGCGAGCTCGCTTGCCGAGACGGCCTTGCGGGGCTTCTCCGCACTCCGGTTGGCCTGGGCCGTGGATGCGCCGGCCACGGCGAGGGCGAGCAGGGCGCCTAGCAGGGCCAGCAGCCCCAGCAGCGCGAGGGGTGGCGACGTGCGGGTCGAGGAGGTCACGGGAGGCTCCTTCCGGTCGGTTGCAACACGAAGGGTTGGTGTCCTCCGCCGCGCCGCTCTTACGTAAGACCTTGCGCCGGGCACGACACGAAGGGCTCGATGGCGAAGGAGCCTTTGCAGCGGGGCGACGTGCCCGAGCCGCTCGCGTACCTCCTCGGAGAGGTGCGCTTTCGCGGGCTCGTGCTCGCGGCCGACCGCCGGGCGTTCATTCCGCGGCCGGGGACGGAGGTCGTCGTCGAGCGCTGTCTGAGCCTCCTGCGCGGCATCCCGGAACCGCGGGTCCTCGACGTGGGCACGGGCTCGGGTGCGATCGCGCTCGCGATCGCGGACGAGCATCGCGGGGCGCGCGTGACAGCCGTCGACGTCTCGGCGGCAGCGCTCGCCCTCGCGTGCGAGAACGCGGTCCGGACGGGCCTCGCGGGCCAGGTCCGGTTCCTCCAGAGCGATGTGCTCTCGGGGCTCGCCGGCCCGTTCGACCTCGTCGTCTCGAACCCGCCCTACCTGCCGGCCGAGGCGCTCGATCTGCTCGAGCCCGAAGCCCGGCTGCACGAGCCGCGCACGGCCCTCGTCGGCGACCGGATCGGCCCGGCCATCGCCGCCCAGGCCCGCGAGGCGCTCGCCCCGGACGGCCTGCTGGTGCTCGAGTGCGGCCGCGGCCAGGCCGGCGCGCTTACCGGCGAGCTGCGCTCGCTCGGCTACGAGGGCGTCCTCGCGACGCCGGACGGGGGCGGACGTGACCGCGTGGTCGAAGGCAGGCGTCCCGCCGCTCGCCGGCTGGCCGCGTGACGTAAGACCGACCGCTGCGCCGACACGAACATGGTGTGAGCACGAGCACCCGCCCAAGTGAGCCTGCGGCGCGCGAGGTGGTGGCCTGGCGGCGTCGGCAGCTCACCGACGCCGGCTTCGACCGGCGGCTCGCCGCCGCGCTGGCCCGCGACTGCCGCATGGACCTCCACGCGGTCGTGGAGCTCGTCGAGCGCGGCTGCCCGCCCGACCTGGCCGCCCGCATCCTCGCCCCGCTCGAGGAGGAGGGCCGCCCGTGTTGAAGGCGGCGACCGCTGCTAGCGTCCGGCCCGTGCCACCGGCAGCGTCCCTGGACCTCGAGTCGCGCGCCTGGATCGACGCTCTCCGCGAGCAGGGCGCGTCGCGCGACGAGGCGATCGGGCGCCTGCACGCGCTCCTGCTCCGGGGCGCCCGCTTCGAGGTCGCCCGCCGCCGTCCGACCCTCCCGTTCCTGCGCGGGAACGAGCTCGACGACATCGCACTCGAGGCGGCCGACGACGCGCTCGTCTCCGTGCTCGCCCGCCTGGAGGACTTCCGAGGCCTCTCCCGCTTCTCCACCTGGGCGTACAAGTTCGCGCTCCTCGAGGCTGCTGTGAAGCTCCGCAAGCGCTCCTGGCAGGGCCGCGAGATCCCGCTCGAGCCCGAGAGCTGGTCGCTTTTCGCCGATCGGGGCCCCTCGCCCGAGGACGATGCCGAGCAGGCCGAGCTCCTGCGCGCCGTCCGCGAGGCGACCGAGACCGCCCTCACGCCGCACCAGCGCCGCGTGCTCGTCGCCGTCGCGCTGAACGGCGTCCCCATCGACGTTCTCGCCGACCGGCTGGGCTCGACCCGCGGTGCCCTCTACAAGACCCTGCACGACGCGCGGCGGAAGCTGCGCGCCCACCTGGCCGCCCAGGGGCTCGGGCTCGACTCCGCGGAAGGGGGGAACGGACATGGATGAGAGGCTCCGCCGCCTCCTGGGGGCGAGCGGCCCGGAGCTCACCTGCGACGAGTGCTTCGCGGAGCTCGACCGCTACGTCGAGCTCGAGGTCTCCGCAGCCGACGCGGACGCCGCCGTTCCCGGCATGCGCGCCCACCTCGAAGGCTGCCCCGCCTGCGGCGAGGAGCACGAGAGCCTGCTCGCCCTCGTCTCGGGCGACGAGACCGAGCCCGGGAAATGAGAGGGGGCGGCCGATGGCCGCCCCCAATCTCGCTTTCGGACTGCTTGCCTAGCCCCCGTCGTCGGGCGGGCCGGCGCTACCGCCGCCGCTGCCGACAGTGCCTTCGGGCCCGGCCGGAGGCGGCAGCGGGAACGCGTCGGGCACGCTCGTGCCCGGAACGCCGTTGACCGTCTCCGTCGAGTACGCGTACGTCAGCGCTGCGAAGGCGACCGCGTCGGAGTTGACGTCGAGCGCGTGCAGGTTGACGTTGCCGAACGTGTCGCAGGCGAGGTGGTAGCACGGGTCGTACTGCGCACCGACCGTGCCGCCCCAGATCGCCGCCTGCTCGGCGGTCTTCGGAACCTCGGCGCCGGTGAAGAGCCCGCCGGCGGGGATTCCGTTGTTGATGAACGCCTGGTAGTCGCTCCGACCGCTGAACTCGGCGTCGTCATAGGGCTCGTCCGACCAGGTGAAGAAGGACTCGAACAGGTCCTCGATCTCGATCGAGCCCGGCGGCACCGTGACCGGCGCCGGGAACCCCGACTCGTCACCGTCGTACAGCATGAAGATGTAGTTCGGCGAGCCGACCATGTCGTAGTTCAGGTAGAGAGCGATCCGATCGAGCTCCTCGGGGCTCAGGCCCTCGACGTACTCGGTCGAGCCGATCAGGCCGTCCTCCTCGGCGCCCCACCAGGCGAACCGCAGCGTGTTCTGCGGCTTCAGCTTGCCCAGCACCTCGGCGGTCTCCAGGAGCGCCGCCGAGCCGCTGCCGTTGTCGTTGATGCCCGGGCCTGCCTGGACCGAGTCCAGATGGGCGCCGGCCATGACGACGTTGTCGTCGTTCTCGCCGGGTAGCTCCGCGATCACGTTGACCTGCGGCCGGTCCTCGGCCGGGTCGACGTCGACGAGCGCCGTCGAGCCCGGCTGCGCGAGCGCGGCCCCGTCGGCGAACGACGCACCCACGACCGGGATCGTGACGCCGGCGCCGGTGGGAAGCAGCGTGCCGACGATCACGCCCTCACGCGTCGGGTCGTTCCCCTGGTTGAAGATGATCACGGCTTCTGCGCCGGCGTCCTGAGCGTTCTGAGCCTTGACGCCGAAGTCGCAGCTCCCGCGCTGGATCAGCGCGATGTCGCTCGGGCCGCTGAAGTCGAGGCCGGTGAAGTCAGTGGCCTCGCACCCGCTGGTCGATGCCCGCGGAGGTACGAGGTTGATGTCGACCGGGATGACGTTGCCCGTCACCGTCCCGGTGCCCGAGCCCGAGAACACGCCCGTCTCGTACTCGGCGTTCACCGGGGTCAACTGCTGGAGCGTGGGCGGCGGGATGAAGGTGTACGGGAACTCGTGGAGCTCCACGTTCCAGCCCGCCCTCCGGAGATGGGAGACGACGTAGTTGACGCTCGCCGTGTAGCCGCCCGTCCCGGCCGCTCGTGTCCCGTCGCCGAACTTGTCGGCGAGCCGCTGGAACGACGCCTGGTGCACACGCACCTGGTTGACCCGGACGCAGTCGAGCACCTCCTGGTACGTGTCGTTCACCCGGTTCTTGCAGGCCTTCTTGCCGCGTTTCGCCGCTGACGCTTCGCCTGGCGCGATCATCGCGATCGCGACGACCGCTGCGATCACCAGGCCCACGGCGCCCCTGCGCCGTAGCGCGAATCCACTCATTGCAGAACCTCCCCGTTGTTCCCGTTCGCCCGGCCGGAAGCGGCCGATGCGCGGCCCGGAGCATAGCGCGTGACTGCTGCCGTTAGGAAGATGCGGGCGAAACCGGCTCGGCGGGGCGACCGTACTGCAGGGGGCGATGCAGTGCGTGCGGGGGCGTACGTGATGCAGTCGATCGTCAGCTGGAGCCTGAAGTTTCGACTCCTGGTGCTCCTTGCGGCCGCGGGCACGATGGTCGTAGGGGTTTCCCAGCTTCGCAACGCGCCGGTCGACGTCCTGCCCGAGTTCACCCCGGGGTACGTCGAGATCCAGACAGAAGCGCTGGGACTGTCGGCCGCCGAGGTCGAGCAGCTGATCACGGTTCCGCTCGAAGGCGATCTCCTCAACGGGGTGGCGGGGATCGACGTGATCCGCTCCCAGTCCGTCGCGGGGCTCTCGTCCATCGTCCTCGTGACCGAGCCGGGAGGCGACCTGCTGGGCGCGCGGCAGCTCGTGCAGGAGCGCCTGACGCAGGCGCACGCGCTTCCCAACGTCTCGCAGCCGCCCGCGATGCTGCAGCCGCTCTCGTCGTCGAGCCGGGTGATGATGGTCGGCGTTCGTTCCGACGAGCTCTCGCTGATCGACCTCGGGCTGCTCGCCCGCTGGACGATCAGGCCCCGCCTGCTGGGCGTCGCGGGGGTCGCGAACGTGGCCATCTGGGGCCAGCGAGAGCACCAGCTCCAGGTGCAGGTCGACCCGGAGCGCCTGCGGCAGAACGGTGTCTCCCTGCAGCAGGTCGTCAGGACGGCCGGCAACTCCCAGCTCGTCTCGCCGCTCTCATTCCTGGAGGCCTCGACGCCCGGGACCGGCGGTTTTGTCGACACGCCCAACCAGCGGCTGCAGGTGCGGCACATCCTCCCGATCGCGAGGCCCGAGGGGCTCGCCCAGGTTCCCGTCGAGGAGGCGGGCGGCCTCCGCCTCGGCGACGTGGCCACGATCGTCGAGGATCACCAGCCACTGATCGGGGACGCCTCGGTCGCCGACTCCGAGGGGCTACTGCTCGTCGTCGAGAAGTTCCCCGGCGCCAACACCCTGGAGGTCACCCGCGGTGTCGAGGACGCGCTGGAAACCCTGCGCCCCGGCCTGGCGGGCGTCGAGGTCGACTCCACGATCTTCCGGCCTGCGAACTCCGTCGAGGCGGCGATCGACAACCTCACCCTGGCGCTGCTCGTCGGCGCCGTTCTCCTCGCTATAGCGCTGGCGCTGCTCTTCCTCGAGTGGCGGATCGTCGTGGTCGGCCTCGTGTCGATCCCGCTGGCCGTCGTCACGGCTGCGCTCGTGCTCACGCTGCGCGGAGAGACGATCAACGCGCTCGTGGTCGCGGGCCTCGTGCTCGCCGTCGTCGTCATCGTCGACGACGCTGTCGCCGGCGCCGAGAACACGTGGCGTCGCCTGCGAGAGCGTCGCCCCGAGCCCGGCGAGCAGTCGGGCGTGGACGTCGTCGCCCAGGCGGCGGCCGAGGCGAGAAGTCCGCTCGGGTACGCGACCGCGATCGTGCTCCTGGCGGTCGTGCCGGTCTTCTTTCTCGAGGGCGCTGCGGGCGCGTTCTTCGAGCCGCTCGCCGTCTCGTTCGCCCTCGCGGTTCTCGCCTCACTGGTCGTCGCGCTCACCGTGGCGCCGGCCCTGAGCCTCGTTCTCCTGCGAAACGCGCCGCTCGACCGCCCGGACGCGCCGGCGATCCGTTGGCTGAAGCGGGGCTACGCGGTCGCGCTCTCGTGGGTCTTCCGCAGGCCGGTTCCGGTGGCGATCGCAGCCGGGATCGTCGTCGTCCTCGCGGTCGGTGCCCTGCCGCTCCTCGACCGGGCGCTCGTGCCCACGTTCAAGGATTCGGAGCTCCTCGTCCACGTCGACGGCCCCCCGGGAACCTCGCGGCCGGAGATGGCTCGGATCACCACCAGAATCGGCCGCGAGCTCCGCGAGGTCCCGGGCGTTCGCAACGTCGGGGCCCACGTCGGGCGCGCCGTGATGTCGGATCAGGTCTCGGGAATCAATGCGGGCGAGCTCTGGGTCAGCATCGATCCGGATGCAGACCACGACGAGACGGTGGCCGCCATCCGCGAGATCGTGGACGGCTACCCCGGCGTGGCACGGGAGCTGGTCACCTACTCGAGCGAGCGGATCCGGGCTGTCGGTGCAGTCGCCGACGGGAACGTGAGCCCCGACAACGACGGTCTCGCCGCGCTCGTGGGGCGTGACGAGCCGCTCGTCGTGCGCCTCTACGGCAACGAGCTGGACGTTCTTCGCGAGAAGGCAGGGGAGGTGCGGGACGCGCTGGCGGGCGTCGCGGGCGTGGCCGAGCCGCGCGTGGAGGAACAGCCCGCGGAGCCGGCGCTCGAGATCGAGGTCGATCTCGAGGCGGCGGGCCGTGCCGGGGTCAATCCCGGCGACGTGCGCCGGACGGCGGCCACGCTCGTGCAGGGCATCGTTGTCGGCGCGCTCTTCGAGGAGCAGAAAGTCTTCGACGTGGTCGTGATCGGGGTGCCCGCCGAACGGGCCAGCCTCACGACGATCCGCGACCTCCTGGTGGAGCCGCCGAGCGGCGGCCACGTCCGGCTGGGAGACGTGGCGGAGGTGCGTGTCGCCCCGCAGCCGATCGTGATCGAGCGGGAGGCCGCCTCCCGCCGCCTCGACGTGCTGGCCGACCTCCGGGGGCGCGATCTGGACGCGGTGATCGCCGACGTCGAGCGCCGCCTCGAGGAGATCGAGTTCCCGCTCGAGTACCACGCGGAGGTGCTCGGGGAAACCGCTGAGCGGCAGGCCGCGGCGCGGCGCGTCGTGGGGGTCGGGCTGGCCGTGCTGATGGGAATCTTCCTGATCCTGCAGGCGGCGTTCGGAAGCTGGCGTCTGGCCGCCGTCTTCCTCCTGACCGCGCCCCTGGCGCTCAGCGGCGGCGTCCTGGCGCTCTTCGCCAGCGGCGGCGCGCTCACGCTCGGGTCGCTCGCCGGGCTCTTCGCCGTGTTTGCGCTGACGGTTCGACACGGCCTGCTTCTCATCGTTAGCTACCAGCGCCTCGAGCGTGAGGAGGGCAGGGCCCTCGACCGCGAGCTCGTCGCGGTCGGCGCCGAGCAGCGGCTGCCCGCGACGGTGGCCGCCGCGCTCGCCGTCGGCCTGGCGTTCCTGCCACTGGCGGTGCTGGGGGAGCGCCCCGGTCTGGAGATCGCGCACCCGCTGGCAGTGGTCGTCCTGGGCGGTCTGGTCACCTCGACGCTCTTCTCCCTCGTGGCCGTCCCGGCGCTCTGCGGGCGCCTCGCGCCGAGGCCGAAGCCCGAGCGTCTCGAGGTGGGGATCCAGCCCGCAGGTTCTCGAGTGGACTAGAGATCGGAGGTCTGCAGGTGGCGGGGAAGAGCGACATCGCGACGCGGCTCGGCACTCGCCGTTCCGTCCTGACGTCGATCGGCGCGGCGCTCATGGTCGTCGGCGTCCTCGCCCTCTGGTGGGGGACGCAGGCATCCGGGGAAGAGGTGGAGAGCGCCGCCGGGCCCGCCGTCTTGGAGCCGCTCGAGGGGACGACCATCGTGCGCGTTCGCCTGACCGAGCGCGCGGCCGAGCGCATCGGGCTGGAGACGACTCCGGTACGGGAGGCTCCGGGAGCCGGCGGCGCGCCGCCGCAGGCCGTCGTCCCGTACTCGTCCGTGCTCTACGACACGGACGGACGGACCTGGGTCTACACGAGCCCTGAGCCGCTGGCGTTCGTCAGGGCTCCTATCGAGGTCGAGCGCATCGACGGATCGCTCGCCTTCCTCTCCGACGGCCCCGCTGCGGGAACCGACGTCGTCAGCGTCGGCGCCGCTCTGCTCCTGGGGACCGAGTTCGAGGTCGACCACTAGCGCCCGGGAGGTCGCTCGCACGATGCGCCGGATCGTCGCGTCGAGTCTGAGATTCCGCTTCGTCGTCGTGCTCGCCGCGGCGGCGATGATGGCCTTCGGCGTCACGGAGCTGCGGCGGGACGCTCGCGTGGACGTCTTCCCGGAGTTCGCGCCGCTGCGGGTCGAGATCCAGACGCCGACGCTCGGGCTCTCGGCGACCGAGGTGGAGGAGTTCGTCACGGTTCCGCTCGAGCACCAGCTCAACGGCGTGCCGGGCCTCGACGTGATCCGCTCCAGCTCGGTCCCGCAGCTCTCCTCGATCACCCTCATCTTCGAGCGCGGAACCGACCTGCTGACGGCCCGCCAGCTCGTCCAGGAACGGCTGGCGACGATCGCGCCCTCCCTGCCGAGCTGGGCGACGCCGCCGGTCATGATGCCTCCCCTCTCGTCGACCAGCCGGGTGCTGAAGATCGGCCTCTCCTCGGACGAGCTCTCGCTGGTCGAGATGTCGTCCATCTCGCGCCACACGATCAGGCAGCGCCTGCTGCGTGTGCCGGGCGTCGCCAACGTCGCCATCTGGGGCCAGCGCCAGGAGCAGCGGCTGGTGCTCGTCGACTCCGACCGACTGCGCGCACACCGGGTCTCGGTGAATCGCGTCATGGAGGTCACCTCCGACGCCCTGGACGCGCCGCTGCTCAGCTACTCGCCTGGAGCGCTCGTGGGGACCGGCGGCTTCGTCGACACGCCCAACCAGCGCCTCGGGGTCGTGAACGTGCTCCCGGTCGTCGCGCCGGAGGACCTGGCGGAGGTCAGCTTCCAGGACGGTCGCGGCCGAACGATCCGCCTGGCCGACGTCGCTGACGTCGAGACGGGGCATCCGCCGCTGATCGGCGATGCAGTGATCAACGACGGCCCCGGCCTCCTGCTGATCGTCGAGAAGTTCCCGGGCGCGAACACGCTCGAGGTGACCCGTGGAGTGGAGGAGGCGCTCGACGCGCTACGCCCGGGCCTCCAGGGCATCGAAATCGACTCCACGATCTTCCGGCCGGCGACCTTCATCGAGATGGCGATCGACAACCTGACCCTGGCGCTCCTGATCGGGTGCATCCTCGTCGTGCTGATCCTGGTCGCGTTTCTCTTCGAGTGGAGGACGGCCTTCATCAGCCTCGTCTCCATCCCGCTCTCTCTGATGGCGGCCGCGCTCGTGCTGCACCTCCGCGGCGAGACGATGAACGTGATGGTCCTGGCCGGGCTCGTGATCGCGGTCGGGGTCGTCGTGGACGACGCGATCATCGACATCGAGAACACCTGGCGCCGGCTGCGGCGCCATCGGCAAGAGGGAGGCGGCGACTCCATCGAGCACGTGATCCTCGAGGCGTCGCTCGAGGTGCGGACGCCGATCGTCTACGCCACGCTCATCAACGTCGTCGCGATCGTGCCGGTCTTCTTCCTCGAGGGGCTGTCCGGCGCGTTCTTCGAGCCGCTGGCCCTCTCGTACGCGCTCGCGGTGCTGGCCTCGATGGTGGTCGCGCTGACGATCACGCCGGCGCTTGCGCTAATCATGCTGCGAGGGGCGCCGCTCGACCGCCGCGACGCGCCGCTCGTGCGCGCGCTGAAGCGGATCTACGAGGCGGCCCTCTCGCGCGTGATCGTGAAGCCCGCCGCGGCGCTCGTCGGCGCGGGGGCGCTCGCGGTCGGCGGCGTCGCCGTCACCCCGCTCCTCGGCCAGTCGCTCCTGCCGGACTTCAAGGAGCGCGACTTCCTCATGCACTGGCTCACGAAGCCGGGGACGTCGCTGCCCGAGGAGACGCGCATCTCGGTGCTGGCCTGCCGCGAGCTGCGCGACATCCCCGGCGTCCGCAACTGCGGCTCCCACATCGGGCAGGCGCTCTTCGCCGACGAGGTGGTGGACGTCTACTTCGGCGAGAACTGGGTCAGCGTCGCGCCCGAGGCCGACTACGACGCGACGCTCGGGTCCATCCAAGAGGCGGTCGCTGGCTATCCCGGGCTCTTCCGGGACGTCCAGACCTACCTGAAGGAGCGGATCCGGGAGGTGCTGACGGGCGCGAGCCAGGCGCTCGTCGTGCGGATCTCCGGCGACGACCTCGAGGTTCTCCGGCAGTCGGCGGACGAGGTGCAGCAGGCGCTCGAGCCCGTCGACGGGCTCGTCGACCTGCACACGGAGCTCCAGGAGGACGTGCCCCACGTCGAGGTGGAGACGAACCTCGCCGCGGCCGGGCGCCACGGGCTCACGCCCGGCGACGTGCGGCGCGCGGCGGCGGCGCTCCTCCAGGGCATCGAGGTGAACGACATCTGGCGGCCCACCCGGGTCTTCGACGTGAACATCTGGAGCCGACCCGACGCGCGGGCGAGCCTCACCGGCATCCGCGAGCTGCCGATCGACACGCCCGCCGGCGGCCAGGTGGCACTCGGAGAGGTTGCCGACGTCCGCATCGCCCCGACTCCCAACGTCGTCAGACGCGAGGATGTCACGCGCCGCATCGACGTGAGCGCCGACGTCAGCGGGCGCGACCTCGGCTCGGTCGTGGCGGACGTGGAGCGACGGCTCGCGGGCGTCGAGCTGCCGCGCGGCTACGCCGCCGAGGTCCTGGGTGAGTCGGCCGAGCGCGAGGCGGCGGAGGGCCGCCTCCGCCTCTACGGGCTGGCCGCCGCCGTCGCGATCCTCGCGCTGCTTCAGGTCGCGTTCGGCAGCTGGCGCCTGGCGACGCTCTTCTTCCTCACGCTGCCGCTCGCGCTCGTCGGCGGCGCGCTCGCCGCCTACGCGACCGGCGGGACAATCTCACTCGGCTCTCTCGTCGGCTTCCTGACGGTGTTCGGGATCGCCGCGCGCAACGGGATCCTGCTGATCAACCACTACCAGCATCTCGAGCGGCACGAGGGCGAGCCGTTCGGGCCCGCCCTGGTTGTCCGCGGGGCGCTGGAGCGCCTGTCGCCGATCCTGATGACCGCGCTGGCGACGGGCCTCGCGCTCGTGCCGCTGGCGGTCGCCGGCGACATCCCGGGTCACGAGATCGAGCACCCGATGGCAATCGTGATCCTCGGCGGCCTCGTCACCTCGACGTTCGCCAATCTCTTCCTCGTGCCCGCGCTGTACTTGCGGTTCGGAGGCAGCACGAGGGCGAAGCCCGGGAAGGAATCGCCGGCGCGGGTCGTCTAAGTAGGCAGGAGCCGAAGTGCCTGCCATCGACACGATCAGCGACGAGCTCGCAGAGCTCGCGACCGAGGGGGAACGGGTCTTCTCGTGGCGCCATGCGAGCCTGCTCGCGGCCGGCTACGACCACCGGCTCGCCTTCAAGCTGGCACTCCGCCTCGACGTCGATCTCCACCTGGCGGTTCGCCTCCGCCGGGCGGGCTGCCCGCCGGACACGGCGGCGCTCATCCTTCTGTAGCCGGTTCCTCCACGGGGATCCGGACGATCGGGCCGAGGTCGGCGTCCCGGGCCACGAGGCTCGCGTAGCGGCCGCCGAGGGCGAGCAGCTCGTCGTGCGTGCCGCGCTCGACGACCCGGCCGGCGTCGAGGACGACGATCTGGTCGGCGTCGCGAATGGTCGAGAGCCGGTGCGCGATCGCGATCGTCGTCCGCTCCGCCGCGAGGCGGTCGAGCGCATCCTGGACGGCGCGCTCGGTCTGGGTGTCGAGCGCGCTCGTCGCCTCGTCGAGCACCAGCACGGGCGGGTTCCGCAGGATCGTGCGCGCGATCGCGATGCGCTGCTTCTCGCCGCCGGAGAAGCGGTAGCCGCGTTCGCCGACCATCGTGTCGTAGCCATCGGGCAGGCTCGCGATCAGGTCGTGGATGCGCGCGGCGCGGGCGGCGGCCTCGATCTCCTCATCGGAGGCCTCGGGCTTCGCGAAGCGGAGGTTGTCCTTGATCGACGCGTGGAAGAGGTAGGTGTCCTGCGAGACGACCCCGACGGTGCGGGCGAGCGACGAGAGCGTGGCGCCGCGCACGTCGATGCCGTCGATCGTGACGCGGCCCCGGTCGACGTCGTAGAGCCGCGCGACGAGGTAACCGACGGTCGTCTTCCCCGAGCCGGTCTCGCCGACGACGGCGGTCGTCGTCCCCGCCGGCACCTCGAGGCTGACGTCGCTGAGCGTCCAGGCGGCGGAGCCGTCCGTCTCGTAGCGGAACCAGACGTCGTCGAAGGCGAGGTCGCCGCGGCACGGAGGCAGGTCGACGGCGTCCTCGCGCTCGACGATCTCCACGGGCAGGTCGAGGTACTCGAAGATGCGGTCGAAGAGCGCGAGCGACGTCTGCACGTCGATCTGCACGGAGAGCAGCTGCCCGACCGGGAAGAAGAGCCGGGTCTGGAGCGTGGTGAAGGCGACGACCGTGCCGAGCGTGACCCCGCCGACGAAGCTCTGGCCCGCGAACCAGTAGACGAGCGCGGGCATGATCGAGAAGCTCATCTGGATCGAGGCCATCACCCAGCGGCCCGCCATCACCTGCCGCACCTCGAGCCCCGCGAGCCCCGACGACTCCTGCTCGAAGCGGTCGGTCAGCTCGGCGCTTCTGCCCATCGTCTTCCCGAGCAGGATTCCGGAGACGGAGAGCGACTCTTCGACGAGCGTCGACATGTCCGCCATCGTCCGCTGCCGGTCGGTCGTGATCCGCCGACGCACCTCGCCCACGCGGCGCGTCAGCAGCACGAAGAGCGGTACGAGCGCGAGCGAGAAGAGCGCCAGGCGCCAGTCGAGGAGGAACATGGCGATCACGGCCGCCACGACCGTGGTGAGGTTCGAGACGATGGAGGTCGCCGTCGAGGTGACGACCCGCTCCACGCCGCCGATGTCGTTGGCGATCCGCGACTGCACCTCCCCCGTGCGCGTGCGTGTGAAGAAGGCCAGGGAGAGCCGCTGCAGGTGCCGGTAGACCGCGGCACGCAGGTCGTGCATCACCCGCTGTCCGACGACGTTCGAGAGCCAGGTCTGTGCCACCCCGAGGACGCCGGTGACGACCGCGATCCCGATCAGGCCGAGGACGAGCAGGGTGAGGAGACGGTTGTCGTCCTCCGGCAGCGCCTCGTCGAAGATGTCCCGGATGAGGAACGGCGAGACGATGCCGAGGAGCGCCGAGGCGAAGATGAGGGCGAGCACCGCCGCGAGTCGCCGGCGATAGGCGCGGAAGAGTCGCGCGACGCGGCGCAGGTTCGCGCGCCGCACCTCGGGGTCGGCGGGGCGCTCCGGCGGCTCGTCGCGGGCGAAGCTCCAGCGGCCGCCGCCACCGTCCTGCCGGCGTGGCCTCATGCGGCCACGGTACCTGTACGACCCCTTAGAACCGGGTTCTTAGTCCACGTCGGCGCGCCGGTAGCGCCAGGTGGCGACGAGCCAGCCGGCGACGGCGATCGCGGGCAGGACGACCACCGCGACACCTGCGGAGCGGCCGTCCAGCGGGACCTCGACGCCGTCCACGCCGGAGACGAGCGAGCGGGCCCAGCTCGTCACGGTGAAGCGCTCCGTCCCCTCGGAGGCGTAGGCGCCCGCGTTTTCCCAGAGGACGATGAAGGCGAGGCCCCACCACACGGCCCGCCGGAACCAGAGGCCTGCGGCGACGAAGAGACCTGCGTACGCGCAGGCGGCGAGCGCGGAGGCCGCGAGCGTCGGGAGGGCGAGCTCCTCCTCACCCGCGACGAGCGTGGCGGCGGCCAGGGGCAGCGCCGTGAGCGGCACGACGGCGGTCACGGTGGCGAGCACCGCCGCCGCCGGGAGCTGCCAGCGCGGCACGGGCTTCAGCCACAGGTAGACGAGGAGGCGGTCCTCGACGAGGTCTCCGATCGCCGCCGTGCCGAGCCAGAGCGCTGCGAGAGGCACGAGGAGGCCCAGCCCGTACGCCGCGGTGGCGTCGGCCGCCGCGGTCAGCGGGTCGTCTCCCAGCCGGGCGAAGACGCCGAGGAGGAGGGCCAGTGCGCCGAGGGCCCCGATCCCGAGCAGGCGGGGCACCGTCACCTGCATGCGCAGGAGGAGGCGGTAGAGGGCGAGGAGCGAGGCCGCCGTGGCCGGCCGTCCGGAGGGGACCTGGACGCCGGCGACGCTCATCGCTGCACCAGGTAGCGGAAGACGCCCTCGAGGTCGGCGTCGAGCGGCCGCACCTCGAGGAGGCTCGCGTCGCGGTCACGGGCGACGGGCGCGAGCGCGCGCGCGAGGCCGCGGGCGTCGTTCGTGTCCAGCTCGAGCGCCTGGTCGCCGTCCAGGCGCGCGCCGACGACCGTCCCGCCCTCGAGGAGCGCCCCGGCGAGCTCCCGCGGCCTGTCCGTGAGCACGCGCACGCGCAGGGGCCGGTCGTCCATGAGCGCCCTGAGCTCGCGGAAGTCGCCGGCGGCCGCCAGCCGCCCCTGGGACATGACGAGGATGCGCGAGCCGAGCCGCTCGACCTCCTCGAGCACGTGGCTGGAGACGATCACGCAGCGGCCCTCGGCGCCCAGGCCGCGAAAGAGCATCACCATGTCGGCGCGCTGGCGCGGGTCGAGCCCGGTGAGCGGCTCGTCGAGGACGAGCACAGGCGGGTCGTGGACGAGCCCCTGGGCGACCTTGACTCGCTGCCGCATCCCCTTCGAGTACGCGCCCAGCCGGCGCGTGTCCGCCGGGTCGAGCCCCACGCGCTCCAGCGCGGCTGTCGCCGCCGCGTCGGGCTCGGTCAGCGCGTGGAGCGTGGCCGAGAGCGTGATGAAGGCGCGCGCCGTGAGCTGCTCGAAGACGGTCTCCTGCTGGGGCACGAGCCCGATGGCGCGGGCGACGCCCGCGTCGCCGCGCGGATCGCGCCCGAGGACGCGCACCGTCCCGCGGGAGGGCCGCGCGAGGCCGCAGAGCATGCGCAGCATCGTCGACTTGCCGGCGCCGTTCGGCCCCAGGAGCGCCGTCACGCCGGGCCCGACCTCGAAGCTGACGTCGGAGACAGCGACGAGGGCGCCGAACCACTTGGAGACGTTGTCGGCCTCGATGCGCGGCTCGGGCGCGCTCACCGGTAGTCCTCCGTCGTGCGGTAGCGGAGCCAGCAGACGAGCGCGCCGGCGGCCACCCAGGCGGCGAGGCCGGCGGTGACGAGCCAGGTGGAGAGCTCCTCGATCGGCGCCCCCTCCGAGGCCTCCTCGCCGAAGATGCGGTACGAGAGCTCCCCGACGACGAAGGGGAAGCTGAGCAGGTCGAGCGCGTCCGGGGCGCCGGCATCGATCGCGCTCCTGACGACGATGGCGGGGACGAAGAGCAGCAGCACGACGCCGACGGCCGCCGCCGCGCGTCGCGTGGTGAAGCTGGCGACCGCGAGCGAGACGGCGGCGTAGCCGAGCGCGGTCGCGACGCCCACGCCGAGCATCCGGAGGAGGAGGCCGGGGATCTCGCCCGCCGACGGGCCATAGCCGGCGACGACGAAGGCGGCGAGCATGAAGAGGAGCGGCCCGAGGGTGATGGCCAGCATGACCGCGAGTACGGCCGCGCCCTTCGCGGCGACGTAGCGGTTGCGGTCGAGCGGCCCGGCGAGGTAGAGGCCGAGCATCCCGGAGCGGCGGTCGGGGCAGAGCGCCTCCGGCGCGACGAGCGCGGAGAAGAGCGCCAGGGCGCTCCCGATGAAGAACATGTACTCGCCGTACGTGATCAGGTCTTCCTCGAGGATGTCGTCGAGGAGCGCCGAGACGGCCACCGAGACGAGCGCCGGTGCGTAGGCGATGACGAGCGTGAGCGCCGGCAGCACCTTGTGGCGGGCGGGCCGCCCGAGCCCCAGCACGCGCCGGGTCGTGAAGACGGCGAGCGTGGCCATCCCCGAGGACGGCGCCCTCCGTTCCCCCTCGTAGCGCCGGTAGCCGAGCCCGAAGAGGCGGGCCTCCTGGTCCGTGCTCACGCTTCGGTCCCCAGGTAGACGTCCTCGAGCGTCCGCCCGCGCGGCGCGAGGCGCCGCAGGCCGACGCCGAGCTCTGCGACAGCGTCCCGGACGGCGTCGTGGCCGCCGTCGCCCGCGGCGAGGAGGAGCAGCTCGCCCTCGACCGTCACGTCCAGGCCGCGGTCGCGCAGGAGCGCCGCGAGCTCGTCCGCGCGCTCGTCCACCTCGACGACGAGCCCGTCGGGGCCGCGGCGCAGGTCGTCGAGCCTGCCGGCGTGGGCGACCACGCCGCCCTCGACGATGACGACCGCGTCGCAGATCTTCTCCACCTCCTCGAGGTGATGTGAGGAGATGACGATGTGCATCCCGAACTCCGAGCCGATGCGGCGGATGAGCGCGAGCATCTCCGTCCGCTGCACCGGGTCGAGCCCGTCGGTCGGCTCGTCGAGGAGCACGAGCTCGGGGTCGTGGGCGATCGCACCGGCCAGCTTCACGCGCTGGCGCTGCCCTGTGGACATGGAGCCCACGGGCCGGAAGCGCTCCTCGCCGAGCCCCACGAGCCAGAGCGCGTCGTTCGCGCGCTGGACGGCCGCTCGCCGGGGGAGCAGGTGCATCTCCGCCAGGTGGCGGACGAGGTCGGCCGCGGCGAGCTCGGCGGGGAGCTCGTGGTGCTCGGGCGCGTACCCGATCCGGGCGCGCACCTCGATACCGGCGGTCGCCGGGTCGGCGCCGAGCACGAGGAGGTCGCCCTCGTCCCGCGCCCGGAGGCCGAGCATGAGCGAGAGGAATGTCGTCTTGCCCGCACCGTTGGAGCCGAGGAGGCCGGTGATCCCCGCCCCGATCTCGGCGTCGAGCCCGGCCAGGGCGATGGTGCGGCCGTAGCGCTTGACGACGCGCTGCGCCGAGATGACCCCGGACGGCGGGGAGTGGAGGTGAGCGTCGAGCATCTCGGGCAGGGAGGTCAGGTCAGACCACGGAGGGGTGGGACACGAGACCCGAGGGTCGGCCCACCGATTCGTAGGCGAAGCCCGCCGCGCGGACGGTCGCCGGGTCGAGCAGGTTCCGGCCGTCGACGATCAGCGGCTCTCGCATCGCCTGCCGGACCTCGGGTGACGCGAGCTCGCGGAGCTCGGGCCACTCCGTGACGATCACGGCCGCGTCGGCGCCGTCGACCGCCTCGAGGACCGTGTCGGCGAACTCCACCCCTCCGAGGAGCGTCCGGGCCTCGTCGAGCGCGACCGGGTCCCAGGCGCGGACGATCGCGCCCTCGGTCAGGAGGCGCGGCGCGAGGACGAGGCTCGGCGCGTCGCGCAGGTCGTTCGTATGTGGCTTGAAGGCGAGGCCCAGGAGCGCGATCGTCCGTCCTCGCAGGGAGCCCAGATGGGCCTGGAGCTTCTGGATGACGCGCCGCTTCTGGAGCTCGTTCACCTCGATCACGGCCGTGAGGAGCTGGAAGTGGTACCCGGAGTTGGCCGCGATCTGCTTCAGCGCCGAGGCGTCCTTCGGGAAGCACGAGCCCCCGTAGCCGATGCCTGCACGCAGGAAGTGCGGGCCGAGCCGGTGATCCAGCCCGAGACCTCGCGCCACCTCCTCGACATCGGCGCCCACGAGCTCGCAGACGTTCGCGATCTCGTTGATGAAGCTGATCCGCGTGACGAGCGCCGCGTTCGAGGCGAGCTTGATCATCTCCGCCGAGGCGACGTCCGTCCGCACCATCGGCGCGGCGAGCGGCTCGAACAGCTCGGCCACGCTGTCGCCGTCGGCCACCGCGAACGCGCCGACCACGACGCGGTCCGGCTGGGTGAAGTTCGTGATCGCCGTCCCCTCGGCGAGGAACTCCGGATTCGAGACGTAGCCGACGTGCGCGAGCCCTCGGGCGTCGAGTCGGGCTCGAACGCGCTCGCCGGTGCCCACCGGGACGGTGCTCTTCATCACGAGCACGAGCCGCTCCTCGAGCCCCTCGAGCTCGTCGACGACGCGCCAGACCGCGGAGAGGTCGGCGTCTCCCGAGGCCGTCGAGGGCGTGCCGACGCAGGCGAACACAATGCCCGCCGTCTCGACGACGTCGCCGAGCTCGAGGGTGAAGCGAAGGCGATCGCGATTCCGTTCGAGCAGGTCGGCGAGGCCCTCCTCGTGGATCGGCACGTCGCCGGCCGAGAGCGCCGCGATTCGCTCGGGGAGCACGTCGCGCACCGTGACGCGGTGCCCCAGCTCGGCGAAGCACGCGGCGGTGACGAGTCCGACCCAGCCGGCGCCCAGGACTCCCAGCGGCTCGCGTTCCACGGGCCCGAGTCTAGTCGGGCCCCGCTACTGACCCTCGGCGAGCGCCTCGTTCACGGCGCGTGCGGTCTCCGGGCCGGCGACGCCGTCGTCGGGGAGGCCGGCGTCCGCCTGGAAGGCGCGGACGGCGGCGGTGGTTCCGGGGCCGAACGCCCCGTCGGGGGTCACGTCGTAGCCGAGCTCCGCGAGGGCGCGCTGGAGCCTGCGCACGCGGGGCCCCGTGTCGCCCTCCGCGAGCGTGCCGCTCTCGGGAATCTGCAGCTCCGGCGGCGCCTCCGGTGCGGGAGCGGAAGCCGTCTCGGTCGGCGTCGTCGTGGGCGTCGCCTGCTCGGCCGGGTCGTCGTCGCCCGAGAAGATCGCGATCAGGATGATGATGAGCAGGAGAGAGACGCCCGCGACGAGGGCGAGGAGCCGACGGCTCGGCGTCCCCGGAGGCGGCTGCGCGAGCCGGCGGCGCGGGGCGCTGGGCGGAGTCTCCTGGGTCGGAGCCTCGAGCCAGTCCTCCTGGGCAAGCCAGTCGTCCTCGCGTGGCTCGTCGCCTTCGCCGCGCCGCATGGGGAGAGGGTACTCGGCGGAGCGGAGGGGCCGCGCGAACGGCCCCTCCGTCCGTCCTGCCTCCTAGACCTGCTCGCTGAGGCTGAACTGCACCTGGTTGCCGACGACGGTCGCGTCGAGCACCTTGTCCTCGAGGACGAGGGCTGTCTCAGGCTCGACGAAGACACGTGCGCCGCCTTCCTCGACGACCTGGTCGTCCTCGCCGGGGCTCTCGACCATCGTGAGGCCGAAGGAGACCTGTCCGTCGGCAGTCGGCTGAGCCTGGATACGAAGCCCGGACTCGTCCGGGAGCTCCGGGGACGCTTCTGCGATCGTCTTTACTGCTTGGACTGCATCGCCGGTGAGCGTGAGCACTGGGCGGCTCACCTCCTCGTGGTTGCGTTTTTCCGGATCGAAGTCCGAGGCTAGCAGCGCCGATGAGTTTGGCCGCGCACGGGTGTCGTTAACGTGTACAGATCCTCCCAGGAGCCACCTTGACAGCGAACTCCGCCCTAGCCATCGAAGCCTCCGGCCTGCGCAAGGCCTTCGGCAAGACGCAGGCCGTCGACGGCGTCGATCTCGCCGTGCGCGCCGGGAGCGTGTACGGCATCCTCGGCCCGAACGGCGCCGGCAAGACGACGACTGTCCGGATGCTCGCCACCCTGCTGCGCCCGGACGAAGGCGAGGCCCGCGTTCTCGGCCACGACATCGTCGAGGAGGCCGACGCGGTCCGCAGCGTCGTCAGCCTGACCGGCCAGCTCGCCTCGGTCGACGAGGACCTCACCGGCCAGGAGAACCTCGTCCTGATCGGCCGGCTGCTGGGCCTCCGACGGGCGCAGGCAAAGGTGCGGGCGGCCGAGCTGCTCGAGGCCTTCGACCTGGTCGAGGCGGCCGGGCGCCTCACGAAGAACTACTCGGGCGGCATGCGCCGGCGCCTCGACATCGCCGCCAGCATCGTGGTGACGCCGAAGCTGATGTTCCTGGACGAGCCGACCACCGGCCTCGACCCGCGCTCCCGCAACCAGGTCTGGGACATCGTCCGGGCCCTGGTCGCCGACGGCACCACCGTCCTGCTCTGCACGCAGTACCTCGACGAGGCCGACCAGCTCGCCGACGGTATCGCCGTGATCGACCACGGCAAGGTGATCGCCGAGGGCACGCCCGCGCAGCTCAAGGCCTCGGTCGGCTCCGGCGCCCTGCACGTTCGCCTCCTCGACCCGGAGCAGCGGCCGGCCGCCGAGCAGGCGCTCGCGCGCGCGCTCGACGTCGAGGTCTATCTGGAGCCGGACCCGGCCGCGCTGTCGGTCGGCTGCGCCCGGCCCGAGCGCGCCGCCGAGGCCCTGGCGGAGCTTTCCCGCGTCGGCGTCGAGGTGGCCGGCTTCTCCCTCGGCCAGCCGAGCCTCGACGAGGTCTTCCTGGCGCTCACCGGCCGCCCGGCCGAGGAGGCCGAGGCCGACGAGGAGCCCGTTGCGGCCGAGAAGGAGGCGCGATGAGCACCGCACCCACGACCGGCGCCCGCACCGCGCGCGACGAGCAGGCGCTCCACGCGGCGCTCGCGCCGCGCGAGCGCCCACCGCGCGCGAGCGCCCTGTCCGCCTGCCTGACGTTCGGGTGGCGAGGGATGCTGAAGGTGAAGCACGTCCCCGAGCAGCTCGTCGACGTCACGATCACGCCGGTGCTGTTCGTGCTCATGTTCACGTACATCTTCGGCGGGGCGATCTCCGGCTCGACCGCCGAGTACCTCGAGTTCCTGCTGCCGGGGATCATGGTGATGTCCGTCCTCTTCACCACGGTCTACTCGGGCGTGGCGCTCAACACCGACGTCACGAAGGGGGTCGTCGACCGCTTCCGCTCGCTGCCGATCCCGCGCTTTGCGCCGCTCGTCGGATCCGTGCTAGGCGACAGCGTGCGCTACGTGGTGGGCGCCGTCGTGGTCGTCGCGGTCGGGGTGGCGATCGGCTTCCGGCCAGAGGCGGGGGTCGGCGGCGTCGTGGCGGCCGTCGCTCTGGTGGTCGTCTTCGCCTTCGGGCTCGCGTGGGTCTTCACCACGCTCGGCCTCTTGCTGCGCACGCCGAACGCCGTCATGAACGCCGGTTTCATGGGGATCTTCCCGCTCACCTTCCTGAGCAACGTCTTCGTCGACCCGGAGACCCTTCCGAGCTGGCTCGAGGCGTTCGTCGAGGTCAACCCGGTCTCCCACCTCGTGACCGCGTCGCGCGGGCTGATGGCCGGCACGGCGACGGCCGGCGACATCGCCTTCGTGCTGGTCAGCGCAGCGGTGCTGGCCGCGGTGTTCGCGCCGATCACGGTGCGGCTCTACCGGAGCAAGTAGCCGGCTGGTCGCCGGGCCACGCGCCGTCAGCGCACAGGCGCTCCGGCGGTCCCCTGCGCCGTGACAACATGCCCGGGTGAACGCGAACCGACCGCCCGGCGCCGCCGTGGAGTCGGTACCCGGGCCGACAGCCGCCGACCCCGAACGAGTGAGATTCGTGCCGCTCCTCGAGCGCGAGCGCGAGCTCGCCGAGTTCCGCAACGTGCTCGTCCTCGCGCAGGAGGGCCGCGGTCGCGTCGTCCTCGTCGAGGCCGCGGCCGGGCTCGGCAAGACGAGCCTCCTCGAGGAGGCGTGCGCGACCGCTGCCGAGGCGGGCTTCGCCTGCCTACGGGCTCGGGCCACCGAGCTCGAGCGCGACTTCGCCTACGGGTGCGTGCGGCAGCTGCTCGAGCCGGTCGTCGCGCGGGTCTCCGAGCCCGAGCGCAAGCGCCTGTTCGCCGGCGCGGCGGCGCTCTCGAAGCCGCTCTTCGTCCCACCGCCCTCCGCCCCGACGGACGTCTTCTCGATGCTGCACGGCCTCTACTGGCTCCTCAACAACGTCGCCGAGGAGGGCCCAGTCGCCCTCGCCGTGGACGACATCCACTGGGCGGACACCGAGTCGCTGCGCTTCCTGAACTACCTCGCTCCCCGGCTCGACGGCCTCCCGCTCGGCGTGTTCGCCTCCTCGCGGAGCGGCGAGGACGTCACGGCGGACCTCGCCCGCCTGGCGGCCGGACCCGAGACGACCGTCCTGCGACCGCGGCCGCTGAGCACCGGCGCGACCGTGAGGCTGTGCGAGCGCCTGCTCGACGGCGACGTGGCGCCCGAGTTTGCGATCGCCTGCCGCGAGGCGACCGGTGGGAACCCGTTCTTTCTCGAGGCGCTCCTGCGCGAGGTGGGGGAGCGGGGCCTCACGCCCGACGCCCGTGAGGCGGAGCGCGTGCGGCAGATCGGTCCTGCCGTGGTCGCGGAGGCCGTGCTGCTCCACCTCGCCGAGCGGCCTCCGGCCGCGACCGCGCTCGTGCGGGCGGTGGCGGTGGTCGGCGACCGCGCCGGGCTCGCCGAGGCTGCCCGCCTGGCCGACCTCCCAGACGAGGAGGCCGCGCGCGCCGCCGACCTGCTGATCGCGCTCGGCATCCTCAGGTCGGCCGAGCGGCTCGAGTTCGCGCACCCGATCGTGCGGGAGGCCGTCTACGCCGACATCGGCGCCCACGAGCGCGCGGCCGCGCACGCGCGGGCGGCGGACATCCTCGCGGCGGCCGGCGCGTCCGACGAGCGGGTCGCGGCTCAGATGGTCGCGGCGGAGCCGGCGGGCGACCCCGAGCGGGTCGCGCTCCTCCGCCGCGTGGCCGCCGACGCGCTCTGTCGCGGGGCGCCGGCCGCCGCCGTCGCCTGGCTCGGACGAGCTCTCGCCGAGCCGCCGGAGGAGCAGGCCAGGGCGGCCGTGCTCCTCGAGCTCGGGTCGGCCGAGCTCCGCGTCGCCGCCCCCGAGGCGGCCGATCACCTCGCCGCCGCGGGCGACGAGATCCGGGAGCCGGCGCTGCTCGCGACCTCGGCCCGCCTGCTGGCGAACGCCCTCACGTGGTCGGGCGACGCCGACCGCGCCGTCGAGGCGCTGGACGCGGCGATCGAGGTTGTCGAGCCCCACGACCGGGAGCTCGCGCTCCACCTCGAGGCCGAGCTGGCCGCCCACGCACAGGAGGCGAGCCGAGACGCCCGCGCTCCGGCGGCGAGGCGGCTGGAGCGGCACCGCCGGCTCGAGGGCGCGACGCCGGGCGAGCGCCTGGTGCTGGCGAGCATCGCCTTCGAGCGGGCCCGGGCGAGCGAGTCGGCGGCGGAGGCCGCGGCTCACATCGAGCGGGCTCTCGCCGGTGGCCGGCTGCTGGACGAGCAGCAGATCGACGTCGCGCCCCCGATCTACGTGCTCGTCGTCGGCCTGCTCGCCACGGAGGCGCTCGACCTCGCCGAGGAGGTCATGGCCCGGATGCTCGCCGAGGCGCGCGCCCGGGTCTCGATCCCGGCCGTGGCCTTCGTCCTCGCCCACCAGGCCGTCGCGTCCCTGCGTCGAGGTGAGGTCGCTCGGGCGGAGGACGAGGCGCGGACGGCGTTCGACCTGCTCAGCGACCGCGACATACCCCTCGGCACGAGGCTGGCGCTCGGGGTCCGCATCCAGGCGCTGGTCGAGGCCGGCGAGCTCGAGGCGGCCGAGCGCGCCCTCGACGCCAGCGGCCTCGGGAGCGAGATCCCGCCCGGCCTGCCCAACAACCTCCTCCTGGAGTCGCGGGGCATCCTGCGCCTCGCGCAGGGTCGAGCGCGCGAGGCGCTGGACGACCTGACCGAGTTCGGGCGCCGCGACGAGCTCTGGGGAGGCGCCAACCCGCTCGCCTCGCGCTGGCGCTCGCGTGCCGCCCTCGCGCTCGCTTCCCTGGGGGATGCCGAAGCGGCCCGGACGACGGCCGGCGACGACTTCGAGCGGGCGCAACGCTGGGGGGCCGCGAGCGGCATAGGAACGGCGTTGCACGCGATTGCCCTCGTCGGCGAGCCGGTGTCCCTGGAGCGATTGCAGGAGGCCGTGGAGGCGTTCGAGCGCTCGCCGGCGCGGCTCGGGCACGCGCGGGCGCTCGTCGACCTGGGCGCCGCGCTGCGAAGGGCCAACCGCCGCGCTGAGTCTCGCGGTGCGCTCGAGCGAGGCCTCGAGCTCGCGGAGCGCTGCGGTGCGGGCGCGCCCGCCGAGCACGCCCGGACCGAGCTGCGCGCCGCCGGCGGTCAGGTCAGCGATCCGCACGGCACGGGGGTCGAGCAGCTCACGGTCTCGGAGCGCCGCGTCGCCGAGCTCGCGGCCCAGGGCCACAGCAACCCCGAGATCGCGCAGGCCCTGTTCGTGACGCGCAAGACCGTCGAGACTCACCTCGGCCGCGTCTACCGCAAGCTCGGCATCTCGGGTCGGGGAAAGCTGGCTCAGGCACTCGGCGGGCAGATTCCGGCGGCGAGCGCCTGACCCCCGTACACGCCACGGTCCACCCAATATCAGGGAGGCGATTCGGGGAGCTCCCCGACGCGCCGGAGAGGGGCCTTTCGCTCAGATGGGATCATGAGCGCGAGAGGCATCCGGCCGGGCGAGGTGGACGTGCTCGTGGCCGCCGCGACGGCGGGCGACGAGGTGGCTTTCTCGCAGCTCGTCGACCGCTACCGGCGCGAGCTGCAGGCGCATGCCTACCGCATCGTCCGCTCGCACGAGGAGTCCGAGGACCTGATGCAGGAGACGTTCTTGCGCGCCTGGCGCATGCGCGAGAGCTTCGAGGGCCGCTCCTCGTTCCGTGCCTGGCTCTACCGGATCGCCACCAACGCGAGCCTCAGCGCGCTGGAGCGGCGGTCCCGCCGGGCCCAGGGAGACGAGCGGGGGCTGATCGACGAGGTCGCGTCCACGGATGCCGAGCCCGAGGACGAGCTCGTCTCGAAGGAGACCGTCGAGCTCGCGTTCCTCGCAGCGGTCCAGCACCTGCCGCCGAGGCAACGGTCGGTGCTGGTCGTCCGCGACGTCATCGGCTGGTCGGCGAAGGAGACCGCGGAGCTGCTCGACATGAGCGTCGCCTCCGTGAACAGCGCTCTTCAGAGGGCGCGGGAGAACCTGAGACGACGCCTGCCGCGCCGCCGGCTCGAGTGGGCGTCGGAGTCGGATCCGAGCGCGCAGGAACGGGCCATGCTCGAGCGCATCCTCGCCGCCACCGTGCGCGCCGACGCCGACGCGATCGTCGCGCTGCTGCACGAGGAGCCCGCGACCACCGTCAACGTCTGACATCGGCGGGCTGCGCAGTGGTCAGAGCAGGGGACGAGCTCGTCAATCCCGCGACCGGGCTCCGGACGGTGTTCCGGGAGACTGCCGAGACGACGAGGGGCGAGCTGCTGCAGGTCGACTGGATCGGCCGCCCCGGGTGGGCCACCGGGCCGGACCACCTCCATCCGCAGCAGGAGCAGCGGTTCGAGGTGCTGTCCGGCGAGCTCGGCCTGCGGGCAGGCGGCGTCGAGCGCGACCACCGCGCCGGGGACGTGGTCGTCATGCCCGCGGGAACGCCGCACGCCGCGTGGAACGCGGGCGCCGGCGAGCTGCACGTCCTCGTCGACTTCAGGCCCGCCCTGAGGACAGCGACGGCCTTCGAGGCCCTGACCCGACTTGCGCGCGCGGGGAAGACCACCACCCACGGACTCCCCCGAAACCCGCTGCGGCTGGCCCTCTTGCTGCGCTCTTTCGAGGACGAGTTCTGCTTCGTCGTCCCGCCGCCGGCCGTCCAGAGGGCACTCCTGGGCCCGCTCGCCGCGATCGGCCGCCTGCTCGGCTATGGCACCGATGAGTTCGATGCCGCCGAGCGGTCACTCCCTGCAAGGACCGACGACCACCCCACCGGAAGGAGACCCTTGTGACCTCGATCTCGGCAGCAGGCATCTCGATCCCCAGGCTCCGTGCCGAGCTCGCCGGGCAGGTGATCGCCCCGGAGGACGCGGAGTACGACGAGGCCAGGACGGTTTTCCTCCCGACCGTCGACCGCCGGCCGGCGGCGATCGTCCGTCCGGTCGATGCGGGCGAGGTCGCTCGCGTCGTCTCGCTCGCGCGGGAGGGCGGGCTCGAGCTGGCCGTCCGTAGCGGTGGCCACAGCGGCGCCGGCCACGGCGTCTCCGAGGGCGGGCTCGTGCTCGACCTCTCGCTCATGAAGGGCCTGCAGATCGACGCAGAGCGGCGCGTCGCCTGGGCGGAGACCGGCCTGACCGCCGGAGAGGTCACCACCGCGCTGTGGGAGCACGGCCTCGCCGTCGGCTTCGGCGACACCGGCTCGGTGGGAATCGGCGGCCTGACCCTCGGCGGCGGCGTCGGCTACCTCGCCCGCAAGTACGGGCTCACGATCGATGACCTGCTGGCCGCCGACGTGGTCACGGCCGACGGCCGGCTCCGTAGGGTCGACGCGGAGCACGAGCCGGACCTCTTCTGGGCCATCCGCGGCGGCGGCGGCAACTTCGGCGTCGCCACCCGCTTCCTCTTCCGCCTGCATCGGCTCGAGGCGGTCACCGGCGGGATGCTGGTCCTGCCCGCCACGAAAGAGGTCATCGCGTCGTTCATCGCGGCGGCCGAGGAGGCGCCGGAGGAGCTTTCGGGGATCGCCAACGTCATGCCCGCACCGCCGATGCCCTTCCTCCCGGAGGAGCACCACGGCGAGCTGGTCGTGCTGGCGATGCTCGTCCACGCCGGGCGGGCCGAGGACGGTGAGCGCGCCCTCGCGCCTTTCCGCGCCCTCGCGACCCCGATCGCCGACCTGCTCCGGCCGATGCCGTACCCGGAGATCTACCCGCCGGACGACCCCGACTACCGCCCGCTCGCCGCCGCGCGGACGATGTTCGTCGACTCGATCGACCGCGAGGTGGCCGGGCTGATCCTCGAACGACTCCGGAGCTCGAGCGCGCAGATGCCCGTGGCCCAGCTCCGCGTGCTGGGCGGCGCGATGGCGCGGGTGGCTCCCGAGGCCACCGCGTTCGCGCACCGGACGAGCCGGATCATGGTCAACGTGGCGGCGGTGTACGCGACTCCGGACGAGGCTCCGGTCCACGAGGCCTGGGTGAGCGAGCTCGCCGCCGCGCTGCGGCAGGACGACGCCGGCGCGTACGCGAACTTCCTCGGCGACGAGGGCGAGGAGCGGGTCCGCGCCGCCTACCCGGGATCCACGTGGGACCGGCTCGCGGCGATCAAGCGATGGTACGACCCGACGAACCTCTTCCGCCTCAACCAGAACGTCCCGCCGGCCGGCGAAGCCGCCTAGAGAAGCTCCAGGTACTTGAGCGCGGAGCCCGTGTTGACCAGCACCACCGTGTCGTCTCGACGCAGGTCACCCCGCTCGCGCAGGGCGATCGCCGCCGCGAGCGTGGCCGCGCCTTCGGGAGAAGCAGAGATGCCGGCCTCGCGGGCGAGCACCCCGAGCATCTCGCGGATCGCGTCGTCGCTCACCGCCACGGCCGTCCCGCCGGTCTCGCGGATCGCCCGCAGGACGAGGAAGTCGCCCAGAGCGTGGGGGACGCGGATGCCGGCCGCGATCGTCGTCGCTCCCTCCCAGTACTCGGAGGCGTCCTTGCCCTCGACGAACGCCTTCACGAGCGGAGCGCAGCCTTCCGCCTGCGTCACGAACAAGCGCGGCAACGGGCCCTCGATCCACCCGAGCGCAGCGAGCTGCTGGAAGGCCCGCCAGATGCCGATGATGCCCACGCCGCCACCGGCCGGGTAGACGATGGCGTCGGGGCTTCGCCAGCCGAGCTGCTCGGCGATCTCGAGGCCCAGGGTCTTCTTGCCCTCGATCCGGTACGGCTCCTTGAGCGTGGAGGCGTCGAACCAGCTGTGCGCGGCGATCCCCTCGGCGATCGCCTTCGCAGCGTCCGAGATCAGCCCGTCGACGAGGGTGAGCTCCGCGCCGTAGAGCTCGCACTCGAGCCGGTTGGTCGCAGGAGCGTCGCGCGGCATGGCCACGTGCGCCCTGATCCCGGCGGCCGCCGCGTAGCAGGCCCAGGCGGCACCGGCATTCCCGGCGGACGGGAGGGCGACCTCCTCGATCCCCAGGGCCCGCGCCATCGAGATCCCACACGAAGCCCCTCGCGCCTTGAACGTCCCCGTCGGGTTCAGCCCGTCGTCCTTGACCCGCAGCTCGGGCAGCCCGATGCGGGAGCCGAGGGCGGCCGGACGAAGCATGGGCGTGTCGCCCTCGCCCAGGCTCACGGGGTCGGCGTCGTCGCCGAGCGGAAGGAGCTCGCGAAACCGCCACATGCCCCGCGCCCGTCCCGCGACGGCTTCCCTCGACGCCTCGGCGCCCACGGCCTCCAGGTCGTACTCGACCAGGAGCGGACAGCCGCACGCGCAGAGGTTCTGAGGCACGTGCGGATCGTGGCGCCGGCCGCACCGTGAACAGGCCAGATGGGTGACGAACGACGGCACCGCGGCAGTATCGCGCTCGCCGGTCCCGTCCCCGGGAGTGGGTGGCGTAGGGTCGCGGCGTGGACGTCGCCCTCGCGCTCGTCGCCGCGTTCTTCTTCGCCCTCGGGCTCGTGCTGCAGGAGAAGGCCGCCGCCGACCAGCCGGCGCAGTCCCTCGGAGCCGGATTCGTGGCACGCCTCGTCCGTCAGCCCCTCTGGCTGCTCGGGCTCGCGGCGCAGGGCCTGGGGTTCGTCGCCCAGGCCGTCGCCCTCGGCATCGGGCGCATGGTCGTCGTGCAGCCGCTCCTCGTCGCGAGCATCGTCTTCGCCCAGCCGCTCGGGCGGGTGGTCGAGCAGCGGCGGATCGGCCGGTCCGAGACGATCGGCGCCGTCCTCGTCACCGGCGGGCTCGCGGCGCTGCTCGTCGTCAGCAAGCCTTCGGCGGGCGAGGACGACGCCTCGCTCCTCGCCTGGTCGACGATCGGGGGGAGCAGCGTCGCCGTCGCGGCACTGCTGTTCCTGCTCGCGCGAGGCCGGGGCTCCGCGGTCCGAGCCGGGCTGCTCGGAACGGCCGGGGGAATCCTCTTCGGGCTGGCCGCGGCGCTCACGAAGGCGACGATGTCGCTCCTCGACGAGGGGATCGGAGCGGTGCTGTGGGACTGGCACGTGTACGCGATGGTGACCATCAGCGTCGCGGCGTTCTGGCTCGAGCAGGCCGCCTTGCAGACGGGCGTCCTCGCGGCTGCGGTGGCGACGACGATGGCGTTCGATCCGCTCTCGAGCCTCGTGTTCGGGATCGCGCTCTTCGGGGAGGCCCTGCACGAGAACGCGCTCGGCTACGCCGTCTCCGGCCTGTCGCTCGCGATCGCGCTCGTCGGCCTCGTCGTCCTCGCGCGGGCGAAGGCGGACGCGGGCTGATGCCCCTCAGGCCGACGTTCGCTCGCGCCCGTCCGGCGGCTCGCCACTCGGCGCGCCGCCGATCAGATCCGACACCTTCCGCTCCAGTCTGCCCTGCCAGCCGAGGTCGTAGCGCCGGCGCGCGCGCTCGAGCTTGCGGGTGCGCTCGGCGCGCAGGCGTGCGGGGCCGCGCTCGGCCTCGTAGAACCAACGCGACCACGGTGAGTGCGGCTTCGCGAGGCGGGCGGCGCCGACGAAGGCGACGAGCGGCACCAGCAGGCCGACGGCTCCGGCGACCGGCTTGCCCTTGAAGAAGCACACGAGCGCGAAGAGGTAGTTGAGCGCGAGGAGGGCGAAGACGGCCGTGCGCGGTCCCGGGTACTCCGACTCCTGGAGCCCGAACGGAGACGCCGTGTGCAGGAGGATCCCGGCCAGGATCGAGCCGATGATCACCGCGTCGACCGAGCTGCGGCCCTCCTGCGACCAGTAGACGTCGTCGAGGTGGAAGATCAGCGCCCATTCGTCGAGGACGAGGGCGGCGCCGACACCGAAGGCGATCGCCAGCGCTTCCTGCGCCGGGCTGTCACCGCCCCAGGGAGTGAAGGCGAGCAGACCCGCTCCAAGCGCGAGCACCAGGCCCGGCACGGCATGGTGGAGGTGGACCCCGCCCACGCTCGCGCTGCCCCAGCCGTAGACCCGGGCCAACCGCGTGTAGAGGCGCGTAAGCGCGAACGCGAGCAGGAAGGCGAGGAAGAGGAGGAAGAGGGCCTCCTTGCCGCCGTCATAGATGTGCGGCTCGTAGCCGGGGACGGGACTGAAGAGGTTCACGTGCGGCGCTTCCTAGCGTTCGCGCGGCAGACCTTGCAGACTCTAGCTCGCATGCGAATCCTCTACGGCGCCGTCGGAGAGGGCCTCGGGCATGCGACGCGCTCCCGGGTCGTGGCCGAGCACCTGCTCGGGCGAGGCCACCGGGTGAAGATGGCTGCCTCCGGGCGCGCGCTGCCGTACCTGCGCGAGCACCTGCCGGACGTGGAGGAGATCTGGGGCCTCGCCTTCGCGCTCGAGCACGGGCGGGTGGAGGCGTGGAAGACGCTCTCCCTGAACGTCCGGGGCGGCCTGCGGGGAGTGCCGGAGGACTGGCGGCGGGGCGCCGAGATCGCCCGCGCGTTCGCCCCCGAGCTGGTCGTCGCCGACTTCGACGGCTTCTCCTACCTCTTCGCGAAGGCGCACCGGCTGCCGGTGCTGAGCATCGACAACATCCAGATGGTCGACCGCTGCCGGCACGACGCGGAGATCCTGCACGGGATCCACCGCGACTACCTGGCCGCACGAGCCTTCGTCGGCGGGAAGCTCCCGCGTGCCGACCGGTACCTCATCGCCACCTTCTTCCGTCCGCCGCTCCGCAAGAAGCGCACGGTCCTCGTCCCCTCGATCCTCCGACCCGAGATCCTGGCGGCGTCGCCGGAGTCCGGCTCTCACCTGCTCGTCTACGGCCGGCTCGGCGAGACGTCGACAGCGGCCCTGCGGGCGAGCGGCGTTCCCTGCCGCGTGTACGGAGCGCGCAACGGCCTCACGGCGGACGAGGAGGAGGGCAACCTCCGCTACCGGCCGTTCGCGAACGAGGCGTTCATCGATGACCTCCGCACCTGCCGCGGCGTCGTGGCCTCGGCGGGCTTCTCGCTCATGAGCGAGGTCGTCTACCTGCGCAAGCCGATGCTCGCGCTCCCGCTCGCGGGGCAGTTCGAGCAGGAGATGAACGCGCGCTACCTCGAGCGCCTCGGCTACGGCACCGCCGCGAGCGCGCTCGACGAAGCGTCCCTCGAACGCTTCCTCGCCCGCCTGCCCGCCCTGGCCGACGCGCTGGCCGGCTACGAGCAGGACGGCAACGCGCAGACGTTCGCCGAGGTGGATCGCGCCGTCGACGAGATCCCGGTGGCCCGGCGCGGATGAGCGAGCTCGAGATCGGCCGCACCCTGCTCCTGTTCTTCTGGGCGTTCGGGCTCGCGGGGATCGAGATCGAGATCGAGGGCGGGTACGGGTGGGCGGAGCGGCTGCCGACCTGGTTCCGGAAGCGCGGCCCGGTCGGCCGTGCGTACGGCGTGGCGATGGGCCGGCGACCCCTGACGGGGTACCACGTCTACGCCTTCACGATCCCGCTGCTCGTGCTGCACTTCCCCTTCGTCATGGGGGTGGACTGGACGCTCGCGGGCGAGCTGCGCACGGTCGCCACGTTCTTCGCGCTGGCGGTCGTGTGGGACTATCTCTGGTTCGTGCTCAACCCGGCCTACACGGTGCGCCGCTTCGAGCGGGGCAACGTCTGGTGGTTCGAGGTGCCCTGGATCTGGCGCTTTCCGCTCGACTACTACGCCGGCGTCGGGCTCTCCCTCGCGCTCGCGGCGGGAGCGGCGTGGTCGGCAGGCGACGGTGAGCCGCTCCGGCGCCACCTGTGGCTGCTCGCCGGGCTGGCCGTCCTCGTGGGCGCGACGGTCCTCGCCGCGCCGCTCTACCACCGCTGGTACCGACGCATGCGCCGAGCGGGCGCCGACGACCGCGGCTCGACTCGGACGTATCCGCCCCCGGCGCCGGAAGCGGCGTGGGCCGGCGGCGCCCCCGAGCTTCCGCTGCTCGAGGAGGAGAGGCGATGAGACGATGGCCGTTCGCCGCCGGGGCGCTTGCGGGCGCGGCTGGCTGGGCGCTCTACAACGGGCAGGCGCCGAAGCCGCAGGGCTTCGGGAAGACCTTCGTCGGCACTCCCGGTCGCGGCAGCCTCATGGCGCTCACCTACGACGACGGGCCGAACACCGCCTGGACGCCGGCCCTGCTCGAGCTGCTCGCCAGGCACGACGTGAAGGCGACGTTCTTCACCATCGGCCACTACGCGCGCGAGCAACCCGCGCTCCTGCGCGAGGTAGCCGCCGCCGGCCACGCGATCGGAAACCACACGTACTCGCACGTCTCCATGCCGCTCCACACGGACGAGACCATTCGCCGCGAGCTCCGGATGACCACCGAGGCGATCGAGGCCGCGGGCGTGGAGATGGCGCGCGCGCAGGGGAGGCGCCTGATGCGACCGCCCTACGGGCGCCGCCGCCCCGGCACGCTCCGCGTCCTCCGCGAGGAGGGCTACGTGCCGATCGTCTGGTCGGTCACCCTCTGGGACTGGAGCAAGGGCGTCACCACGGAGAAGATCATGCGCAAGGCCGAGCGGCAGATCCGCGGCGGCGACGTCGTCCTCTTGCACGACGGCTGCAACGTGGCGATGGGCTGGGACCGCAGCCACTCCGTCGAGGCAACCGAGCTGATTCTCACCCAGTGGAAGGACCAGCACGGCTTCGAGTTCGTGACCGTCCCCGAGATGATCGAGCGAACGGGCTTCGTCGTCCCGTGAGGCTCTTCGTCTGGCACGGCTTCCTGCTCGCCGGGACCGGCTCCAACATCTACGCCCGCTCGCTCGCCCGCGAATGGAGCCGCGAGGGGCACGAGGTCACCGTCTTCTCCCAGGACCCCGACCCGGAGGGCTACGACCTCGGGGGCGCCGAGACGGTGCGCCCCGACGTCGGCGGCCTGCTGCCCGTGTTCGTGCTCGACCGCTACGACGGGTACGACGTGAAGCTCGTGCAGGACTGCACGCGCGCGGAGCTGGACGCCTGGGTCGAGGCGAACGCAGCGGCCATGCGCGAGCGGTTGCCCGCCGACCTCGTCTTCGTCAACCACGTCCTGCTGGGCGGACCGGTCGGAGCCGCCACCGGGGCGCGCTACGTGGTGAAGGCGCACGGGTCCGAGCTCGAGTACTCGATGCGCGGCAATCCCAAGCTGTCGGCGTGGGGGGCGGAGGCGCTCGCCGGCGCGACGGCGACGATCGCCGGCTCGGAGCACATCCGCGAGGTCATCGACGAGGTCTGCGGGCACGTCGACGGCGTCCACGAGGTCCCCCCGGGCGTCGACGTCGAGCTGTGGAAGCCCCAGCCGAGGTCCGAGGCGCTCGCGGCTCTCGTCGCGGAGGCGCGCCGGGACCCACCGAACCCCGGGAACGCGAACGAGCGGCTCCCCGACGAGGGCAACTCCGACCGGTTCGCGGAGTTCCTCGCGGGCGACCGCCAGACCGTCGTCTACTTCGGCAAGCTGATGCGCAACAAGGGCGTCCACCTGCTCCTGGCGGCCCTGCGAGCTCTCGACGCGCGGGCGGTGATCGTCGGCTTCGGCGACTACCGATCGTCGCTCGAGCAGCTGGCGGAGGGGCTGGACGTGCTCTTCACCGGGCCGCTCGAGCACCGCCACCTCGTGCACCTGCTCGCCTTCGCCGACGCGGCGGTCGTGCCGTCCATCTTCCCGGAGGCGTTCGGCATGGTCGCCGCCGAGGCGGCCGCGGCCGGCTGCCCGCCGGTGGTCGCGAACCACTCGGGGCTCGCCGAGATCGCTCGGGGGCTCGAGGAGGACTATCCGCCCCGGCTGCGGCACCTCGCGAGCTTCCCGAGCGGTGACGAAGGCGTGCTTGCAGAGCGGCTGAACGAGATCCTCGCCCTTCCCGAGGCGGAACGGGGCGAGCTCCGCGAGGCCGCCCGAAGGGCCGCCGTCGAGCGCTGGAGCTGGACGAGCGTCGCGCGCCGGATCCTCGCCGCCGCCGGCTAGGAGGGCTCGACCGGCTTCCCGGGGACGAGCCGGTCGAACAGAGGCCCGGTCATGAGCGTCGTCACGATCGCGCCCAGGACGAAGACGGCCATCATCTCCTCGGTGAGGACGCCGGCCTGGAGGCCGATCAGGCCGACGATCAGGATCTCGAGCCCGCGGCAGTTCATCAGCACGCCGATCGCGTTGGACTCGCGCCACGTCAGGCCGACGGCGGGGCCGGTGACCGCCATCACGCCCCACTTCGCGACGATCATCGCCGCGAGGAAGAGGACGAGCCCGCCCACGTCCGCGAGCGCGAACTCGCGCAGGTTCGTCTGGAGGCCCGAGACGGCGAGGAGCACGGGGACGAGCACGATCACGACGAGGGCGTAGAGGCGATCGATCACCGCCTTCGCGAGTCCGGGGAGCTGCGGGACGCAGGCACCGAAGAGAAAGCCGCCGGTGAGGGCCTGGACACCGATCCGGTCGGCCACCGCTCCTGAGAGGAAGACGCCGATCAGGAGCAGCGCGAAGACGTCGGCGTCGAGCTCCTCCCCGGGGCGATAGCGGCGGTGGAGCACCCAGGCGAGCCCGGGCCGCACGACGACCATGAGGAACGCCGCCAGCGCGAGCGCTAGGAGCAGCTTGACGAGCGCGGACTCGGGGACTCCGTGCGGCCCCGTCGCGAACGCGCTCGCGACGATCGCGAACATGAGCGGCAGCGAGATGGCGGCGGCGCCGATCGAGACCGCCCCCATCTCCGTCGAGAGCATGCCCTTCTCCTCCAGGATGCGCGCCATCACCGGGAACGCGGTGACGGCGAGGCCGGCGCCGACGAAGAGCGCATGCGTGGCGAAGGAGACGTTCTCGCCGTCCGCCGTCGTCAGGACGCGCCACACGCCCGGCTCGTCGAGGACCGCCGCGACTCCGAAGCCGATCAGAAACGGGACGAGGGTGGTCGCGAGGGCGAGCACGACGATCTGCCGGCCGCGGCCCGCGAAGAAGCGCTGCTCGACCAGGAGGCCGACGAGGAACATGAAGAGAACGAGCGCGAGCGTCGCGATCAGGTTGAGGAACTCGAAGGCCTGAAACGGGAAGAGCCTGTCGACGAGGCCGGTGCCGGGCTCGTCCGGCCCGGACGCCAGCGAGCCGCCGAGGACCGTGGGTCCGATCAGGATCCCGGCCACGATCTCCCCGACCACGCGCGGTTGCTGGAGTCTCACGAACGCCCAGCCGACGATCCGAGCCGCGGCCAGGATGATCGCGAGGTCGACGAGAACGTAGAAGACGACCTCGGTCTCGGTGAGACGGTGCGCGACCTCTCCGGCGGCGGCGATCGGCGACAACGAGCCGAACCTACACCGTTTCCCCGCAGGCCAGCGTTCGCGAAAGCCGCTGCGGCAGTAGCATCGAGTCCGTGCAGGAGCGCTTGCGCACGGCCGGAGTGCGCTTGCCGGCGAGGAGCATCGACATGGTGCGGCTCCTCGACACCGTGCTCCTGTGCGCGGTCGCGACGATCCTGCTCGTGCGGACCCAGCTCTGGCTCACGAACTACCCGCAGCTGGGCGGGCGGGGGCTCCACATCGCCCACCTGCTCTGGGGCGGACTGTTCATGCTGATCGCGATCGTCATCCTCCTCGCCTTCATCAGCCCCGCGGAACGGCAGGTGGCGGCGGTGTCGGGCGGCATCGGTCTCGGGCTCTTCATGGACGAGCTCGGAAAATTCATCACCGCCGACAACAACTACTTCTTCAAGCCGACAGCGGCCATCATCTACTGCTTCTTCGTCGTCTTCTTCCTCGTGATTCGCCAGCTCGATCGGCGCAGCCGGTACTCCGAGCGGGAGTACCTGGCCAACGCCCTCGAGCTGGTCAAGGAGGCCGCCCTGCACACCATGGACGAGCCGCGCCGCCGGAAGGCCCTGGCGCTCCTCGGCCGCGCCGACCAGTCCGATCCGCTGGTGCCGGAGCTTCGGCGGCTGCTGGAAGGAGTGCGTGTGCGCCCGACGCGGCCCCCGTCGGCCCCCGCGCGCGCGGTGCGGCGCGTGCACGCGTGGGCTCTCGAGGTCAGGAGCCGACCCTGGTTCGTCGGCGCGGTCGTCGCGTTCTTCGGCGCCTGGGCCGCGCTGATCCTCGCGCAGATCGTCGTGCTCCTCGCCTTCGGCGAGGCGGACGCTCCCCCGGCGGAGGTCCTGCGGCTCGGCGAGGACATCACGAGCGATCCGCTCGGGGACGGGGAGCTGACGTTCGTCCGGGCCGCGAGCCTGGCGGCCTCGCTCGTCGCGACAGCCTTCGTGCTCCTCGGGCTCCGGCGGATCGTGGACGGCCGCCGCGCCGGCGCCTTCGCGATGTTCGAGCGCGCGCTCCTCGTCTCGATCTTCTTCACGCAGGTCTTCGCCTTCGTCCACTCTCAGTTCGCGGCAGTGTTCGGGCTCCTGCTCAACGTGCTGCTCTTCCTCGCCGTGCGCAGCATCCTCGCGCAGGAGCTCGAGCACGAGGCCCTCGGCAGGCTCGAGGGCGTCCGCGGGCGAGCGGCCGTGACCGGGTCGGCCTGAGGACCGGCGGCCGGTTCAGGCGAGCGTGTCCAGGTGCCGTGCCAGGATCTCGACCTGACGGGCCGGCGTCGTGAGCTCGGGGTCGAGGGTGGCGTGCATCGCGAGCCCGTCGACGAGCGCGTGGAGCCGCTCGGTCTCCTGAGAGACGTCCAGGTCGGCTCGTGCCCTCCCTCCCGCCTGGAGCGTCTCGACGGCCCGGCGGCAGAGGCCGCGCACCTGCGCGTGCGTCTCGTCCCGCAGCGGCCGCAGGCCGGGGTCGACGCGAGCCCGCACGACGAAGGCGAGCCAGACGTCGAAGACCGCGCGAGTCTCCAAGTCGAGCACGAGCAGGCTCTGCAGCAGCCGCTCGACCACGTCTCGGAGCTCGCCCGAGGCGTCGACGGCCTCGACCCGGCGCGTGACCTCGTCGATGACGAGCTGCATCGCGAAGACGAGGAGCTCCGCCTGGCTCGGGAACACGTGCCGGAGGGATCCTGCGGAGAGGCCGGCCTCGGCCGCGACCTTCCGGACGGACGCCGCCTCGATCCCGTCGCGCAGCACGACGCGCCAGAGCGCTTCCCCTAGCTCGCGGCGGCGGGAGTCGGTGTCGATCGGGGGCAACGTTCGTGCTGGCCGTACTCCGAGACGCGGGCTGGCCGCCTTGGCCCGGATCCGGGCCGCTGCGATCATCCCCTAGTACAGTCGTACTAGAGAGAGGATAGCCATGAGTTCCGACGTTCGAACAGCCGCGGCCACCCGCCTCGAGCAACCAAGTCGGTGGGCACCGTGGTGGATCTACGTCTTGGTCATCGCCCCGGCGAACCTGGGCAAGGAGCAGCTCCTTCCCGCTGACGCGGCGTGGTGGCTACGGGCCGGCCTGACGGCGGCCATCGTGGCGGCGGGCCTCGCAGTCGTCACGGCGGTCTATCGCGCAGGCCGTGATCTGTGAAAGGAGGTAAGTCGTGCTGATCGCTCTCATCGTCGCTGCAGAGGCCGCCTTCTGGCTGCTCCTCGTCGCCGGCCTCGCGACGCGGTACGTGTTCCGGCGCGAGCGGCTGGGCATCGCCCTGCTGCTCGCGACGCCGCTGGTCGATCTCGCCCTGCTCGCGGTCACCACCGTCGACCTGCGCCGAGGCGGCGAGGCGGCCCTGCCGCATGCGCTCGCCGCCGCGTACATCGGCGTCTCGGTCGCGTGGGGCCAGCGGATCATCGGCTGGGCCGACGCCCGCTTTGCGCACCGCTTCGCCGGTGGGCCGGCCCCCGAGCGCCCTCCGCGCACCGGTCGCGAGCACGCCGCCCGACAGCGGCGGGAGTGGCTCCGCCACCTGGTCGCGTGGGCGACGGGCACGGCGCTCCTCGGGATCGGCGTGCTGGCCGTCGGCGACCTCGATCGCACCATGGCGTTGCTCAACGTCGCGGCGCTCTGGACGCTCGTGCTCGCCATCGACTTCGCGATCTCGTTCAGCTACGCCCTCTGGCCGCGGACCCCCGCGCCGGCGGTCCAGCGGCCGGGAGAGGGTCAGGCCTAGCTCCCGCTCCTTGTGAGCGCGAGCGACGAGCGACCCTGAACTCAGCCGCCCGCCGCCGCGGCGTCGGCGATGATCAAGGCGTTCGCCGCGGCGACGCGGCCGGCCGGAATCGAGCGGTCGCCGGCCCGTAGGCGCCGGAGAGCGTCGACCTTGTCCTCCCCCGTGACGAGCCAGAGCACGTGTCGCGCCCCGTCGAGCGCGGAGTAGGTCAGCGTCATGCGGCGGCGGCCCTGGTAGATGCCGGTGATGGCGACGGAACGATCGGTCACCTGGAGCACCGGATCATCGGGCACGAGCGACGCCGTGTGGCCGTCGGCGCCCAGGCCGAGGTGGACCAGGTCGAGCGCGGCGGGGAGCGAGGCGGCGTAGTCGCTCGCCGCTGCGTCGAGGTCGTGCGCGCCGACCGGCATGGAGCGAACGTCCGCGGCGCCTCCGGGCGGAAGGGACCTGCGCAGGTGCGTGAGGTTGCGATCGGGATCGTCGTCCGGCGCGACGCGCTCGTCGACCTGGTAGATCGTCACCTTCTCCCAGGGCATCTTGCCCGTGAGGTGGGCGAACATTGCCCACGGGGTACGTCCGCCGCTGACCGCGAAGGTGAAGCGGCCGTGGTCGGCGATCGCCGCGCGTGCCTGCTCGGCCACGTAGTCGGCCCCTCGCTCGGCGACCGCCTCCGCGTCGGGCAGGACCTCGATCCCGGGAGGCAAGTCCGCTACGCCTTCTTCTCGTCCTGTCCCCCGAACTCCTTGCGGGTCCGTCTCCGGTTGCCGCGAACCCCTAGCCATCGCTCACCGGAAGAGCATCTCAGACTTGCGCCTTAGGCGGCAGACGACGGGCCCGCCGAAGCGGGCCCGTCGCTTGCTGCGTGAAGCGGTTTCCCGTTAGTCGACGGGACGCACCTGGATCCGCGCGATGCCGCTTCGCTTCAAGCTCTTCACGCGGATCTGCGTGCCGGTGTTCGGCACCTGGACGCTGCTCCAACCCGGCTGGTAGTGGCCGGGAGCGGAGCCGCCGGTCCAGTACGACTTGCGGTCGTCGAACACGCGAACGGCCGGCTTGGACTCGATCGTCGTCGGCACGCCGTCGTTGTGCAGCGTGTACGACTCCGTCCGGTGGACGCCGAAGGTCGAGTCGTACGACTGGAGGCGCGGACGCATCATCGTGCCGTCCGACCAGTACTCGATCTCCGGATGCGCGTCCACCGGCAGGATCAGGCCGGCGCCGGGATGGTCGCCGACGCTGTTGTCGGTGTACGAGCTGTCCCAGTAGCTGACGAGCAGCCCGTCCTGGTACGAGAAGTGCTCCACCCAGTCGGGCCTCGTGCTCAGGAAGCCGAAGTTGTACGGGCTGGTCCTGAGGCTGTCGTCGTAGCCGATGTACTGACGGTTCTCCGCGACGTACGCGTTGAAGAACGGCGTCGTCTCGGTCCCGGTGGTGGTCCGGAACCCGTCGAACGTCCAGCCCGCGTCCGTCTCCGCCCCGTCGATCGGGCCGCCCGCGATCGAGATCGCGTCGACCTGGAAGCCGGGCTCGACGGTCGCCCCGTCGGTCCAGTAGCGGAAGCCGAGCAGGACGTCGCCGGTGTAGCCGCTGAGGTCGGCGGTCAGGTCGACCCACTGGCCGCCCGAGTCGCCGGTGATCCCGTTGCCGAAGTTCTGGCCGTTCGGGTTCTCGTCGGTCGAGAGGTTGGTCTCGACGCCGGTCCACGTGCTCCCGCCGTCCGTCGAGACGACGACGTAGGCGTAGTCCCAGTCGATCTCGATGTCGTAGCGGGCCTTCGCCGTCAGGTTCGCACCCGCCGGCAGGGTGACCGTCTTCGTCATGAAGTTGTCGAGGTTGTCGCCGCTCTCCGAGTAGTAGTAGCGCTCGCCCTCGTACGGCTCCCCGAGCTCGACCGTGACCTGCTTGTCGGGCAGGAGCACGAAGAGGCCCTGCGCGTTCGTCGAGTTGTACTCGGCGGGCCCGAGTGTGTGCCAGGACCGCTTGCCGGCCTCGGCGACGTCGTAGTTCAGCCAGCCGAGCTGGAACTTCTCCCAGTTCCCCAGGTGCATCGGCGCCGAGCCGATCCCGTCCTCGGGCTCGCCGCTCGAGCCGTACGAGCCGCTCGACATGAGCGTCCAGAAGGCGGTCGAGTTCTCCGCGCCGCCGGTGTTGCCGGACGTGTCGTAGAGATCCGGGATGTCGAGGTCGTGGGCGAACTCGTGTGCGAAGACGCCGACGCCGCCGTTCTCCGGCTCGATCGTGTAGTCGCCGATCCAGTACTTCGAATCGCCGATCTGCGTGCCGCCGAACGGCACCTGCGTCCCGTCGTCGAGCGTCGGGCCGCCGGCGCCGATCGGAGTCAGCTGGACGTACCAGCGGTGCGACCAGATGGCGTCGGAGCCCTGGGCGCCGCCGTCGGTCTCTTCGCCCATGCCGGCGTGGACGCTCTGGAAGTGGTCGATGTACCCGTCAGCCTCGTCGAAGTCGCCGTCCCCGTCGTGGTCGTAGCGGTCCCAGACGTCGAAGCGGGAGAGCGACTCCTCGATCTCGGCCGGGGTCTTGCCGGCCGCGATCTGGTTCTGGTACCAGGCGTCGACGGAGTCCTGGACGAAGAACCACGTGTCCTGGCACACGATGCCGCCGCAGTAGTTCGAGCCGTAGCTCGCGGCGTTGTTCGGCACCTGCACCCAGTCGGTCACGTCGCCGTTGACCGCGTAGCGGTTGGACGACTGCTCGATGTAGTAGTTCCGCATCGAGACGGCGCCGGGCTCCTCCGAGAAGAGGAGCTCCTCGTAGTGCGCCTCGGAGAAGTCCTCCTTCCAGATCGTCGTGTTGTCGACGCTCCGGTCCGGCTCGGCGATCTCGTTGTGCAGCGGGCCCGCCGGGCCCGCGTGTGTCCCGTGCGAGTGGGTCGCGACGCCGGCGCCGAACTCGCCGATCACGGTCCAGATCGAGTCTTCCCCTTCGCGCTCGAGCTCGACGAACTGGTCGTCCGCCACCCTGGCGACGCTCGCGTTCTCCGGGATCCTCCCCTCGATCTGCATCTGCAGGCCTTTGGCCCGCAGGGCCCGCTGCTTGTCGGCGAGCGGGTTCGGCAGATCGTGCGCGCCGGCTGCGTCCATTCCCCAGGCCTTCCCCGGGTCCGGAGCGGCGAGCGCGCTCGGCACGGCCGCAACGGCGACCGCGCACGCGGCTGCCAGCGCGTACAGCGATTTCCTCATGGATGTTCCCCCGTGTCGATTTGCTACAGACCCCTGCGCACCCAAGCCCCCCGGCGCAGGACGTGGAACGCTAACACACCTGTTGCCGAAAGTCGTGGCCCGGAACCCATCGGTGAGCCGGGGTGTACGAGAGTCGATGAGGTGGCTGGTCGCCGGCGCGCTCGTGGCGCTTGGACTTGCGGGCGCGACGGCGTGCTCGGCGTCGGGTGAGAACACGGAGGGCGGGCGCCCCGATCCCGCGGCGGAGCGCGAGCAGGACGGCAGTCGCCCAGTGCTCGAGGGCGGGCCGATCGACGTGGCCGGCCTCGAGGGGAGGATCGTCTTCGACGACTTCGAGGACGTCTTCGTGATGGACGCCGACGGCACCGGCGTCCGTCCGCTCGCAGACCGGCCCGGGCCCGAGTTCGACGGCGCGTGGTCTCCCGACGGCCGCCGGATCGTCTACCGGGACTCGCGGCGGGGGATCAACGAGAACGACGAGGTCTACGTGGCTAGAGCGGACGGCTCCGGAGCACGCAACCTCACGCGCGACCCGGCCAACGACTGGGGGCCGGACTGGTCGCCGGACGGACGGACCATCGTCTTCAACTCCGATCGCGACGGCGCTCCCATGAGCGGCTATCTGGTGTCGCCGGACGGATCCGGACTCCGTCGGATCGACGCCGACGTGTGGCTCGAGTACCCCTCGTTCTCGCCCGACGGCGGCAGCATCGTCTTCATGGGGCACGACGGCGCCGACTACGAGATCTACGTCGCGGACGTTGCGACCGGCGAGGCCACGACTCTCACGGACGCGCCCGCCTCGGACGGCTGGCCGGTGTGGTCGCCGGACGGGAGCAGCATCGCCTTCACGTCGGAGCGAGACGACTGCCTCCACACTCCGACCCCGGCTCCCTGCTGGATCGACCCCGGGGGCGAGCCCGGCGAGCACCGTGACGTCTGGCTCATGGACGCGGACGGCTCGAACCAGCGTCGCGTCACTCCCGAGTACGGGCAGTTCGTGGCGTGGTCCCCCGGCGGCGAGTACCTGTTGGTCTCGGGCTCCTCGCTCTACGTGGTCCGCCCCGACGGGACCGGCCGCGCCGACGTGCTGCCCGAAGGCGGCGGTATCCCGGATTGGTGGGACGAGGGGAGTGATTCGAACCCTCGATCCGCCGAACTAGACGGCGGCCCGCGGGAGGTTAGGCGCTCCCTCCTCCAGGAGAGGGTCAGCCGTCCGGCCTCTGACCCGTCGCCGCGCCTGCTACGGTGAGTCCTGCACGGAGGCTTGGACGCGGAAGCCGCTGAGGCTCCGAGGTTCCTCTCCGACTGTCACCTCTGGTCTACGTGCTTCAACGAGAGCTCGATTCCGAGCTTTCACTACATGAGTGAGGAGAAGCACATGCATGCAATCGTCAGACGCTACGAGGGTGTCGATGAGGCTCGCAGGGACGAGCTCACGAAGAAGGTCAACGAGGCGCTGATCCCTCGCCTGAGCAAGCTGCCGGGCTTCAGCGGCTACTACCTGGTCGACGCGGAACGTGGCGTGATGACCTCGATCAGCCTCTTCGACTCCGAGGAGCACGCCGACGAGTCGACCCGTCTCGCGGCCACTTGGATCCGCGACGAGCAGCTCGAGGGGGCGCTCCCCAATCCGCCGAAGACCACCTTCGGCAAGGTGATCGCGCAGAAGACGAACGGCGTTCTCGCCGCCGTCTAAGCACGACGAGCCTGGAGAGGGCAGGCCCGGCGGTCCGGGCCTGCCTCACCGGGACGCGAAAGGGTGATCGTCGTGGCGAGCGGAGCCGTCAAGTGGTTCAACAGGGCGAGCGGATTCGGGCTCATCGAGCCCGACGGGGGTGGAGACAACGTCTTCGTGTTCCGAGCGAGCCTCGACGAAAGCGTGCTCGCAACGGCGGGCGAGAGGGTCGAGTTCGAGTGCCGCGACGGCGGCATGGGCCGCGAGGCCATCGGCGTCGTCGCGTCTCCACCGAACGGGAAGCCGTGATCGCGGCCGAGTCTCCGAGCGACACTGCCGAGCTCCGCTGCAGCGAATGCGGCTACGGGATCATGGTCGCCGGTGACCCGCCGGCGTGTCCGATGTGTCGCTCGAGTGCGTGGCAGGCACCCGACGTCCGGCTGACCTCGGGCGAGGGCGCACGCCCAGACCAACAAGAGGTTCGGAGGCCCTCGGAACCATGTTCCTGGAAGTGACCTTGGCGAACGGACAGAACTTCTCGATCCCGATCGAGAAAGGGAATTCCGTCGAACGGGAGCTCGAGCTCTTCCTCGAGCGCGAGGGTCGCTACGCGGGCGAGTGGGTCCCGCTCCAGAAGGCCGGCAGAGAGCTTTTTGTGCGCTACGAGCAGATCGTCCTCGTTAGCCCGAAGTCCGACTGACGACCAGGGTTCGGCCCAACCTGCAAGTCACCGGGGTCCGAGCGCCGCCACGGCCCCTTGCACGACTCGGCCTGCGATCAGGCTGGCCAGCGATCCGGGTCTCACCGCGGTGTAGGGGCGCAAGCACTTCGATCTGAGAAGATTTCGCCGTGGCTACGCGCCCTCGCTCACGTGACGTCGCTGCGACTCCGCCGCTCGCGGAAGCGAAGCTCGCGGCGCCGCAGCAGCGCGCCGGGATCATCGATCGGCAGCGTCTCTTCCTGGCGCTGGACGAGAGTGCGGAAACGGCACTCACCCTCGTCGCGGCGCCGGCGGGCTACGGCAAGTCGACGGCGGTACGCGCGTGGTGTGCGAGTCGCCCGGCGCCGCTCGCCTGGGTCACCCTCGACGCCGGGGACAACGATCCGGTGCGGCTCTGGACGTACGTGGCAGCGGCCGTCGACCGTGTGCGCGAAGGTCTCGGGCGCAGGGCCCTGCAGCTGCTGCGCGGGACCGGGGGCGCCGTCGCGCCCGCCGTCGACGAGCTGATGAACGCGCTCACGGCCCTCGGCACGGAGCTCGTGGTCGTGCTCGACGACCTTCAGACCGTGACGGCCGACGAATGTCTTGCGTCCATCGACTACGCGCTCGGACGCCTACCGGCGACGGCACGCCTGATTCTGATCTCGCGAGTTGATCCGGCGCTCAGGCTCGCGCGGCTGCGCGGCCAGGATGCGCTTGCGGAGCTGCGCGCGGACGAGCTCGCGTTCACCGCCCGGGAGGCCTACGAGCTCGTGGTCGACCGCGAGGGCGTCGACCTCGCGGTCGAGGAGGTCGAGCTCCTGCACGAGCGGACCGAAGGGTGGCCCGCCGCGCTGGTGCTCGCGTCGATCTGGCTTCGCCGGGTGGCCGACCCGCGCCGGCTCGTGCGGGACTTCGGCGGAAGCCACCATTTCGTAGCCGACTACCTGAGCCACGAGGTGCTCGCATCGCTCGATGACGACGTTCGCTCGTTCCTTCTTCGGGCGTCCGTCCTGGGCCGGTTCACTCCCGAGCTCTGCGACGCGGTGCTCGGACGCTCCGACTCCGCGTCGATCCTGGCGGAGCTCGAGCACTCCAATCTGTTCGTCACTCGTCTCGAGCACGGAGGCTGGTTCCGTGTCCACCCCCTGTTCGCCGAGTTCGGGCGCTCTCAGCTCGCGGCCCTGGACGTCGATGCGACGCCGGCGATCCATAACCGCGCCGCGAAGTGGCTCAGGTCACACGACCTTCCCGTGGAAGCGGCAGAGCATGCGGCTGCCGCCGGCGACCACGACCTTGTCGGCAAGCTGCTCGTCGAGCATCACCTGTCCCTGCTCCGGAGCGGCGGCGCCCGCACGCTGCTCCACTGGGTGCGAACGCTTCCCGACGACAAGGTCGTCGAGTATCCAGTGCTCGCCGTCGCTGCTGCGACGGCCGCCGCGATGATCGGTCGGTCCACGCTCGAGCAGCGCCGTCTCCTCGGACTCGCGGATCGCGCGCGGTCGGAGCGGCCGGAGCTCTTCGGCCCGTACGTGCAGGCGGTCGATGCGATGTTGCGCGCCGCGTCGGTCGACGGCGACGTCGGCCGAGCCGTCGCCGAGGGCCGGCGCGCGGTCGCGCTCGCACAGGCGGAGGCAGACGACGTCCTCGTCGCGGCCCTCGGCGGCCTGGCACGTGCTCTCTACTTCGCGGGCGAGCTCGACGATGCCTGGGCCGCGGCCCTGCAGGCCGTCGAGCATCCGGCCGCCGAGCGACGACCGCCGGGCCATACGCTGGCCCGATCCACGCTGGCGCTGGTGGCGGTCGACAGGGAGCGGCTGGGCGCCGCTCGAACCCACGCCGAGAAGGCTAAGTCGATCGTGGGCCGAGCCGGCAGCAGCCGGAGCTGGCTCGGTGCGAACGCATCCGCGGCTCTCGGCGCCGTGCTCGCAGCCGAGGGCAGCCTCGCCGAAGCCGAGCGTGAGCTCGCGTATGCGGAGCACTTCTTCCGCGACGAGGTCGCCACCGTGCACCACGCCTGGCTCCTCGTCGTGCTCGCGCGAGTCCGCTGTCGCCGGGGCCGGCTGGACGAGGCGGCGGCGACGCTCCGCGCAGCCCGGGACGAGCTCGCCGACCTCGTGGACGGTGGACGGGTGCCGGCGCTCGCCGCCGAGGTGCAGGTCACGCTCGAGCAGGCAAAGTCGCGTGCCGCGGGCGGCGAGGTGCTCGAGTTGCCTAGCGAGGCCGAGGTCGCGGTCCTGCGGCTCTTGGCAACCGACCTCTCCGCTCGACAGATCGCAGGCGAGCTGTTCCTCTCGCCCAACACGATTCGCTCGCACACCCGCGCGATCTACCGGAAGCTCGGCGTCAACTCCCGTGCGGAAGCCGTTGCGCGGGCCACCGCCGTGGGCCTCCTCGGGGAAACGAAATCACCTAGGTGATCGTCGCGTTCGGCGGATGATCGCCGAGCTGAGCGCGCAATGCTCCGGGGGTGCCGACTCAGGTGTACCGCTTCGTGCTCGAAGGGGAGCTGAGCGAACGGATCGATCCCGCGTTCGAGGGGATGAGCCTGACACACGAGGGAGGGAACACCGTGCTGGTGGGGCCCGTGCGCGACCAGGCGGAGCTCCAGGGTCTTCTGCAGCGCTTGACCGACTTCGGACTCACGCTGCTCAGCGCGACTGCGATAGCAGAGACCGGCACGCGCCGCCAACCCGGATAGCGAGCTTTGTGAGGCGGGCTCCTACGCAGAGCGTCCCGAACGACTCCATCCGAGCTCACGCCGAGCGCCTCGTGACGGGCCCCGTGGACCTGCGAGCGCTGGCGCTTGCGTTCGTGGAGAGCAGCGCCTCGTCGGCGGAGGTCCTCGTAGAGGGGCAGGCGTTCTACCCCCGGATGCTCGCGGACATCTCCTCCGCGTCGTCCTCCGTCCACATCAATCAGTTCGGCTTCCGACCGGGCATCGTGGGCGACGCCTTCGCCGATGCGCTGGTCGCGAAGGCAGCCGAGGGCATTCCGGTCCGGCTCGTCGTCGACCGGCAGGGCTCCGATCCGGACCGCAGCGCGCAGGCCCACTACGAGCGCCTCGCTGCTGCGGGCGTCCAGGTCTGCGTCGTGCGGGCCACGAAGCCTCGCGTTCCGAGCGGGCCACTCGGAGGCCAGGGCGGGACCCGCTGGAACGTGGCCGGGCTCGGGCACGTCGACCACCGGAAGACCGCCGTCGTCGACGGGCGAATCGGGTGGGTCGGCGGAGCCGGCATCGAGGATCACTTCCAGGACGGTCGCTTCCACGATCTGTTCGTGCGTGTCATGGGACCGGTGGTCGCGCAGCTCCAGCTCGTGTTCGTCGCCAGCTTCCGCTGGCTCGGCGGCGCCCTCCCGGTCGGCGAGATCGGAGCCCTCTTCCCGCCTCTGGACACGGGTGCGGACGGCATTCCGGCGGTCGTGCTGCACAACGCTCCCGGGCGATACCGGCCGATCAGCGACGCGATCGCGCACCTGCTGGAGGGCGCGAGCGAGACGCTCGACGTCGTGAACCCGTACGTCACGGATCGGAGGATGATTCGGCGCATCGAGCACACGGCTCGTCGGGGGGTGCGCGTCCGTCTCTTCGTTCCCGCGAACGCGAACAACTGGGCCTGCGCGGCGGCGCAGCAGTTTCACCACGCGAAGCTGCTCGACGCCGGCGTCCACATCCACGACTACCCGGCGATGCTGCATGCGAAGGCGTTCGTCCGCGACGGCCAGGAGCTCCTGGTGGGAACGTGCAATCTCGAAGCCTGGAGCCTGAAGCGCTTCTTCGAGATCGACCTCCAGATCCGGTCTGAGGCGGTCGCGGCTCAGTTCGACGAGCGGTTCAGCGCGCCCGCCTCGGCGGTATCGACCCCGGGCCGACGGCTCACCGGGACGAGGGAACGAGCCCGGGCCGCTGTCTTCGCCGCGCTGTCGCCGCTTCTCTGAGGGAAAACGGGTGCCACTCGCGGCGATGGGACGCCCCGCCGGCGTTTGCGTTCACATGGGTGAATCGGGCAGCTCGACTGTTTGTCTGCCGCCCGACGGCGTAGCTTCGGCCGTTGCTTGAGTCGACGGGCGCTGCCGCGCAAACATCGAAGGAGGGCTAGGTGTTCGCTGCCGATTATCCGTTCCTCGACGTGATGTGGACGATGCTCGTCTTCTTCCTCTGGATCCTGTGGTTCTGGCTCCTGTTCACCGTGTGGGCGGACATCTTTCGCCGCCACGACCTCTCCGGCTGGGGCAAAGCCGGCTGGCTGATCTTCACGATCTTCCTGCCGTATCTGGGCGTCTTCGTCTACCTGATCTCGCAGAGCAAGGGCATGACGGAGCGCAACGTCCAGCAGGCACGAGCTCACCGGGCCCAGTTCGACGACTACGTACGCGAGGCCGCCGGCAGCGGCGGCGCCGCGGCGGAGATCGAGAAGGCGAAGGCCCTGCTCGACAGCGGCGCGCTCAACCAGGAGGAGTTCGACGCACTCAAACGGAAAGCGCTGGCGTAGCGCCCTCTGCAGGACATCCGCCAGCCACCGGCTGAACCAAGGGAGGAGATCGGGGAATGAGCACGGTTACCGAGACGGCTCTGGGGGCGCATTCGGAGGTCGGGAAGCTCCGCACGGTGATGGTGCACCGGCCCGACCTCGCCCACGAGCGGCTGTCGCCGAGCAACTGTCACGAGCTGCTCTTCGACGATGTCATCTGGGTGCGGCGCGCCCGACAGGAGTTCGACGCCTTCGTCGACCTGATGCGCGACCGCGGCGTCGAGGTGCTGATCCTCCACGACCTGCTGAGCCAGACGCTCGAGGATCGCGAAGCGCGCGACTGGCTGCTGTCCCGGCGGCTCCGGCCCGAAGAGGTCACGGTCATGTTCACGGAGCCCCTTACGGACTGGCTGACCGAGGTGCCGGCCGACGACCTCGCGACGAGGCTGACCGGCGGCGTCACGGTGCAGGAGCTGCCCGACGAGATCCGCTCGGCGATCGGGCCGGCGCTGAAGCCGACCGACTTCGTCCTCCCGCCGCTCCCGAACCAGCTCTTCACCCGCGACCCGAGCGCCTGGCTCTACGGCGGCGTCTCGCTCAACCCGATGTTCTGGCCGGCGCGCCAGCTCGAGACGCTGAACGTCGAGGCCATCTACCGGTTCCATCCGCGTTTCCGCGACGCCGGCTTTCCGATCTGGTTCGGCGGGGCCGACCACGACTGGGGCCTCGCGCGGCTCGAAGGGGGCGACATGATGCCCGCAGGCGACGGCGTCGTCCTGGTCGGCATGGGCGAGCGCAGCACCGCCCGGGCCGTCAGCATCCTCGCGCGCAATATGTTCGAGACCGACGCCGCGCGGCTCGTGATCGGAGCGCAGATGCCGCGGGAGCGGGCCGCCATGCACCTCGACACCGTCTTCAGCTTCTGCGACCGGGACATCGTCACGCTCTACGAGCCGGTCGTCTCTCAGATCCGGCCGATCCTGTTCCGCCCCGGCGGAGCGGCGGGCGTGCAGGCCGAGGTCTCCGAGCGCTCGTTCCTCGACGAGATGAAGGACGCGCTCGGAATCGAGGCCCTGAAGGTCGTCACGACCGGAGGCGACGAGTTCGAGGCGGAGCGCAACCAGTGGGACGACGGAAACAACGTCGTCGCGCTCGAGCCGGGCGTGGTCGTCGCCTACGAGCGCAACGAGGCGACGAACGCAAAGCTCGCCAAGGCAGGCATCGAAGTGCTCGCGATCGCCGGCCAGGAGCTGGGCCGCGGGCGTGGCGGCGGCCACTGCATGACCTGTCCGATCGTCCGCGAGGCATGAGGAAAGGAGCGGAGCCATGAGCACCACGACCGACCTCCGCGGCCGGAGCTTCATGAAGCTGGCCGACTTCACCCCGGAGGAGATCACGTCCCTTCTCGATCTCGCAGGCGAGCTGAAGGCGGCCAAGCGGGAGGGGCGCGAGGAGCAGAAGCTGGTCGGCAAGGAAGTCGCGTTGATCTTCGAGAAGGACTCGACCAGGACGCGCTGCGCGTTCGAGGTCGCCGCCTACGACCAGGGCGCGCACGTGACCTTCATCGGCCCCGGCGGCTCGCACATGGGGCACAAGGAGACGGCGAAGGACACCGCCAGGGTGCTCGGTCGTATGTACGACGCGATCGAGTACCGCGGCTTCGCCCAGGAGACTGCGGAGGAGCTCGACCGCTGGGCCGGCGTGCCGATCTACAACGGGCTCACCGACGAGTGGCATCCGACCCAGATCCTGGCCGACTTCCTCACCTTCCGGGAGCACATTCCCAAGCCGCTCGCTGAGGTCGTCTTCTGCTACCTGGGCGATGCCCGCTTCAACATGGCCGACTCGTACCTCGTCGGCGGCGCGAAGCTCGGGATGGACGTTCGTATCGCCAGCCCGAAGTCGCTCTGGCCGCGCGACGAGATCGTGGAGCTTGCACGCTCCGTCGCGGCCGAGACGGGGGCGCAGATCACGATCACCGAGGACGTCGCCGAGGCCGTTCGCGGCTGCGACGCGCTGCTGACCGACGTCTGGGTCTCGATGGGCGAGCCGGACGAGGTCTGGGCGGAGCGGATCGAGCTCCTCACGCCCTACCAGGTCAACGCCGAGACGATGGCGGCTGCGGGCAACCCCGACGTGAGGTTCATGCACTGCCTGCCCGCGTTCCACAACACGGACACCGAGGTGGGCAAGGAGATCTTCGAGAAGTTCGGGCTGGAGGCGCTCGAGGTGACGGAGGAGGTCTTCGAGTCGCCGGCGTCGCTCGTCTTCGACGAGGCCGAGAACCGCATGCACACGATCAAGGCCGTCATGGTCGCCACGATCGGGAGCTGAGGTGCGCGTCGTCGTCGCGCTCGGCGGGAACGCGCTGCTCCGGCGTGGCGAGCCTCTGACGGCGGAGAACCAGCGCGCCAACGCCCGCGTGGCGTGCAAGGCGCTCGCGCCGCTCGCCCTCGAGCACGAGCTCGTGATCTCGCACGGCAACGGGCCGCAGGTAGGCCTGCTCGCGCTGCAGGGCTCCGCCTACACGGCCGTCGAGCCATATCCGCTCGACGTGCTCGGCGCGCAGACCGAGGGGATGATCGGCTACCTGATCCAGCAGGAGCTCGGAAACGAGCTTCCTTTCGAGAAGGGCCTGGTCGCGATGCTGACCCTGATCGAGGTCGATCGCGAGGATCCCGCGTTTCAGAACCCGACGAAGCCGATCGGCCCCATCTACCCCGAGGACGAGGTCGCGAAGCTCGCAGACCAGAAGGGCTGGGTGTTCAAGCCCGACGGCGACTACTTCCGCCGCGTCGTCCCCTCCCCGCTGCCCAGGCGGATCTTCGGGCTCGAGCCGGTCGAGTGGCTCCTGGAGCGGGGCTGCGTCGTCGTCTGCGCCGGCGGTGGCGGCATTCCGGTCGTGTACACGGACGAGCCGGTGCCCGCCGGCAGACGGCTCGTCGGCGTCGAGGCGGTGATCGACAAGGACCTCGCGAGCGCCCTGCTCGCCAAGGACCTGCGCGCCGATGCGCTCGCGGTCGTCACCGACGTCGATGCCGTGTACGACGGCTGGGGCACGCCCGAGCAGCGTGCGATCCGTCGCGCCACCCCGGAGGCCCTCTCGGGGACCGAGTTCGCCGCAGGCTCGATGGGGCCGAAGGTCAAGGCCGCCTGCTCGTTCGTCGAGGAAACCGGGGGCCTCGCCGTCATCGGCTCGATCGCTGACACGCCCGCCCTGCTGCGCGGCGAGGCGGGCACGGTCGTCACCCGCGATGCGGAAGGACTCGAGCTCGCCGATGTCGCGTAGGAGGCTCTCGTGAGCGAGCACGCAGCCGAGCCGGCGAAGTCGAGGTTCACGCTTCCCTCCGCCTACACGATCCTCTTCGCGCTGATCGTGCTGGCCGCGATCGCGACCTGGATCATCCCGGCCGGGACGTACGACCTCAATCCCGATGGTGAGCCGATCCCGGGGACGTACCACGAGGTCGAGCAGAAGCCCTCGCGGATCCTCGTCGACTCGATCACGGCGCCGATCAACGGCATGTTCGGCATCGAAGACGAGACGGGGAACATCAACTACTACAACTCGGGAACGCTCTTCGGCGCGATCGACGTCGCCCTCTTCATCCTCGTGATCGGCGGCTTCCTCGGCGTGACCATGAAGACGGGAGCGATCCAGGCGGGGATCGGCAGGCTCGTCCAGCGGCTCGAGGGGAGGGAGCGCTGGATGATCCCGGCGCTCATGACCGTGTTCGCGCTCGGAGGCACGAGCTACGGCATGGCGGAGGAGAGCCTGGCCTTCTACGCGCTCGTGATCACGGTGCTGATCGCGGCCGGCTACGACGCGCTCACCGGCGCCGCGGTCGTCCTGCTCGGCTGCGGGATCGGCACCCTCGGCTCGACGATCAACCCGTTCGCGACCGGGATCGCGTCGGGGTTCGCCGACGTCTCGATCAGCGACGGCCTCGCCGGCCGGCTCGTCATCCTGCTCGTCGGCCTGGCGATCGGCGTCTTCTTCGTGCTGCGCTACGCCGATCGCGTGAAAGCGGATCCGTCGAAGTCGGTCGTCTACGACATGAAGGCCCAGAACGAGGCGCGGTTCAAGTCCGAGAGCGAAGCCGGCTCGATCGAGCTGACCGGCACGCACAAGGTGATCCTGGCCGTGTTCGCGCTCGCGTTCCTCGTGATGATGTACGGCGTCATCCCGTGGGAGGACATGGGCATCCCGCTGCCCACGTGGTGGTGGTGGTTCCCGGAGATGACCGGATCGTTCCTGCTCTTCGCGATCGTGATCGGCCTGATCGCGCGCATGGGCGAAGGCGAGCTCACGGGCACGTTCGTCGACGGAGCGCGCGACCTCCTCGGGGTCGCGCTCATCATCGGGATCGCCCGCGGGATCACGGTGATCATGAACAACGGCGAGATCACCGACACGGTGCTGCACTGGTGCGAGCGCGCGCTGGGAGACGTCGGCGAGTCGGTCTTCGCGATCGTCATGTTCGCCCTCTTCCTGCCGCTGTCCTTTCTGATTCCCTCGTCGTCGGGGCTCGCGACGGTCGCCATGCCGATCATGGCGCCGCTCGCGACCTTCGTGGACGTGCCCGAGGAGCTGGTCGTGACCGCCTACCAGAGCGCCTCGGGTCTGATGAACCTGTTCATCCCGACCTCGGCCGTGGTGATGGGCGGCCTTGCGATCGCGGGCGTGCCCTACGACCGGTACCTGCGCTGGATCTGGCCGCTGCTCGCCGCGTTGAGCGCCCTTTGCATCGTCGTGCTCGGGGTCGGGGCGGCGCTGTCGTGAGGGCGGCACGAAGCCTGTCGACGAGAGGAGGATCGTGATGCGAAACGGAGTTCGTTGGCTGATCGCGCTCGCGGTCGTGCTCGTCCTGATCGGTCTGATCGCGTACGCGCGCGGTCCCGAGCACCGCCGCGGCGACGACGTCGGCGCGCTCGGCTCGGACGCGGCCCTCCTGCGTCAGGACGTCCGATGAGCACCGTCGAGGTGGCCATGGGCCAGCCTACGGATCGCGATACGACCTGGCACGGCCTGACCGCCGAGGAGGCGAGCTCGCGGCTCGAGGTCGACCCGCGGTCCGGTCTGGAGGCCACCGAGGTCGAGCGGCGGCGTCAGCAGTTCGGGCCGAACAAGCTCGCCGAGGCGGAGAAGGAGCCGGGCTGGCGGGCGTTCCTCCGCCAGTACCGCGACCTCATGCAGCTCGTCCTCCTCGGCGCCGCGATCGTCAGCATGGTCGCGCTCCAGGAGTTCTCGACGGGGATCGTGATCATCGCCCTGACGGTGCTCAACGCCGTCCTGGGGCTGAACCAGGAGGGCAAGGCCGCCGAGAGCGTGGCCGCGCTCCAGAAGATGCTCCTGATCCACGGGCATGTCCGCCGCGGCGGCGAGCGGGTGGACATCCCCGCCGAGGAGCTCGTTCCGGGCGACATCGTCACCTTCGAGGCCGGCGACAAGGTCCCCGCCGACGGGCGCCTGATCGTGGCCGCGACGCTCGAGATCGAGGAGGCCGCGCTGACAGGCGAGAGCACCCCGGTGCTGAAGTCGGTCGAGCCGGTGGCCGGCGAGGACGTCCCGCTCGGCGACCGCGTCGACATGGCCTACATGAACTCGACCGTGACGCGCGGGCGGGGGGAGATGGTGGTCACGGCGACGGGGATGGCGACCGAGGTCGGACAGATCTCGGGGATGCTGAGCACGGTTCAGCAGGAGAAGACGCCGCTCACGCGACAGCTCGACCAGCTGACGGTCCTGATCACGATCATGGCGGCGATCGCGCTGGGGCTGGTGATCGTCTTCGGCCTCATTCGGGGGGAGGACTTCGACGACCTGTTCCTGATCGGGATCAGCCTCGCGATCGCCGCGATCCCGACCGGGCTGCCCGCGGTCGTCACGACCATGCTCTCCCTGGGGACACAGGCGCTCGCGGCGAAGGGCGCGATCGTCAAGCGGCTGCGCTCCGTGGAGACGCTCGGCTCGACGTCGGCGATCTGCTCCGACAAGACGGGCACGCTGACGCTCAACCAGATGACGGCGCGGCAGCTCGTGATCGCCGGCCGGCGCTACACGATCGAGGGTGAGGGCTACTCCACCACCGGCACGATCCTTCGCGTCGCCGGCGAGACGGACACCCCGCTGGAGCCGTTCCTGCTGCCGATGGCGCTCGCGAACGACGCCGCGGTCCACGACGGCGAGATCGTGGGCGACCCGACCGAGGCGGCCCTCGTCGTGCTGGCTGCGAAGGGAGGGCTGGACGTCGGCGAGACGCGCCGGGCATACCCGCGCATCGCCGAGGTTCCGTTCGACTCCGAGTACAAGCTGATGGCGACCTTCCACGAGATGGAGGACGGCGGCCGGAAGGTCGTCCGCTGCTTCGTGAAGGGAGCACCGGACGTCCTGCTCTCGCGCTCGTCGTCCGTCCGGGGCCCCGACGGAGCCGACCTCGCCGCCGACGATCCCGCCCGCGAGCGGGTGCTGGCCGAGAACGACCGGCTCTCCGGGGAGGGGCTCCGCGTGCTGGCGGTGGCCTCCCGTGACATCGACCCGGCGGCCTTCAAGCCCGACGGCGAGCTCCTCGCGGAGGTCCAGAACCTGACGCTGCTTGCCCTGGTCGCGATCGTCGACCCACCGCGCAAGGAGGCGAGGGACGCGATCGCGGAGTGCAGGGAGGCCGGAATCCGAGCGCGCATGATCACCGGCGACCACGTGACGACGGCGGCCGCAATCGCCGCTCAGCTCGGGATCGAGGGCCGCTCGATGTCCGGGACCGACTTCGCAGCGCTCAGCGACGCCGAGCTCGAAGAGCAGGTCGAGGACATCGGCGTGGTCGCTCGGGTCGCCCCGGAGGACAAGGTGCGGCTCGTCGACATGCTCAAGCGCAAGGGCCACGTCGTCGCGATGACCGGCGACGGAGTCAACGACGCTCCTGCGCTCAAGCGCGCGGACATCGGCGTCGCGATGGGGATCACGGGCACCGAGGTCACCAAGGAAGCTGGAGACATGATCCTCACCGACGACAACTTCGCCACCATCGTCAGCGCTGTCGAAGGCGGCCGCGGCATCTACGACAACCTGATGAAGTACGTGCGGATCCAGATCATCGAGCTGGGGGCGTTCATCCTCCTCTTCGTGGGCGCCGGGATCTTCGCCGTCGCCGACGGGGCCCCGCTCACGCCGTTGCAGATCCTCTGGATCAACTTCGCGATCGACGTGCTGCTCGCGATCGGCCTCGGCTTCGACGCGGCTGTCCCCGGCCTCATGCGGCGCAGGCCCAGGGATGCGAGCGCGCCGATCCTGAATCGGGGGCTCGGGGTTCGACTCGGCTTCCTGGCCCTGATCATGACCGCTATCGCACTCGGGGTCGTCGCCTGGGGCGAGGAACGCTACGACCTCGCCGTCGCCACGACCATGGGGCTGACGACGCTTTCCCTGATGCACATCGTCGCCGCCCTCGAGGTCCGGGAGCCCGCGCAGACCATCTTCAGCCGCTACACGATCGAGAATCGGCGGTTCGTGCAGCTGATTGGCCTGACCCTCGTGCTGACGTTCCTCGTCACGACGCTCCAGCCGCTGCAGCGGATCTTCGACACGGTCTCGCTGACGAGCTCCCAGTGGGGAATCTGCCTGCTCGGCCCCCTCGTCTACCTCGCGATCGCCGAGCTCGTCAAGCTCGTCGACCGGCGCCGCGGGAACCCGGGGACCGCCCCGGCTTCGGCCGGCTAGCAGATGGGCCCGGCATGAGCGTCCGCGGGGCTGCGTTCATCGGTATCGGCTCCATGATCGGGGCCGGCATCTTCGCCCTCCTCGGCGAGGCGGCGGTCTTCGCGGGTTCCGCCGTCTGGCTCTCGTTCCTCCTCGCCGGCCTCGTCACGATGCTGCTCGGGTACAACGTGGTCAAGCTCGGGATCCGCTATCCCTCCGAGGGCGGGCTCATCGAGTACCTCCTGCAGGGCTTCGGGAACGGACGCCTGCTCGGGATCGCCTCCTGGCTCGGGTACGCGGCCGCGTTCGTCGTCGTGGCCGCCATGCTCGCTGTTTCCTTCGGGAGCTACGCGGTGTCGCTGTTCGTCGGCGACGACGCGTGGAGCGGCTGGGACAACGTGTTCGCGTCGCTCCTGATCGTGGCCATGACCCTGATCAACATGACCGGGGCGACGTTCGTCGCCCGGGTCGCGGCAGTGATGGTCGTCGTCCTCCTCGGCGTGTTCGCCGTCTTCATCGCCGTGACGATCAGGGACGTCGACTTCGACCTCCTTGCCTTCAGTGGCTATCCGTCGTTCTCGAAGATCGTCGCCAGCATCGCCTTGACGTTCTTCGCGTTCCTCGGCTTCGGCGTGATGACGTTCACGGTCGCCAAGCTCCGCGATCCCGAGCGGGAGTTGCCGAGAGCGGTGGCCCTCGCACTCGGATTGACGACGGTCACCTATGTGCTGATCGCGATCGGCGTCTTCGGGACGCTCACCGTGGACGAGGCGATCGGATACGGCGAGACGGCGATCGCCGAGGCCGCGCGGCCGACCCTGGGCGACGCCGGCTTCACGCTGATGGCGATCGCCGCGCTCATTGCGACGGCGGGCGCGACGAACGGAACGCTCTTCGGCGCCGCGGGCCTGACGGCCTCGCTGGCCAAGATCGGGCAGTTTCCGCCCCTCCTCGGCCCCCGCTCACGCCTCGGCAAGCACGGGGGCCTGCTCGTCACCGGATTCCTCGCCCTCCTCCTCTCGAACTTCGTCGACCTCTCTGCGATCGCCTCGGTCGGAAGTGCCTGCTCGCTCGTCGTCTTCCTGCTCGTCGGGTGGGCCGGCTTCCGGCTGCGGTCGGAGACCGGCGCCAGCGTCACGGTCGTGCTGCTCGGCATGGCGGCGACCGCAACCGTTCTCGGATTCTTCACCGTCGACACGCTCCGCAACGATCCCGAGACGTTCGGGGCGATCGTCGCGATGACGCTGCTGGCGGTCGTCGTGGACGTCGTCTGGAAGCGCTTGCGGGACGGATCGGTCGACTCGCCCGAGGTGGCGTGATGCGGACGGCGCCGCGCTAGGTCGATGTCGAACACGCACGGAAACGGTGAGTCGGCCGGCACTGGGCGGCTCGGGGTCTTGCTGGCGGCGGCGATGTTCGTGTTCGTCATCGATACGTCGTTCATGAACGTGTCGATCTCTGCGGTCGTCGACGACCTCGACACGACGGTGAGCGGTGTCCAGGCGGCCGTCGCGATCGAAGCGTTGGTGTCCGCCGCCTTCATCCTGATCAGCAGCAAGGTCGGCGATCTCTTCGGACGCAAGCGCGCCTACGTGGTCGGCCTCGTCCTCTACGCCATCGGGGCGCTGGCGATGGTGTTCGCGCAAGGCCTGGCGGCGATCATCGTGTTCTGGGCCATCCTCGGCGGCCTTGGCGCGTCGCTCTATCTGCCTGCGATGCAGTCGCTGATCCACGGCAACTTCGAGGGGAAGGCGCGGGCGAAGGTCTTTGCCCTGGTCGGGGCGTCGGCCGCGATCGCCGCAGCGATCGGACCGCTGGTCGGGGGCTTCCTCACCACCGTCGTCTCGTGGCGCGCGGGGTTTCTGCTCGAGGTGCTCATCATCTCGGTCGTCCTCGTCGGGGGGAGGGTCATCCGCGACGTGCCGTACAAGGGCGACCGGTCCGTCGACCTGGTCGGCGCCTCGCTGTCCGTGGTCGGCATGGGCGGGCTCGTCGTCGGTGTTCTCGTCTGGCAGGAGGGTGGCGAGTCCGTCGCCGCGCTGCTCGCGCTCGGAGCGGCGGCGATGGCAGCGCTGGTCTACTGGCTCAGGCGTCGCAAACGGCAGGGGAAGTCGATGCTGCTCGACCCAGCGCTCTTTTCCTCGAAGCCGTACAGCCTCGGCGTCTCCCAGATCTTCCTCCAGCAGGTCGCGCTGGGCGGAATGCTGATTGCGCTCCCGATCTTCCTGCAGCTCGTCTGGGGATACAACGCGCTCGAAGCGGGAGTGACGCTCGCGCCGCTGTCGCTCACGATGTTCGGAGTGGCGCTTCTCGCAGGGAGGAGGGCGGGGCGGAGGCGGCCGAGCAGCATCGTCCGCACGGGGTTCGTGTTGCTCGTGGCTTCGATGATCCTCCTGATCCCGCTCGTCCCGACCGCGAACTCCGGCTGGCATCTCGTGATTCCCCTGATGCTCGCGGGATCGGGGCTCGGTCTGCTGGCGTCTCAGCTCAACAACTACGCGCTGTCCCCCATCTCGGAGGAGCGAGTCGGCGAGGCCGCGGGCGTCACGTCGGCGACCGGGTCGTTCGGCTTGTCCTTCGGTCTCGCCTTCTCGGGAGCGATCATGCTCGCCGCGCTGTCCATCGCCTTCACGAACATGGCGGAGGAGAGCACCGTCTTGCCCCCTGCCGACCAGCAGCGCGTCGCCGAGGTGCTCGAAGACGACGCCCAGGTGATGAGTGACGCGCAGCTCGAGGAGCTCCTCGCCGGTCAGCCCGAGGCCGTCCAGGACGAGATCCTCAGCATCAACACCGACGCTCGTGACCTCGCCCTTCAAGTCGCGCTGCTCTTCACGTTCCTCGCCTCGCTCCTCGGCGTCGCCAACGCCTTCCGCATGATGCGGCAACCGGATCCCGAGCCATCGGCCCACGCCGAAGGGATGGCCCTCGGATGACTGGGAGACGGGGCGCCACGTCCGGCTAGGAAACGCCGCGCCGACCGAGCACGTGGGCACCAGACCGCCAGAGGGGCCGCCGCCCGCGGCAACCGAGGGCGTCGGGAACCGCTCGCCGGACACTCCCACCGAGCTGCTCCTCCGCTTCGCACGAGCCGGACACGATGCCGGCTACCCGACAGCCGATCTCGAGGAGCGACTGCAGGCGCTCGCGACCTCGTTCGGGCTTGCGGACGCCGAGGTCTCCGTGACTCCGACGCTCGTCGAGATCTCGCTGGGGTCGCTGCCGCGGCAGCGCAGCTACTCGCTTCGCGTGCGACCCGCCGCTGTCGACCTGGATGCGATCGCGCGGCTCGACGACCTGGTCCAGGACGCGCTCGACGCACGGCTCGACGCGAACGGGGCACTCGCCGCGCTGGGAGACATCGAGCGCGAGCCGCTGCACCGGCCGTGGCCGGTTCTGCTCGCGGCCTATGCGGTCGCCGGCGTCGCGCTGACGCCGCTGCTCGGCGGCCGTTGGCGGGAGGCGGGCGCCGCGGCGCTCGTCGGGCTGGTCGTCGGCGGGATCGTCCTCTCCACGACGCGAACCGCGCGGACCGAGCCCATGGTCGCCCCGATCGCGGCGGTTGCGGCAAGCTTCAGCGCAGCCCTGCTCGCGTGGCTAGGCCTCGATGCCTCGGCGGACGTCGTCACGCTAGCTGCGCTCGTCACGCTCCTTCCGGGCATGACGCTCACGATCGGGATGCGCGAGCTGTCGACGGAGCATCTCCAGTCGGGCGTCGCAAACACGGCGAGCGCGCTGGTGCAACTCTTCGGGCTCGCCTTCGGCGTCGCCATCGGACACTCGATCGCCGTGAACTGGTTCGGCGGCACCAGCGCGTCGGCTCCGTCTCCGGCTTCGCTTGGGATCCAGCTCGCGGCAGCGCTCCTCGCCGCGCTCGCGTTCACCGTCACCCTCCGAGCTCGATCCCGAGACGCCCTCGTGATGGGCGCCGCGGCCTGTCTCGCCGTCGGCGCGAACGAGATCGGTGCGAAGCTCTTCGGAGACCAGGCCGCAGTCTTCGTCGCAGCTGTCGTCGTGGGCGTCGCCGGTGGCCTCGTCGGCATGATGTTGCGACGGTCGGCGCTCGTCTTCGTCGTTCCGGGCGTCCTCATGCTGGTGCCCGGCAGCGCAGGCTTCGACAGCGTCCTGCAGCTCCTCAGCGACCAGACGGTGAGCGGGATCACCGCCGGCTTCGACACCTTCGTGACGGCGATGTCGATCGCGTACGGCCTGATGGTCTCGACCGTCCTTTTGCCCGGCCGTCTCCGACGCGAGCCATGATGCGCGCGTGGCCAAGGAGCCGTCTCGTCCCCCCAGAGCCGTCCGCCTCACCCGCGAGGCGATCGGCGAGCGCCTCGCAGGCTTCATCTACGGGACGATCATCGTCCTCGCAGTCGTCGTTGCCGGGGCGAAGGCCTACCCCGACGATGCCGGTCGCATCGCCGCGCTGGCGGGAGTCTCATCCCTCGTTCTCTGGCTTGCGCACGTGTATGCGCACGGGCTCGCCTACAGCGTCGCCCACGACCGTCATCTCTCGCTCTCTGCCTTGCGGTACATCGCCCGCCGTGAGGCCTCGATGGTGGGGGCCGCCCTTCCGCCCATCGCGGCGCTGCTGCTCGGAGCGTTCGATGTCGTTTCGACCGACCTCGCGGTCTGGCTCGCGATCGGCCTCGGCCTGGTCGTGCTCGCCGTCCAGGGAATCACCTTCGCGCACGTCGAACGGCTCGGCTGGTTCGGAACGCTCCTGGTCGTGGCCGCGAACGTGGGGCTCGGTGTCGTCCTGGTCGGACTCAAGCTGCTCCTGACCCACTAGCGGGCGCCTGAGAGAATCCGAGGCGTGGGGCGTCTGCTCGATGTCGACGACTGTGTGCTCGGTGTGATCGACGTGCAGGACGGCTTCCTGGGCAAGCTTGCAGGCGAGGAAGCGATCGAGCTGGTGGATCGGATCGGGTGGCTGTGCGGGCTCGCGGGCTGGCTGCGCGCGCCGGTGGTCGTCACCGAGGAAGCGCCCGAGAGGAACGGAGGAACGGCGTCGGTGATCACGGACGCGCTCGCCCCGGGCACTGCCAGGCACACGAAGCCCGTCTTCGATCTCTCCGCCTGCCCCGCGATCCTCGAGGACCTGACTGGGCACGACCGCGAGACCGTCGTGCTCTGTGGGCTCGAGACCGACGTCTGCGTGGCCCAGTCGGCCTTCGGGCTGCTCGACCTGGGCAAGCGCGTGGTCGTCGTCGAGGACGCGGTCGCCTCGCCGGGCACCGCACACCGTCAGGGACTCGCACGCATGGCGGGTGCGGGCGTCGAGCTCGTGGGCCTGAAGGGCCTCGCCTACGAGTGGCTCAGGACGGTCGAGCGCTCGGTCGACTTCGACGCCGTGACCGGGCGCGAGGCTCCGGCCGGGATCGTTCTCTAGCGACTCACGGGATCCAGGAGGCGCGTAGCGCCAGGAGGACGTCTCCATATACGGTGCCCGGCACTACTAGGGGGTGGATGAGACGGGTCTTGCCGTCGGCCTGATTCTCGTGGGATCGCCCGGGAGCATTGCTCGGCCTTGGGCTGCTTCCATCCGCAGACGGCGCTGTGGAGGGGGTGGTCGGAGAGGCCTGAACGGCAGGTAGGCAGACCGTCTTTCAAGGAGGGGGAGAAACGATGCGTAGAAGACTTCGATGGATCACGTTCGCGGTGATCGCTGCTTCCGTGTCGCTGGTACACACCGGCGGTGCGCTGGCCCAGGCACCGAACCAGGTGACGGGCCTGGCCGCCGTCCAGGAGGACGGCTTCGCGACACTGAGCTGGAACCCCGTGGAGGGGGCGACCGACTACCAGGTCGAGCGCACACCCGTGGACGCCGCCGACCAGCCCACGGGCCCGGCCACGATCGTCGGCCTCTGGCAGCCGACGCGCACCGTCACGCCTGACGCCCCGACGTTCGCCGAGTCCGGCTTCGTGCTCGGCGAACGCTTCTGCTGGCGCGTCCGAGCCCGGTTCGGGGCGGAAGAGCAGCCGTTCTCCGAGCCGGTCTGCGGGACGACGAGCCCGCAGTGGGGCACCGGGCCGGGCGCCTCGCTGCGAACGCAGTTCGAGCAGACCAACGGAGAGTCGTTCACGAGCGACGTCAACGAGTACCTCTACACGGCCGCGCTCGACGCGGCCAGCGAGCGCGTGCGCGTCGTCGAGATCGGCCGCACGCTCTTGGGCAGGCCGATCAACATGTTCGTCTTCGGCCATCCCGAGCCGCTCGCCAGCGCGAAGCAGATCTCCGAGTCGCCGACGACGCTGATTCAGTGCAACGTGCACGGCAACGAGCCGTCGATGCGAGAGTCGTGCCTGATCCTCGCGCGCGAGCTCGCCTTCACCGACGACCGCACGCTCCTCCGGATCATGGAGCGGTCGACCGTGCTGATCATCCCGACCCTCAACGGAGACGGCCGCGCCGCCAACACGCGCGGCAGCTCCACGGGTCAGGACCTCAACCGCGACCACTCGCTGCTCCGTGAGCCGGAGACGAAGGCCTTCTCGGCGATGCTCCGCGACTACACCCCGGACGTCGCGGTCGACGGTCACAACGGGGACAGCGAGGACCTCCCGGTCCTCGGCCCGCGGCACCTGAACGTCTACGAGGGGCTTCACCTCGAGGCCAAGACCGGGCTGATCGAGAGCTGGATCTACGACAACGCCGCGCTCGCCGGCTGGTACGCGGGGCCGTACTCGAACGGCGGTGCCAGCCAGGAGACCATCCTGCGTAACACCTTCGGCCTCAAGAACATCGTCGGGCTCCTGTCCGAGAACCGCGCCAGCGCGGGAAGCACCCGGCCGGGCGCGACCCCCGCGGGCAACCAGAACCGCAGGACGTACGGCCAGCTGTGGCTCGCCAAGCAGGTGCTCGAGTACTACTACGAGAACCACGCCACTGTCCGGCGCGTGGTCACGGACTCGCTCAAGTTCCAGCGGCGTAACATCGGCCGGGTCGTTTTCCGCGGCTCGTACCCGTGGCCGCTGTTCCCGCCGTTGCCGAGCGCGCCCGACGTGGACGCTCCGGAGCCGGACGCGATCCTCGAGGATCCGCCGTGCGGCTACTTCCTCACCGAGGAGCAGTACACGGGCGAGCAGCCTGAGGGCACCGTGGAGCTTCGGCTTGGCCTGCACGGGATGTTCGTCCAGCCCGCGCCCGGCTACCTCGTGCGCGAGCTCGGCCCCGGCTACTTCGTCCGTATGGCCCAGCCGCTCCGCGGGCTCGTCCCGACACTGCTCGACCAGCAGGCGGCCGAGCCGATGGTCGGAGGCACGCGCTTGCAGGACGGCTCGAAGGGGCGCTGCGATCAGGTGGTCCCGATTCCGTTCCAGGCCGCGATCTGGTCCGCGGGCTCTGACGACTACGTATCCGACTAGCGACGGCTTCCAGCAGGAAGGCGAGACGACCCCGGTCACCGTCCGGGGTCGTCTCGTCCCGGCCTCAGCGGCGCGCGCATTTCACATCACTTCGGGGTCGGTGGGCGCCTAAGCTGGATGCTGATGGTGTCGCGTTCCGGAGTCGGCCGTGCGGCGCTCGAGCGCGACCTGGCCGCGATCGTCGGGCGGGCGAACGTGCTTCCCGGCGACACCCGGGAGTACCTGCGTGACGGGACCGAGACCCGGGGTGCGCACGGGCATGCCGACGTGGTGGTGCTTCCGTCGAGCCCGGGCGAGGTGGCCGCGGTCGTCGCGTGGTGTTACGAGCACGACCTGCCCATCGTCCCGCGCGGAGGAGGGACCGGCTTCGCCGGAGGCGCCGTGCCGGTTGCCGGCGGCGTCGTCGTCGCGCTCGAGCGGCTCGCGGCGGTGCGCTCGTTCGAGCCGCTCCTCTGGCGCATCTGGGTCGAAGCGGGGCTCACGACCGGGGCGCTCCGCCGCATCGTGCGCGAGAGCGGCCTCTTCTTCCCGCCCGATCCCGGAGCGGCCGAGCAGTCGCAGATCGGGGGCAACATCGCCACGAACGCCGGCGGGCCGCACGCGTTCAAGTACGGCGTCACGGGCGCGTGGGTAACGGGGATCGAGGCGGTGGTGCCCCCGGGCGAGGTGATTGCGGTGGGCGGCCCGATCAGGAAGGACGTCGCCGGGTACGACCTCAAGAGCCTCCTGATCGGATCGGAGGGGACACTCGGGATCGTCACGGCGGCCTGGCTCCGGCTTCTCCCGGCGCCCGAGGCGTCGTACCCGGTCGCCGCGTTCTACGAGGGCACGACGGCCGGCTGCCGCGCGATCGAGCGGGTGCTCGGCAGCGGGCTCGTCGTCGCTGCGCTCGAGTACCTGGACTCGGGGACGCTCGCAGCCGCCGGCGGTGCGTTTCCCGCGCCTCTGCCCGCCGGAACCGGCTTCCTGGTGCTCGCCGAAGCGGACGGCTCCCGGAGCGAGGCCGAGGCGCTTCGCGGGGACGTCGTCGCCGCTCTCGGCGAGGAGGCCCTGGACGTCTTCGCGCCGGGCGAGCCGGAGGTCGTCCGCGAGCTCTGGCGCTGGCGCGACGGCGTCTCGATCGCCGTCACCGCTCAGAGAGGCGGCAAGGTGAGCGAGGACATCGTCGTCCCGCTCGACCGCCTGGCCGAGGCGATCGAGCGCACGGTCGAGATCGGGCGGCGGCACGGACTCTCCGCGTGCAGCTGGGGCCACGCCGGCGACGGGAACCTCCACTCGACCTTCCTCGTCGCTCCCGAGCATCCCGAGGAGCTCGAGCGGGCGTCGCAGGCCTCCGAAGAGCTCTTCGCCCTTGCCGTCGAGCTCGGCGGGTCGATCTCGGGCGAGCACGGGATAGGCTGGGCGAAGCGTGGCCAGATTCGGCGGCAGTGGGCGCCGAAGGCGATCGAGCTGATGGCGGCGATCAAAGAGGAGTTCGACCCGAAGGGACTCCTCAATCCCGGCAAGAAGGTCTGAGCGCTCAGAGGGCCCTATGCTTGTTCGCGATGGACGGTCTCCGCAAGCTGTGCGTGATCGTCGAGGAGGTGCGGGCCGAGTCGGGCCGCACGGTCGAGCCGCCGGCGCTCGTCGCGGCGGCTGGGGCGGTCGTCTCGAACCCGCTGGCGGGACGCTTCGTCGAGGATCTGGCCGCCGTGGCGGACGCTTACTGCGAGCCGCTGGGCCGGCTGCTGACCGAGCGCGCGCTGGCCGCCCTCGGCCCGGCGGACGTCGAGGGTTACGGAAAGGGCGCGCTCGTCGGCCTCGCCGGCGAGGTCGAGCACGGATCGGCCATCATCCACAACCTGCGCTTCGGGAACCTCGTGCGGGAGCCCGTCGGGGGCAGCTCCCTCCTTCCGTCCGCGGAGAAGCGCGGCCCTGCCGGAGCCGCGATCGACCTCGCGCTCAAGCACAAGGACGACCACACCGTCCGCTCCCACCACCAAACGTTCGAGGTGCGGATCCCCGACGCGCCGCGCGACGACGAGATCGTCATCTGGGTCGCCCTCGCCTCCTCGGGACGTCCGCTCGCACGGCTGCCGGCGTTCGGCAGCGAGCTCGCCTCGGGCTCCGTCTGAGGCATGCCGCGGGTCGCGTTCATCGGGCTCGGAACGATGGGCCTACCGATGGCCCGGAACCTCGCGACGGCCGGCCACGAGCTCGTCGCCGTCGACGTCGATCCCATGCGGGCGGCGCTTCTCGGCACGCCGGTCGCCGCCACGCCGGCCGAGGCCGCCGAGCTATCCGATGTCGCTCTCCTCTCCCTGCCCTCGCCCGCGGCGGTCGAAGACGTCGTCCTGGGATCCGCCGGCCTGCGAGCGGGCGCGCGGCCCGGATTCGCCGTCGTGGACATGTCCACCGGCCCGCCGGTGCTCGCCCGCCGGCTCGCCGCAGAGCTGGGCCGGCTCGGCATCGACTCGCTCGACGCACCGGTCAGCGGAGGGCCTCGCGGGGCCGAGGCTCGCTCGCTCACCGTCATGGTCGGAGGAAGCCCCCAGGCCTTCGCGGCGGGGCGGCCGCTGTTCGAGGTGCTCGGCAGCCTCGTCCTCCACGTCGGGCCCGCGGGCGCCGGCCAGGCCGCGAAGCTCTGCAACAACCTGATCGCCGGAACGACGATGGTCGCGATTGCCGAGGCCTGCGCGGTCGCCGAGCACGAGGGCATCGATCCCGCCGTCCTCTACCAGCTTCTGACCAGCTCGATGGGCGACTCGCGCGTCCTGCGCACGCGCTTCCCGCTGGAGGGAGTCTCGCCGGACCACCCCGCCTCGCGGGGCTACGAGGCGCTCTTCTCCCTCCGCCTCATGGCGAAGGACCTCGACCTCGCGCTCGAGCTCGCGGCCGCGCACAGCGTGGAGGCGCCTGTGGCGACCGCGAGCCGAGACCGCTACCGCACGGCGGAGGAGCGGGGAGGAGGGGCGCTCGACTACTCGGCCGTCTATACGGCCCCGCGACCGTGACCGCGCCTTCGCCGCCGTGACCGTGCGGCAGGCCGTCTCGGGGCTCGTCCTCGGCGCGGTCGCCGTGCTCGTCTTCGCGGCGGCCTACGACGCGCTCCGCGGGGGAACCGCATCGTCGACCGTCGTCGACTTGCTCGAGGACTCGACCCTCGTCGGGCCCGAGGTTCCGGCCCGGGGCGAGCTCCAGGGCACGCTGGTCTTTGCCACCCAGGCCGGTTGCCGCCCGCGCGCGCTCAGCCTCGCGACCTTGACGCTCGAAGCGGCGGGCCCGCCTCTCGAGTGCGGCCTCTGGGTCCCGGCCCGCGGATCGCATGCGGTCGTCTCGCTCGCCCCGGCACTCGGGTTCCGCGGCAGCCGCGCGGCGCTCCTGCGCCTCGGCGATCCGCCCGAGGTTGCGCAAGAGCTGGGTGTCGTGCGGGGCGAGCCTTCCTGGTCGGAGGACGGCCGCCGACTTGCGTGGTGCACGGCGGCGGGCGGCACGGTCGTGCTCGACCTGGACACGGGGACGCGCGAGCGGCTTCAAGGGTGCCGTCCCAAGATCGCACCCGACGGCTCGGTGTTGGCCCGGCCCGCGCGCCTGCTCACCGCCACGCTCCTCCGGGACGGCAACGGGCTGCTCGGGGAGAAGGAGCTCGCACGGCCGTTCCCGCCGGGCAGCGAGGGCCCGCTGGACGTCGTCGGCTATGACCTCCGGCCGGACGGACTGCTCGCCGTGGTGACCGTCCGCTTCGAGCCCGGCCGGCTGCCGCGTCGGCTCCTCCAGCTCTGGCGCGGGAAGCGGCTCGATCGTGCCATCCCGCTGCCCGAGCTGAACCTGCCTGCGGGCACCGGTCGTCTCGGCGACAACGTCGAGTTCGACCCGACGGGTCGGGAGGTGGCCGTCGCCTTTCCCGGAGCCGGCAAGGAGATGATCCTCGTCGACGTGAGGACGGGCGCCGTCACGCTGCCGCCGACGAGCCAGCACGGCTTCGCCTGGTCGTCCGACGGACGGTGGTTCGCGCTGTCCACGGGGGAGGAGATCCGCGTCTTCGGCCCCGACCGACGCGACCCCGTCTACGTGCTCCCCGTCGGCGCCGCGGCGCTCGCCTGGCGCCAAGAGCTCGACGCAGAATGATGCCGCCGCAGCAGCTCGAGGCTAGAAGGGTCTGGCGAAATATGCGCTTGTGCCGCAGGGGCGCCCTGCTCGCCCCGATGCGGCGTCCTCAGTCGCGCCGATAGTTACGACTATCGGCGCTCCCTGCGTCCTTGTCTCGGAACGAGCAGCGCACCCCTGCGACGAACGAAATTCCGCCAAACCCTCCTAGGAAGTCGCCGCCGTCGCGAAGACGAGGTTACGCGGGAGCGCGATGCGGAACTGGGCGAGCACGGGCCGTGCTTCCTCGGCCGCGAAGAACGCGTACTCCGGGAAGGCGCCGGCCTCACGCTCGGCCGCGGCCGCGACGGCCTCGACGAGCCGCGCCCCTTCCGGGGTGCCGAAGAAGGGACCGATCCCGGCCCACGACTCCGCGAGCACGCCGTGTGCAGCGAGCGCCTTGTAGAGGCTCGGCACGTGCTCCGTGCCGTAGACCTTTCTGATCTCGGAATAGAGCGGGTCCTCGTCGCGCTGCTCGGGAACCGGCGTCGGCGGGAGCGGCGCCGGAGAGGGGAGGCTCTGGGCCTGCGGCTCTCGGAGCGGCAGGACGCCGTCGAGGCTGAGACCGAGCGACGTGACGACTAGAAGGAGGCTCGGGAGGTCTGCGGCGAAGGGGGCGGCTGCCTCCCCGACGGCCGGAGAGGGGCGATATGCGAGGCAGGGCCGCGCCAGCTCCGCCAGGCGAGACGCAGCAGCGACGGCCCGCGGGTCGTCGTACAGCGCCCGGGCCTGGAGCCAGGCGGGCACGAGCGCCGCCGGCTCTCGCGCCAGGGCCTTGAAGATCGCCGGGACGAAGGGCATGCGAGCCCGGACGTCCGTGAAAACCGACAGGACGAGGCCCCTCGCGTCCTCCTCGTGAAGGAGGTCGTACCTCAAGATTGCATACTGTATGCTCGTTCGGGTGGGCGGCAACCTGCTCGACGGCCGGCTTTTCCCCCCGCAGAGCGCCAGCGCAGCGGCGGGCGAGGTCATCCGCGAGGCGATCATCGACGGCCGGCTCCCGCCGGGGCACCGGCTGAAGGAGGAGGAGCTCGCGCAGGAGCTCGGCATGAGCCGGACGCCGGTGCGCGAGGCGCTCCTCACGCTCGAGAGCGAGGGGCTCGTCGAGTCGATCCCGCGACGCGGCGCCACGGTACGCTCGTACGCGGTCGGAGACCTCGACGACGTCTACCAGCTCCGGGCGCTCCTCGAGGGGTACGCGGCGAGGCGTGCAGCCACGCGCATCTCGCCGGACGACGTCGCCCGCCTCGAGGAGAGCTGCGATCGGTTCGACCGCCTGGGGGCCGAGGACGACCTGCTCGACCTCGTGAAGGAGAATCTCGGCTTCCACAGCGTCATCCACGAGGCGGCCGCGAGCGACCGGCTTGCGGCGCTCATCCGCAAGGTGATCGAGATCCCGCTCGTCTACAAGTCGTTCTACTGGTACTCCCCGGAGCAGAAGCTCATCTCGCAGCACTACCACCGCCAGCTGACGCGTGCGCTGCGGCTCGGGGACGGCGAGCGGGCGGAGCTGATCATGAAGGAGCACGTGCTCGAGGCGCGGGACTTCCTGCTCGCACAGCTCGGGCCCGGAGACGAGGGCGGGCCGGCATGAGCGAGCTCTCGTCCCCGCCCGCCGCGCAGGGTCGCCGGGAGACGTCCGGGCCCGGCCCGCTCGCCGGGATCCGGGTGGTGGAGCTCGGCATGCTCCTCGCGGGGCCGTTTACGGGCCGCCTCCTCGGCGACATGGGCGCCGAGATCATCAAGGTCGAGCCGCCGGGCAAGCCGGATCCGCTGCGCGAGTGGGGCAAGGCGCGGTACAAGGGGCGCTCGCTCTGGTGGGGCGTCCAGTCGCGCAACAAGAAGTGCGTGACGCTCGACCTACGGACGGAAAAGGGCCAGGAGCTCCTGCTCGAGCTCGCCAGGCAGAGCGACGTGGTCGTCGAGAACTTCCGGCCGGGGACACTCGAGAAGTGGAATCTCGGCTGGGACGAGCTGCACGAGGCGAATCCCGCGCTCGTCCTCTGCCGTGTGTCCGGGTACGGGCAGACGGGGCCGTATTCCCCCCGGGCCGGCTTCGCCTCGGTCGCGGAGGCCATGGGCGGCCTTCGCTACCTGAACGGGTTCCCCGGCGAGCCGCCGCCCAGGTTGCACCTCTCGCTGGGCGACTCGCTGGCGGGGATGTTCGCGGCGCAGGGCATCCTTGCCGCCCTCTATCGCCGGGACGCGCTCGGCGGCACGCGCGGACAGGTGGTCGACGTCTCGCTGCTCGAGTCGTGCTTTGCGCTCCTCGAGAGCACCGTGCCCGAGTACGACCGCCTCGGCATCGTCCGCGGGCCGGGCGGGACCGGGCTCAAGGGGGTCGCGCCCTCGAACATCTTCCTGTCGCGGGACGGCAAGTGGATGGTGATCGCGGCGAACGCCGACAACGTCTTCCGGCGGCTCTGCGCGGCGATGGGCTCGCCCGAGCTGGCCGACGACGAGCGCTTCGCCACGCACCTTGCACGCGGCGAACACCAGGAGGAGATCGAGCGGATCGTCGCCGACTGGGCGCGCGGGCTCGACGCCGCGGAGATCGATCGCGTCCTCAACGAGGCGGGAGTCATCTGCGGGCCGATCTACACGATCGCCGACATCTTCGAGGACGACCACTTCCGCGCCCGCGAGATGCTGGTCGAGCACGAAGACCCCGAGCTCGGCACCTACATCGGCCCCGGCATCGTCCCGAAGTTCTCGGAGACGCCGGCGGAGGTCCGCTGGTCGGCGACGTGGGAGCACGGGAGCCACAACCGCGAGATCTTCGGCGGCCTGCTCGGCCTCTCCGACGAGACGCTCGCCGAGCTGAAGGCGGAGGGGGTGCTGTGACCGTCACGATCTGCGACGTGGGGCCGCGCGACGGTCTTCAGAACCAGCCGACGACGCTCGTTCCCGAGGTGCGGGCGGAGCTGGTGAACCGGCTCGCGGACGCCGGGCTCCCCCGCATCGAGGCGGTCAGCTTCGTGAACCCGAAGCTCGTCCCCCAGATGGCCGGCGCGGAGGAGGTCGTGGAGGGCCTGGAGCGCCGCGACGGCGTCGTGTACGCCGGCCTCGCCCTCAACGAACGCGGCTATGAGCGGCTGGTTGCTACCGGGCTGGACGAGGTGCACTTCGCCTTCGCCGCCACCGAGACCTTCAACCGGCGGAACCAGAACGCCTCCGTCGAGGAGTCGGTCGCCGCCGCGGAGCGCATCGGCGAGCGCGCGAAGGCGGACGGCGTCCGCGCCACCGTCACGATCGGCGTCTCCTTCGGCTGCCCGTTCGAAGGCCCCGTCGACGCGGGGCACGTGGTCGGGCTGGCCGAGCGGCTCGCGCAGTCGGTCGACGAGATCGTCTTCGCGGACACGGTCGGGGTCGCGGTCCCGCGGCAGATCAGGGACGTCATCGGCCGCGCGCGTCTGCCGAGGACGACGGTCGGCGCCCACCTGCACAACACCCGCAACACCGGGTACGCGAACGCGCTCGCCGCGCTCGAGGCCGGCGCCACCGTGCTCGACTCATCCGTCGGCGGGATCGGCGGGTGCCCCTTCGCCCCGCGGGCGACCGGGAACATCGGAACCGAGGACCTTGTCTACGTCCTCCACGGCGAGGGCGTCGAGACCGGGATCGACCTGGAGGCGCTGATCGGCGTCGCCGAGTGGCTCGAGGGCGTGCTGGAGCGCCCGCTCGAGGGGTACGTCTACCGCGCGGGGACCTTCGCCTCGCTCGCAGGCTGAAAGGAGAGGAATGGCACACAGGCTCGGGGTGGACGTCGGGGGAACCTTTACCGACCTGCTGCTCGTCGACGACGAAAAAGGCGATCTCTACCGCGTGAAGACGCCCTCGACCCCCGCCGACCCCTCGGAGGGGGTGCTCGTCGGCGTCAGGCGGATCTGCGACGAGAGCGGCGTCGAGCCGGGCGAGCTCGGATTCGTGATGCACGGCACGACCGTGGCGACCAACGCGATGCTCGAAGCCAAGGGCGCACGCGTCGGGCTCATCACGACGCAGGGCTTCGGCCAGATCCTCCACCTGGCGCGCTCGCAGACGCCGGGGCCGCTCGCGGGCTGGATCATCATGGTCAAGCCGGACCCGCCCGCGGCGCTCGAGGACACCCGCGAGGCGAGGGAGCGGATGAGCGCCCAGGGCGAGCCCGTCGAGCCGGTCGACCGCGAGCAGGTGGCCGAGATCGTCCGCGACCTGGTCGACTCGGGCGTCGAGACGCTCACGGTCTCGCTC
>JBOHAM010000028.1:0-18826 GCA_050697735.1 Gaiellaceae bacterium | reverse complement strand
CAAGAGCCGGCGCGGGCTGAGGCGCCGCTCGGCGAAGGCGAAGGGCGGATAGCGCCCGCGGACCTGGTCGACGAAGCCCGCGAGGCGCTCGGCCAGCTCCGGGTCGGTGATCTCGACGACATTCTCGGCGTTGAGCTCGCCCGAGCGGGAGAGGTTGAAGCTTCCCGTGAAGACCGTGTCGTCCACGACCGTCAGCTTGGCGTGCATGAAGTCGTGGACCGAGTGCTCCTCCCAGGGAGTCGAGCGCTTGCCCGAGAACGGCGCGGCCAGCACTCGCCGGAGCAGCGGCAGCTTCCACGACGCGTTGCCGTTCCGGCTCCACTGGTAGACGACGCCGTGTACCTGCGGCTGGTCGACGCAGCCGGCCACGTCCACGCGCCCCTCGGAGACGACCTGGGCGAGGGAGGAGAGGACGTTCGCGGTCGTGATCACCGGCGAGGCGATCCGCACCCGGTGCCGCGCCTTCGCGATCGCCTCGGCGATGCGGGCGGAGAGCGCCTCCCCGTGGCCGGGCGTGAACCACGCGCGCACGAGCTCATCGCCCACCGGGACGGGCGCGGGGTCGACGAAGCCGCTCTGCTCGACGGCGCCGGTCTCCCACAGCTGCTCGAAGACCCGTCCGAAGCGGGCCGCGAGCTCGCGCGAAGAGGCGACGAGGATCACGTTCTCCTGCCGGGTCCACGAGTCGTCCGTCCAGTTCGTCGATCCGGTCCAGACCGTCTCGGCGTCGCGGACGACGAACTTGTGGTGCATGAGGTCCGGCACTCCCGCGATCGCCCGGGCCGGCACCCCGAGCGACGCGATCAGCGCCGCGTCGGGCTCCGGAGGCGGCGGCACCGGGATCGGATTGCGGTGGTCGACGTTGTAGAGGAAGCGAACGCGAACGCCGCGGGCCGCCGCATCGACGACGGCGCCCGCGACGACGGGCCTGGTCTCGGGCCCGAGATGGAAGTCGTACTGAGCGAAGTCCAGCGAGCGCCGGGCGCCCTCGACGAAGTCTGCGACCCTCCGCGCGACCTCGAGCGGGCCCTGGCCGCCGTCGGTCAGGGTCGTGACCTCGAGCACGCTCTTAGGAGGGCTTGGCGGAACAGACGCTTGTGCCGCAGGGCCGCGCGACGAACGACGTTCCACCAATCCCTCCTACGCGAACGCAGCCAGGTAGGGCTGCCAGCCGTCCGGGATCCGCGGCGCCGACAGGGTCACGAAGAGCGCCGGGGTCGGCGTGGCGGGGCGCACGAGCAGGCGCATCTCCACCTCCTCGGGGAGGCGGTTGCCCTTGCGGAGGTTGCACGGGGCGCACGAGGTGACGACGTTCTCCCACACGGAGTCACCCCCACGCGAGCGCGGCACGACGTGGTCGAGCGTCAGCCGGCCTGGTGAGCCGCAGTAGACGCACCGGTGACCGTCGCGGGCAAAGAGCGCCTTGCGCGAGATCTTGCGCTTCACGGCCCGCGGTACCCGGACGTAGCTGAAGAGCCGGATCACGTGCGGCCACGGGAACGTGCTCGACGCCGACCTCAGCGGCTGGTGCAGCTCCTCGACCAGCTCGGCCTTGCCCTTGAAGACGAGCACGTGCGCGCGCCGGACCGAGCACACGTTGAGGGGCTCGTAACTCGCATTCAGCACGAGAACTTGCTGCACGAAGGCAAATCGTAGATGAGCAGGCCCTTAACGCTGTGGAAGCACGAGCTCGAGCAGGTCCTCGCCGGCCGGGACGAAGCCGCGCCCGCGGTAGAAGCCGACCGCGCGCCGGTCCCCGGAGGCGACCACGACCTGGAGCGTAAGCGCGCGCTCGGCGATCGCGTAGCCCTCCGCGAACTCGAGCAGCTGCCGCCCCACGCCCTCGCCTTCGTGCTCCGGGCTGACGAAGAGCTGGTCGACGCGCATCGCCTCGCCCGCCCGGGTGAGGGCGACGTACCCGGCCGGAGCGCCGGCGAGCTCGGCGACGAAGACCGTCTCCTGCTCGAGGACGGCCAGCGTGCGCGCGTCGGCGCCGCGGTCCAGGGTGGCGAGGCCGAAGAGGAGCGGCTCGTCCTCGCTGGTGAACGGCCTGATCTCTGCCTTGCGGTACGTCATCGGGTTTCCTACTGCGCCATCGCCCGGTCGACCGCCTCCTGCTCCTCCGGCGAGAGCGCCACGGGCGCGCGGCCGCGGTCGAGCTGCTTGACGTAGATCCGCGCGTAGTCCCGGCCCTGGATGGCGCTCATCACCAGGCCCGAGCGCGCCGCGTCGAGGAACGCCAGCGACGCGGACTGGTGCCCGCCGGCGTCCTCGTAGGCGTCGTAGCGGACGAGGGCGACGTGCGAGAGCGTGCCGTCCACGCGCTTGTCGATCCGCGCGAGGCCGGCCGCCACCTCGTCCACGACACGGTGGAGGTCGTCGATGCGGGTCTGGAGCGACACGGCGAAGTTGACCAGATCGTCCTTGTCGGAGCCCAGCAGCACCTTCTGCGCCTTCCGCACCGCGCGCAGCTTCAGGTAGAAGGCGAGCGAGAGAAGCAGCGCGACGCCGGCCGCAGCCGCGGCGCCGATGGCGATCCAGGGTGCGGCGTCGGAGAGGTCCGACATGCCGGATTAGCCTAGTGGCTCTACGGTCAGTTAGCCGAGGGTGAAGATCACGGGATACTGCGCCGTGTTGTTCCCCGTGTTCCGCTCGCCGGCGACCGGCTCCACGGTGATCTTCAGCGTCGTGCGCGTGGAGAACGAGACGTTGCCGAGGTCGCGGAACGTGACCGTCTCCGTCTCCTGGGGGTTGATCAGGTCGATCACCTGGCGCTTGCGGATGATCGGGTCCTGCTGGATCACGAGCGTGACGGGGACCTGGGTCTCCTGGTGATCGCCCGAGTTCTCGATCACGACCTGGAAGGCGAGCTGGTCGGTGGCGCGGACGGTGTTGTCCTCGTTGGGCACGAGCTCCTCGCCGTCGGGCTGCCAGCTCACCGACTGGATGCCGTTCCCGTGCAGTCCGCCCGCCTCCGGGCTCTGGGTGAGGCGTTCGACCACCAGCCGCCACGCCGCCGGACCGGCGAGCTCCGGGTTCTGCAGGAAAGTCGACCCCGGCACGGAGACGTCGGTGATTCCCTCCTGCTCGAGCGTCGTCCTCGTCGGCTCCTGGAAGCCGTCCTGGTAGACGACGTCGCTCGCCAGGAGGCGCGAGGTCTGCTGGGCGAGATCGCGGCCGGACTCCTCGGCGTCGCTCGTCTGGGCGACCGTCGCCAGCGCCTGCGCCAGCCCGTTGAGGCCGTTGACGCGGAACTGCATCGTCTCGACGAGGCTGCGCTGCTGGTCGATCAGCGGCCCCGGCGGCGTCAAGTCGCTCGCCGCGCGCAGGAGCTGCTCCTGCTGGTCGCGCAGCCCCTCGATGTCGCCGCGCAGCGCCTCAAGCGTGATGCCGGGCGTCGTCAGGCGGTCGTTCAGCTGCCGGCCGAGCTGCTCGGACTCACCCGCCACCGTTGAGACCCGCTCGACGTACCCCTCGTACTCCTGCTGCTTCTGGTCGCCGCGACAGCTGTTGACGACGAGGATGAGGATGACCGCCAGGACGATCGCGGCGACGATGAGAATCCCACGGCGGTAGAGCTGCGAGCCTCCCGGCGGGGTCGGCGGGCGCGTCGGCAGGCGGCGGCGCCTGCGTGGCCCTCCTTCCCGCGAGTCCGACTCGACGGTCTGCGACTCGTCGAAGAAGTCGAACTCCTGGTCCGGTTGAGTCTCGGTTCTCTCGCGGTCGAACACGCCGGTCGGGGGTCGGGAAGCCGCCGAGTCTAGCACCCTGCCCGGACTTTGCAGGACTTTCCGGGCCGAGCGCAAAGTGCGCCGTGCCCGATGCACTCAGCCGTCGCGCTCAGCGAGCAGCACCTCGTGCTCGGCCGGTACCGGCCGCTCCGACCCCTGGGCACGGGCGGCTCGGGCTCCGTCTGGCTCGCCCGCGACGAGCACGCCGGCCGCGAGGTGGCGCTCAAGGTCGTACCCCGCGAGGGCAAGGCGGGGTCGCGGGCCGAGCGCGAGGTCGAGGCGGCGACACGCCTCCGCCATCCGCGCTGCCTGCGGGCGCTCGCGCTGGCGCGCGACGAGCGGCACGTCTACGTCGCCTATCCCTACGTCGCCGGACGGACGCTGCGCGAGGAGCTACGCGGCGGCGCCCTGGACGACTGGCGGGCCGTCGAGGCGGCTGCACAGGTGCTCGAGGCGCTCGCGCACGCGCACGGGAAGGGCGTCGTCCACCGCGACGTCAAGCCCGCGAACATCATGGTGGAAGCCGGCGAGGAGCTCTCGGTGCGGCTGCTCGACTTCGGCCTCGCCCAGCTCGAGCACGCGGACACGCTGACCGCCGCCGGCGACGTCCCGGGCACCCTCGCCTACATCGCGCCGGAGCGGCTCGGCGGCGCAGAGGCGACGGGGGCTGCCGACGTCTGGTCGGTCGGGGTGCTGCTCTGGGAGGCGCTCGCCGGCCGCCATCCGTTCTGGGCCGTCTCACCCCTGGAGACGGCTCGCCGGGTGGAGCAGGGCGCCCGGGAGCTGGCCGAGCTGCGGCCCGACCTGCCCAGAGAGCTCTGCCGCGCGGTCGACCGCATGCTCGCGCTGGACCCGCGCAAGCGCCCCTCGGCCCGGCAGGGCCTGCACCTCCTGCGCGCCGCCGCGGAGCGCCGGAGCCACCGCGAACGGGCCGTCACCTCCCCAGCGGCACTGCGCGAGCGCGCCCCGCACGCCGCGCTCGCCGTTGCGTTCGTGCTCGGGACGACCCTGCTCCTCCCCTTCTTCCCGGGTGGCTGGCCCGTGCTGCTCGGGGCGATCGCAGGCCTGCTCGCGCTCGTCAGCCCACGCGCAGGGCTCGCCGCCGCGCTCGCCGCCCCCGCCCTCCCGCTCGGCAACGTCTCGCTCGGGCTCGCCTTCGCGTACCTCCCGTGCGCGCTCGTCTGGTTCCTCCTCTTCGCCCGAGACGCCCGCTCGGGTCTGCTCTTCGCCGCCGGGCCGCTCCTCGCGCCGATCGGCATGCTCCCGCTCGCCGCGGCGATCGCCACCCGTGCCCAGGGCCTCGTCCGCCGCGCGGCGACCGCGTTTGCCGCCGTCCTCGCGACCGTGGCCGCTGCGGTGGCGGCAGCCTCCAGCCTTCCCTTGACCGGAGAGCCGCCGCCCGGCACGGGCCGACTCGGCCCGGCCGAAGGGCCGGCCGCCGCGCTGTCCACAGGCCTCGGCGCCCTCTGGAGCCGGCCGTCCCTGCTCGTCGCGGGCCTGGCGCTGGCCGCGGCGGCCGCGCTGGCGCCCCGCGCGCGGGCTCGCGGGCTCTGGGGAGTCGCCTGCTGGGGCGCCGGAGTGCTCGCGACGCTGCTCCTGCTCCCGCTCGCCTTCGCGGGGGCTCCGGTGGCTGCCGGCTGGACCGCTTTCGCCGTCTGGCTGGCGACCGCGCTGGTGGCGTATCCGCTCGTACGGCGTGGTTAGAGTGCGGGGCGGGCAGACTCCTGCCCTCCCTCAATGAGCGTTCTGCGAAGCATCGAACACAGGATCGAGTCGATCGTCGAGGGCGTCTTCGGGCGCGCCTTTCGCACCCATGTCCAGCCGGTCGAGCTGGCGCGCAAGCTCGCCAAGGAAATGGACGAGACGAAGACGATCTCGGTCTCGCGCGTCTACGTACCCAACGAGTACACGGTCTACCTCTCTCCGAGCGACCGCGACCAGTTCGCCTCGTACGAGGACTCGCTCCTCACCGAGCTGTCCGACTACCTGTCGGAGCACGCCCGCCGCGAGGGCTACGCGCTGCTCTCGGCGCCTCGCGTCCTCATGGAGGAGGATGACGACCTGAGCATGGGCGAGTTCGGGATCGCCACCAGGATGGTGCAGCCGCAGCGGGCGAAGGAGCCCCCGCCGCCCGGGCTCGAGCCGCAGGCGGCCCCCAGCGAGACGAGGATCTACAAGCCGGAGCCGTCCACCGAGGCGGTCTCCGCGGCGGAGGCCGCCGAGCTCGACCTCGCGCACTCCTCCGCCACGCTCCTCCTCCGGGGCGAGCGCCACGAGCTCGCCGGCGGCACGGTCGTGCTCGGGCGCTCCCGCGACTGCGACATCACGGTCGACGACCCGAACGTCTCCCGGCGCCACGCCGAGCTCCGGCACGAAAACGGCGCGTACTGGATCGTCGACCTCGGCTCGACGAACGGGCTCTCCGTGAACGGGAAGCGCGTCGACCGGGCGAAGCTCGAGCCCGAGGACGAGATCGTGCTCGGGACGACCGAGCTCCGCTTCGAACGCGGTTTCTAATGTCTCACGGTTTCCGCGCCGGTGAAGCGGGGCAGCGTCAGCGGACGGGGCCCTGATGTCCGTGTCCGTCGAGCCCATCCTGATCGCACTCCAGGCCGCGTTCATCGCGCTCCTCTACTTCTTCATCTGGCGCGTCGTCCGCTCGGCGACCCGCGGCCTCCCGGCCGCGCCGCAGGAGAGCTTCGTGCTCGCCCCGGCCCAGGTCGCGCAGGCACGGGCGCAGGCGGGCATCGAGCCTGGACGACTGGTCGTGCAGCGCTCGCGGGCGATCCCCGTCGGCAAGATGTTCGAGGCGGGCCCCGTCCCGACCACGCTGGGCCGCAGCGGCGACAACGTCGTCGCCCTCGACGGAGACGACTTCGCCTCGGGCCACCACGCCCGCGTCGAGAGCGGGCTCGACGGGACGTGGGTGATCGACCTCGGCTCGACGAACGGCACCTACGTCAACGGGGAGCGCGTGGACGGCCGCCGACGCCTGCACGAGGGAGACGTGCTCCAGGTCGGAGACACGGAGCTGGTCTTCGAGCGATGAGGCTGGGCGAGAGCGCCGGCAAGACCGACGCGGGGCGCGTCCGCCGCCGCAACGAGGACTCGCTCGTCCTCGACCCGCCCCTCTTCGCCGTCGCCGACGGCATGGGCGGCGCGCAGGCCGGCGAGGTCGCCTCGCGCCTCGCGGCGGCGGCCTTCCGCGAGTACCACGACGCCGACGAGCTCGACCCGGAGGAGCGGGTGCAGGCGATCATCCAGGAGGCGAACCGGCGGATCTACGAGCGCGCCCGCAGCGACGCCGGCGCTTCGGGGATGGGGACGACGGTCACGGCGGCGCTCGTCGGCGACGGCGACGTCGTCCTCGGCCACGTCGGCGACTCGCGCGCCTACCGCATCCGCGAGGGCAGCCTCGAGCAGCTCACGGAGGACCATTCCCTCGTCGCCGACCTCGTCCGCAGCGGGCGGCTCACGCCCGAGGAGGCCGGCGAGCATCCGCAGCGGTCGGTGATCACGCGCGCGCTCGGCACGGACCCGGAGGTGGACGTGGACACGCTCGTCCTCCAGCCGGATGCCGGAGACCTCTTCCTCCTCTGCTCGGACGGGCTGCCGACGATGGTCTCCGACGAGGAGATCCTGCGCACGATCGAGCGGGCGGCGAGCCTCGACGACGCGGCGCGCGACCTCGTGCGCGCTGCCAACAGCGGCGGCGGGGAGGACAACATCACGGTCGTCCTCTTCCGCGTGGACGGCGAGGAGCCGCTCGAGGAGACGCTCGTCGCTCCCGTCGGCGCCGAGACGGCGGCCATCGAGCAGGAGGACGAGCTCGAGGACACGCTGACAGGGCTCCCGCCCGTGGCGCCCGCGGCCGCGTCCGAGCCGGAGGCGCCGGCCAGGCCGCGCCGGAAGCGGCATCGCTGGCGCCGCCGGCTGCTCTGGACGGCCCTCGGCCTCGGGTTCGTCGCGCTCGTCCTTGGCGGGGCGATCTACGGGCTCTCGCGGGCGCACTTCGTCGGGGCGGGCGAGGACGGGAGGGTGACCGTGTACCAGGGAGTGCCCTTCGACCTGACCGAGAGCGTCGGCCTCTACCGGGAGCGGTACGTGAGCCGCCTCCAGGCCGCCCAGCTCTCCCCGGCCGAGCGGTCCGAGCTCTTCGACCATCGGCTCACCTCCTACGACTCGGCCCGCGCGCGAGTGTCCGTCTACGAAGCCGAGGCCCTGCCCTAACCCCGATGAGCCTCCGCACGCGAGAGCTCCTGAACCTCGTGCTCGTCGGCGCCCTGACGGCGGCCGGCTTCGCGGCCGTCTACATGGCCCGGCAGGAGGTCGTCTCGGCCGCATCGCTTTCGTACGCGGGCTTCTTCGTCGCGCTCTTCGTCGTCGCGCACGTCGTCATGCGGATGCGGCTGCCGTTCGCGGATCCGTACCTGCTCCCGCTCGGCGGGCTCCTCTGCGCGATCGGCCTGACCGAGATCTACCGGATCGAGCCCGATCTCGCGTTCCGCCAGGGCCTCTGGGTCGTGGTCGGAATCGCGGCGTTCCTGGCGCTCGTCCTCTTCCTCGGCGACTACCGCGAGCTGGACAACGTCAAGTACGTGCTCGGGCTCTCGGCGATCGTCCTGCTCGTGCTGCCCGCCCTGCCCGGGATCGGGCGCACGATCAACGGGGCGACGCTCTGGGTGGACATCGGGCCGATCGTCTTCCAGCCGGGCGAGCTGGCGAAGATCCTCATCGTCGTCTTCCTCGCGGGCTACCTGCGGGACAACCGCGAGATGCTCTCCTTCGGCGTCGGCACGGGGCGGCTGCCCTCTCCCAAGCACCTGGGCCCACTGCTCCTCGTCTGGGGCGGCGCCATGCTCGTTCTCTTCCAGACGCGCGACCTCGGCGGCGCGCTCCTCTACTTCGCCATCTTCCTGGTGATGCTCTACACGGCGACGGCGCGCTGGTCGTTCGTGGCGGTCGGCCTCGCCCTCTTCCTGCTCGGCGCCTTCGCGCTCTACCAGGTCATCCCGCACGTCGAGGACCGGGTGGAGGGCTGGCTCGACCCCTGGAGCGACCCGCAGGGAGACACCTACCAGCTCGTGCAGTCCATCTACGCGATCTCGGGCGGCGGCGTCTTCGGCTCCGGGCTGGGGCGCGGCGTCCTCCTGAGCCCGGAGGGAGAGACCTACATCCCGTTCCTGGAGACGGACTTCATCTTCTCCGCCATCGCCCAGGAGCTCGGCCTGGCGGGCGCGGCGGCGGTCATCCTCCTCTACCTGCTCTTCGCCTTCCGCGGCTTCCGCATCTCGATGCTCGCGGACGACGGCTTCTCGAAACTCCTCGCCGCCGGGCTGACCGCGGCAGTCGCGATCCAGGCATTCATCATCATCGGCGGCGTCACCGGGCTCATCCCGCTGACGGGCATCACCCTGCCCTTCGTCTCCTACGGCGGCTCGAGCATCGTGGCCAACTTCGTCCTGCTCGCGCTCCTGCTCATGGTCTCGGACCGCGTCGGGAGGGCCGGCCGGTGAATCCGCAGATCCGCCGCCTCTTCCTCGTCTTCGCCTTCCTCTTCGTCGCGCTGATCGCGACGGCGACGTACTGGCTGTGGCGCGCGCCGGACCTCGAGGCCCGGCAAGGGAACCCGAGCCTCGTCGTCCGCCAGCTCGAGATCAAGCGCGGGCTCATCTATGCCTCCAACGGGCGGACGGTGCTCGCCCGCAACCGGCGGCGAGAGCTCGAGGACGGGCGCGTCTGGTGGCTCCGCCGCTATCCGCAAGGAGAGTTGACGGCGCACGCGGTCGGCTACTCGACCGTCGAGCGCGCCCGCACCGGGCTCGAGGAGTCGCTGAACGACTTCCTCACCGGCTCGAACGCGAACCTGAGCACCGTCCTCGACACGACCCTGGACCGGATCCGCGGGCTCACCCGGGAGGGGAACGACGTCGTGACGACACTGAACCTGCGCGCGCAGCAAACCGCGATGGACGGGATCCAGGGCAACTGCGGCGCGGTCGTCGCGCTCGAGCCGGCGACGGGCCGGGTGCTCGCTCTCGCCTCGAACCCGTCCTTCGACCCGAACCTCGTGGAGGACGACTTCCGCCGGATCGAGCGCAGCCAAGGGCCGTGCACCCCTGCCTCCCCGCTCCTCGACCGCGGCACCGCGGGGCTCTTCGCGCCCGGCTCGACCTTCAAGGTCGTGACCGCCGCGGCGGCGCTCGACACGGGCACGTTCAGCCCCACGAGCGAGTTCGACGACCCGGGCTACTGCGTCGAGTACGGACAGCGGGTCTTCAACTACTCCGACCAGGGAACGCCGAGCGGCTACGGCCGCGTCACGCTCGCCGAGGCCGTCGAGAACTCGATCAACTCGGTCTTCTGCAACATCGGCATCGAGCTGGGCGCCGACGTGGTCCTCGACTACGCCGAGCGCTTCGGCTTCTACGACCGCCCGCCCATCGAGCTCCCCTCCGACGAGGTGGCGATCAGCGGGCTCTACCGGAATGGGCGCCCGTTCCGCCCCGGCGACCCGACCCAGGTCGACCCCGGCCGTCTCGCCTTCGGCCAGGAGCGCCTGCTGGCCACCCCGCTCCAGATGGCCCTCGTCGCCGCGGGGGTGGCGAACGACGGCATCGTCATGGAGCCGACGCTCGTCGACCGGATCGTGGCGCCCGACGGAGACGTGATCGAGCGCTTCGGCGAAAGCGAGTGGAAGGAGGCGATCAAGCCGTCTACGGCAGCCGAGCTCACCGCCATGATGACGCGGGTGGTGGCGTCGGGCACCGCGACGAGCGCGCAGATCCCCGGCATCGAGGTCGCGGGCAAGACCGGCACCGCGGAGACCGGTGTCGCCGGTCGCAACAACACGTGGTTCATCGCCTTCGCTCCCGCGCGCGACCCGGAGGTCGCCGTCGCCGTCCTGCTCACGAACCAGTCCGGCACCGGAGGCTCCACCGCGGCGCCGATCGCCCAGGACGTGATGGAAGCGGTGCTGGGACGGAATCCCTAGGCTAGGAGGGTCTGACGAAACGATGCCCGGCGTCTCCGACACCCTCATCAACACGCTCTTCGACGGCCGCTATCGCATCCTGCGCAAGCTCGGCGCGGGCGGCATGGCGAACGTCTACCTCGCCGAGGACGAAGACCTCGGGCGCCGGGTGGCGATCAAGATCCTCAACGACCGCTACGCGAACGACGACCTCTTCATCGAGCGGTTCCGGCGGGAGGCGAAGTCGGCCGCGAGCCTCTCGCACCCCAACATCGTCTCGATCTACGACCGCGGCGAGGCCGAAGGTACGTACTACATCGCCATGGAGGTGATCGAGGGCCGCAGCCTCAAGGAGCTCATCCTCACCCGCGGCGCGCTCCCGATCGACACCGCCATCGGACACGCGAAGCAGCTCCTCGAGGCGCTCCGCTTCGCCCACCGGCACGGGATCATCCACCGCGACATCAAGCCGCACAACGTGCTCGTGTCGGCCGACCAGCACGTGAAGGCGAACGAGCCGCGCCTCAAGGTGACCGACTTCGGCATAGCCCGCCACGGCGCGTCGCAGATGACCGAGGCCGGCTCGATCATGGGCACCGCGCAGTACCTCTCGCCGGAGCAGGCGCGCGGCGCGCCGGTCACCGCCGCCTCGGATCTCTACTCGGCCGGAGTCGTCCTCTTCGAGATGCTCACCGGGAAGGTGCCGTTCAACGGCGACTCGGCGATCGAGATCGCCATGAAGCACGTCAACGAGCTGCCGACACCTCCTTCGAAGCTGCGCTCGGAGATTCCGCCCAAGCTCGACCAGATCGTCCTGCGCTCCCTCGCCAAGGAGCCGGAGGAGCGGTACCAGACAGCCGAGGAGTTCATCGAGGACCTCGAGCGAGTCGAGGCGGGCCTCCCCATCTCCCGCGCGACCGCGACCGCTGCGACCGCACTCCTGGTGCCGCTGGGCGCGGGCGACTCGACCGAGGTGCTGGGAGCGGAGAGCCCGACCCGCGTGGTCGGACCGCCGGCCGCGCCGGTGACGCCCCGCCGTCCGCCGACGTACCCGCCTGCCGAGGGCTACGGCGAGCCGCCGCGGAAGCGGCGGCGCTGGGTGCCGTGGCTCCTCGTCCTGCTCCTCCTCGCCGCGGCGGCCTTCGCAGGCTGGTGGGTGTACAGCGAGATCCAGGACCAGCTCGAGGCTTCAGAGCCCGTCGCCGTGCCGCTCGTCGAGGGCCTGAGGGAGCAGCAGGCGATCGACGTGATCGAACGGGCCGGGCTGGAGGCGGAGGTTCGGGAGCAGGCCGACCCGGAGATCGATCCCAACGTCGTCATCTCGCAGTCGCCCGAGGCTGGAAGTCGCATCGCTCGAGGCGAGACGGTCACGATCATCGTCTCGACAGGGCCGCGCATGGTCCAGGTGCCTCGGGTGGTCGGCTTGACCTACGAGGAGGCGGTCGAGGTCCTGGAGGACGCCGGGCTCGACGCTCGGCGTCAGAACGTCTTCTCGGACCGCCGCGAGCCCGGCGTGGTCGCCTCGCAGGAGCCGAGACCGAACACGGAGGTCGAGGAGGGGACGGAGGTCGTCCTGCGCGTGTCGCAGGGCGCCGAGCAGGTGGCCGTCCCGGACGTGCTCGACCAGAGCGAGGAGAGCGCCAGGCAGGAGCTCCAGCAGGCGGGCTTCCAGGTGCAGGTCGTCCGGGCGCCGGACGACGACACGCCCGAAGGCCTCGTCTCGGCGCAGAGCCCCGACCCGGGCATCCAGGCAGACCGCGGCTCCACGGTGCAGATCACGGTCTCCACCGGCCCCGAGCAGGTCCCCGTCCCCAACGTGGTCGGCGAGGACGAGGCGACCGCGACGCAGGCCCTCGAGGACGCCGGCTTCTCCGTGAGCATCCAGAACGTCCCGGTCGTCGACCCGGAGGAGGACGGGATCGTGCAGGACCAGGATCCGGACGGCGGCACGCAGGCGAACCCCGGGTCGCAGGTGACGATCTTCGTCGGCGAAGCTCCCGCCGAGGACGAGGACTCCTAGGAGCGCCGGATCGCGAAGCTCCGCGTAGCAGTCCTGATGGGGGGACGCTCGAGCGAGCACGAGGTCTCGCTCGCGTCGGCTCGCTCGGTGATCGAGGGGCTCGACCCCGGCCGCTACGACGTCGTCGCGCTCGAGATCCCGCGCGAGGGGCCCTGGCTCCTCGCGCCGAACGAGGCGGAGGGGCTCGACGTCGTCTTCCCGGTGCTGCACGGGCCCTTCGGCGAGGACGGGGCCGTGCAGGGCGTGCTCGAGCTGGCCGGGGTGGCGTACGTCGGCGCCGGCGTGACTGCCTCGGGGCTCTGCATGGACAAGGACCTGTTCAAGTCGGTGATGCGCGACAAGGGAGTCCCGGTGGCACGCAGCGTCACTGCGCGGCCGGGCGAGCCCGTGCAAAGCCCGTCGGGGTTCCCGTGCGTCGTCAAGCCCGCCCGACTGGGCTCGAGCGTGGGGATCAGCGTCGTCCGCTCGGAGGAGGACTTCGACGCGGCGGTCGAGCTGGCCTTCGCCCACGACGAGAAGATCCTCGTGGAGGAGTTCCTGGACGGCGTCGAGGTCGAGTGCAGCGTGCTCGGGAACGCCGATCCGGTCGCCTCCGTGCCCGGCGAGATCGTTCCGCTCGCAAGCGACTGGTACGACTACGAGGCGAAGTACGCCGAGGGCGGCATGGAGCTCGTGATCCCGCCGCGCGTCCCGGCGGGCTCGGCGGCACGCGTGCAGGAGCTCGCCGTCGCGGCGTTCACGGCCTCCGAGTGCGAGGGCATGGCCCGCGTCGACTTCTTCGTGCGCCCCGACGGGGACGTCGTCGTCAACGAGCTGAACACGATCCCCGGCTTCACGTCCACGAGCGTCTACGCGAAGCTTTTCGAGGCCTCGGGCGTGCCCTACCCAGACCTGCTCGACCGCCTGGTCGAGCTCGCGCTCGAGCGCCGCGACCGCCGCGCCGCGCTTCGCTACTAGCCCGAGAAGGCGCGCACCTCGTTCACGTGGGCGCGGCCGGCCAGAGACGTGATCCAGAGGAGGTAGTAGCGGCGGCCCTCGTCGGGCACGTCGAGCGCGAACGAGGTGCGGCGGCCCGCCTGCTGCGACTCCGAGACCTCCTCGAACGGGCCCTCCGGGCCCTCGCCGGCCATCACGACGGCGGTGAAGCCGGCCTCGTCGCTCGTCACGACGAGGCGTGAGAGCGCAAGCGGCTCGCCGGCGTCCAGGACGATCCCGACGCCCGGCTTGGAGAAGCTCTGGTACGTCTCCGTCGTCCAGAACGTGGCGCGGTCGCCGTCCGTGGCCGCAGAGACGTCCTCCGGATGCTCGACGTCGTCGCCGTCGGGATCGAAGTCCGAGACTGCACGAAGCTGTACGGCCGAGCCGCCCTCCCCGTCCTCACCGTCCGGCGAGCCGCCGACGCCGAGAATCCCCGGGCCGCCGTCGTCCAGAAGCAGCTCGATCGCGACGAGCCCGCCCGCGAGGAGGGCGACAACGGCGCCGAGAACTGCCGCGAGGAAGCCGAGGCCGCGGCGACGTTGCCTGCGCGGCTGCGGCACGGGTCGAGACCGTGCCGGGGCCGGCGCGGGAGGGATGACTCCCGTGTCGTCGTCGGGAACGGAACCTGCGGCCTCCGGCCCGAGCTCCGCCAGGCAGGCCTCGAGCGCTGCCACGAGCGCGTCCATGGAGGGGAACCGGTCCGCCGGGCGCTTCGCCAGCGCACGGGCGACGACGGCCTCCACGCGCCCCGAGACCTCGGGGCGACGCTCCCGCACGCTCGGCACCGGGTCGGTGAGGTGCCTCATCGCCACGGCCATGAGGTTCTCGCCGCGGTACGGCACCTCGCCGACGAGCAACTCGTAGAGGACGATGCCGAGCGAGTACTGGTCGCTCGCCTCGTCGGCGCGCTCGCCGCTCGCCTGCTCCGGGGAGACGTAGTGGCCAGTGCCGAGGAGCGTCCCGGTCTCGGTGAGCCCGTCGTCGGCGTCGAGCGAGCGCGCGATCCCGAAATCGGTCACCTTGGCGGTGCCGCCGGGATCGACGAGGACGTTCTGCGGCTTCACGTCGCGGTGGACGATCCCGAGCTCGTGGGCGAAGGCCAGCGCCCGCCCGATCTGGTGGGCGAGCTCGAGTGCGCGCCCTACGGGCAGCGGGCCCTCCCGCTCGACGAGCGACTTGAGCGTCTCGCCCTCGACGTGCTCGAAGACGATGAAGTAGCACCCCTCGGACTCGCCCCGGTCGATCACCGTGACGACGTTGGGGTGGGCGAGCCGGGCGATCGCGCGCGCTTCGCGGCGGAAGCGCTCGACGTACTCCGGCTCGTGCGAGAAGTGCTCGTGCAGGACCTTGAGCGCGACCCGCCGCTCGAGCACGGCGTCACGCGCCCGGTACACGCTCGACATGCCGCCCTCGCCCACGAGCTCCTCGAGCTCGTAGCGGTCGGCGATCAGCTCCCCGAGCTCCACGGCCACAGTCTTCCCCGCTGCACCCGAAACACGCTAGGGAAGCGCTTCTGTCAGAGCCTCCTCCCAGACGGCGAGGGCCTCGTCGAGCTCGGCGTCCGAGATCACGAGGGGCACCAGCACCCGAATGCAGTTCGACTCGATGCCCGCCTTGAGGAGCAGAAGCCCACGGCGGGCGGCCTCCTCGGCGACCGCGCTCGCCAGGCTCGCGTCCGCCTTTCCGTCCCGCTCGATCGCGATCGCGAGCATCGCCCCCAGGCCGCGGATCTCGGCGACGGCGTCGAAGCGCTCCTGCCACGACTCCATCCGCGCACGGATGGTCTCGCCGATCGTCTCCGCGCGCTCGGCCAGCCGCTCCTCGGCGATCACGTCGAGGACCGCGTGGGCCGCTGCGATCGCGACCGGATTGCCGACGTAGGTCCCGCCGACGGCGCTGTCGCCCGGCGCGTCCATGATCTCCGCCCGGCCGATCACGCCCGAGAGCGGCACGCCGGCCGCGATCGACTTGGCGATGGTCATCAGATCCGGCTCGACGCCGAAGTGCTCCATGGCGAAGACCCGACCAGTGCGGCAGAACCCCGTCTGCACCTCGTCGGCGACGAGGACGATCCCGTGCTCGTCACACAGGCGCCGCAGGCCCGTGACGAACTCCTGCGAGGGGACGACGAACCCGCTCTCGCCCTGCACCGGCTCGAAGACGATCGCGGCCACATCCTCGGCAGCCACGCGCGTCTTGAACGCCCACTCGAGCGCCTCGAGGTCGTCGAACGCCACACGGTAGGTCTCCGGAGCGAACGGCCCGAGGCCCGCCTTGTACGGATGCGTCTTCGACGTGAGGCTGAGCGCGAGCAGCGTGCGCCCGTGGAAGCCGCCCTCGAAGGCGATCACCGCCGGGCGCTTGGTGTAGGCGCGTGCGAACTTGACCGCGTTCTCGACCGCCTCGGCGCCCGCGTTGAAGAAGCCGGCCCGCAGCTCGCCCGAGATCGGCGCCAGCTCGACGAGCCGCTCGGCGAGCGCGACGTAGTTCTCGTAGGGGACGATCGTGAAGTCCGTGTGTGTGAAGCGCTCGGCCTGGTCGCGGATCGCCTCGACCACGCGGGGATGCGAGTGACCGACGTTCATGCAGCCGACGCCGCCCGAGAAGTCCACGAAACGGTTGCCGTCGACGTCGGTGAGGACCGCGCCCTCGGCCTCCGCGATCACGAGCGGAAGGTAGATGGAGAGCGGCTCGGCGATCACGCGCTCCTTGCGCACGAGGATCTCGCGGCTGCGCGGGCCCGGAACCTCCGTCCGGATCTCGATCGTCCTGGTCGCCGCCACGCGCTGAGCTTATAGATTGGCGGTATCCATGGTCCTCTCCGACCGCACCATCCGGAGGCTGCTCGAGGAGGGCCGGATCGGGATCGACCCGTACGACGACGGGCTGCTTCAGCCGTCGAGCGTCGACGTCCGGGTCGACCGCCTCTTCCGCGTCTTCAACAACGCCCGCTACCCCTTCATCGACGTCAAGCGGGAGATGGAGGATCTCACCTCGCTCGTGGAGGTCGACGCCGATGAGCCGTTCATCCTCCACCCGGGCGAGTTCGTGCTCGGCTCGACACTCGAGCGGATCACGCTCCCGGACGACCTCGTCGCGCGCCTCGAGGGGAAGAGCTCGCTCGGCCGTCTCGGGCTGCTCATCCACTCGACGGCCGGCTTCATCGACCCCGGCTGGGACGGCCACGTGACGCTCGAGCTCTCCAACGTCGCCAACCTCCCGATCACGATCTACTACGGCATGCCGATCGGCCAGCTGTCCTTCGTGCAGCTCACGGAGCCGGCCGAGACCCCGTACGGCACGGGCACGATCGGGTCGAAGTACCAGGGCCAGGCCGGCCCGACGCCCAGCCGCTACTGGAAGAATTTCGCGCGATGATCCTCGTCACGGGCGGCACCGGGTTCGTCGGCTCGAAGGTCGTTCACGCCCTGCGCGCGCAGGAGCGGCCGGTGCGCGTCCTCGCTCGCAAGCCCGACAAGCACCCGCAGGTCGCGAACTGGGGCTGCGAGCTCGTCGCCGGCGACATGACCGACCCGGACAGCCTGCGTCGCGCCGTCGAGGAGTGCGAAACGGTCGTCCACATCGTCGGGCTGCCGCCCTTCTCCAGCCCGAAGGCGATCGAGCGGGTCATGATCCACGGGACGCAGGATCTCGTCGCGGCCGCGAAGGACGCCGGCGTAGCCCGCTTCGTGCTCATGAGCGCGCTCGGCGCGCGCGAGGAGACGGTCGACGTCGCGCCCTACTACGCGGCGAAGCTTGCCATGGAGAAGGCGGTGCAGGGCTCGGGGCTCGGCCACGTGATCTTCCGCCCGAGCTTCATCTTCGGGCGAGACGGCGGCCTCCTCGCCCAGCAGATCCGGATCGTCCGCCTCTCACCGGTCACGCCGGTCCTCAGCCGCCACCGCATGCAGCCGATCTGGGTGGAGGACGTGGCCGCGTTCTTCGCCGGGGCCGTCTCGGTGCCGGAGGCTGCGAACCGAACCTTCGACGTCGCCGGCCCGGACCGGGTGACGTGGGGCGAGCTCCACGAGCGGATCCGCCGGATCCTGGGCAAGCGGCGCCTCACCTTCGGCACTCCTGCTGGCCTCCTCAAGGCGGGAGCCGTCGTCGGGAGCGTCCTGCCGCCGTTCCGCGGCGCGCCCGACGCGATCGCCATGCTCGACTACGGCGACAACGTCGGCGACCCCGAGGCCGCCAACGAGGCCTTCGGCGTTCGCCCGATCGGCCTCGACGAGCAGATCCGCCGCGCCGCCGCCTGACCCCGGGAATGTAAAACGGGGGGCCCGTAGGCCCCCCGTTCAGTAGATCGCCTGGATTCGGCAGGGGCGCTGGGTGTCCCCCACGCTGGCTAGGCGATTTCCCGTAGGTCTCGGGAACACGCCCCTACCTGCGACTACCTCCACTGCCCGTACTGTCGGAAATCAAAGTCGGACCACCCCCTTTCCGTGGTTACGGCCATGATACGCATTCGGTCAGGACGATCGAAGGGGGACGCCATGCAGACCGTCACGCCGTACCTGCTCTACGAGGATGTGGCCGCTGCAATCGAGTGGCTCGGCCGGGCCTTCGGCTTCGAGGAGCGCCTCCGCCACGCCGACGCCGGCGGCACGGTGACGCACGCCGAGATCGAGCTCGGCGGCGGGGAGGTCGATCTGGGCCGTCCCGGCCCCGACTACCGCAGCCCGAAGCGGCTCGGCGCGTCCACTCACCTCGTCCATGTCTACGTGGAGGACGTGGACGCCCACTGCGCCCGCGCGCGGCAGGCGGGCGCGCCGATCCTCCAGGAGCCCATCGACATGCCCTACGGCGACCGGCGCTACGACACCGAGGATCTCGAAGGCCACCGCTGGTCGTTCGCGCAGAGGCTCCACGATGTCGCCCCGGCCGACTGGGGCGCCACCGAAGCCTAGGGTCCCGTCAGCACGGTCGTCACCTCGAGCCCGCGATCGAGCGGGACGGTGACGCTGAGCAGCGTCGGGTCCGCCTGCCGGGCGCGGCTGTAGGCACCGAGCACCTGCTCGTGCGAGAGCACGTTGTCGGCGACGACGAGACCGCCCGGCTCGACATTCCGCCGCGAGAGCTCGAAGTAGCGCTCGTATTCGTCCTTGGCCGCATCGAGGAAGA
>JBOHAM010000027.1:0-14239 GCA_050697735.1 Gaiellaceae bacterium | reverse complement strand
GGGTGAGCGCTTCCGTCGGGTCCGAGCCGGCGTCGATGCGGACTTCACCGCCAGCGAGTCGGGCGGCGAGGGTCTGCAGCGTTTCGCGGCGTCGGGCAGGTCCGTCGAGCGCCCTGGGGTCAGCTTCGGCGAGGACTGCCGCGGTCGGGAACAGATGTGTCACCGTTCCGAGCGGCTGCTCCAAGCGCGCACCGAACGTCTCGACGAGACGGGCTGTCTGTGCCCGTGCCGCCCGAATCGACACGTGCTGACCGAGCACCGCGCGCAGGGCGAGCTCGCCGCCGTCGACGCAGCCCGGCACTCTGAGCCCCGGCCGCGCGCTGACGAGGTCGCCGATCACCTCGTCGCGGCCGAGCGCCTCGGCGACGGCGGACGGGTCTGCGTCGAGGTCGAGCAGGTGCCGGCAGCGTGCGACCGCTGTGGCGAGGTCGCGGAGATCGTCGAGGCGGAGTACGCAGCGGACGGCCCGCACGTCTGGGGTCACCTCGACGAACCCGGTGCCGTGGGTGAGGGTGAGCGCTCGCCGATAGGTACGGCCGCTGACCTCTTCGAGACCGGGGACGGCGCGCGCTTTGAGGAACCGGAGCAAGGCAGCCCCGTCGAAGGGCTCACGGCAGCTCAGGCGAAGCTCGACGACCCCCAGGGGGCGGGGGCGGGCAACGTTGGACCGGCGCCGCAGCTCGCTCGGGGTCGACGCGAAGACGTCTCTGATGGTGTCGTTGAACTGGCGGACGCTGTGGAAGCCGGCAGCGAAGGCCGCATCGGCGAAGGGCATGGCGGTCGACTCGATCAGCAGCCGGGCCGTGTTGGCGCGCTGGGCGCGCGCGAGCGCCACCGGGCTGGCGCCGACCTGCTCGGCGAGGAGTCGGCGTAGATGGCGTTCGCTGAAGCCCAGTCGTTTGGCGAGTCCGGGGACGCCTTCGCGGTCGACGGTGCCGTCTGCGATCAAGCGCATGGCGCGGGCGACGCTGTCGGCGCGCCAGTTCCAGTCGGGTGAGCCGGGCGCGGCGTCGGGGCGGCAGCGCTTGCACGCCCGGAAGCCGGCCGACTGTGCGGCGGCGGCGGTGGGGTAGAAGCGGACGTTGGCGCGTTTCGGCTGCCGTGCGGGGCAGCTCGGGCGGCAGTAGAGCATGGTCGACGTGGCGGCGATGAAGAAGATGCCGTCGTACCGCGGGTCACGGCTGTCGCTCAGCCGGTAGCAGCTCTCGAAGTCCTCGACGATGGTGCTCATCGTCGCATCCCCCGTCGAGCGTACCAGCGGTTTTCGGCCAGCCCGGTAGTCCGGTCACTGAGTTGGCCGAATACCGCCAGTCACCGCCGAGCTAGAGGCGTAGCGTGGAGCCGAACGACGCGGGAGGAGTGGCATGACCAGGGAGAAGCAGGGACAGCTCGCCAGCGCGAGTGGACCAAAAACCAGGAAGGAGAGCGACGTCGACGTCGCCGGACTCGACAGCGGTCTTGTAAGGCTCACGGCCGAGCAGGTCGACGAGCTCGAATCGCGAATCGAGCGTCCCTTGTTGCGTGCGGGCGCCGCGGGCTGGGACGACGCCGTGCTCGTCTGGAACGGCATGGTCGCGAAAGTCCCTGCCCTTGTCCTCCAGCCGACCTCGGCCGTCGAAGTCTCCGCGGCTGTCGGGTTCGCGCGTGACCACGGCCTGTCGCTGAGCGTCAAGGGCGGGGGTCACAACATGGCTGGAACATCGATCGCGGAGGGCGGCCTGACGCTCGACATGTCGCGCATGCGCGAGGTTGCCGTCGATGCTGACTCGAGGCTCGCGCTCGTCGGCTCCGGGTGTCTGCTCCAGGACGTCGACCGGGCGACACAGGCGCACGGACTGGCGACGCCGCTGGGCTCATTCGCCTCCGACGTCGGCGTCGCCGGCCTGACCCTCGGCGGTGGGTTGGGCTACCTCACGCGTCGCTTCGGCTGGACGGCGGACAACCTCGAGGAGGTCGAGATCGTCACCGCGGACGGCCTCATCCGGACGGCGAGCCGCACTGAGAACGCCGACCTCTTCTGGGCGCTCCGAGGCGGCGGAGGCAACTTCGGAGTCGTCACCCGCTTCACGTTCCGCCTGCACGAGGTCGGCCCGACCGTTACCGGTGGCCTCATCGTCTGGAGTGCCGAACGCGCCGACGACGTGCTCGCGACCTACCGGGACCTAACCGACTCGGCGCCGCGCGAGTTGACCGCGGCCGTGGCCATACGCTGTGCGCCGCCGGCCCCGTTCCTCCCGGAGGAGTGGCACGGCAGGCCCATCGTCGGGCTCCTCGTGTGCCACAGCGGTGTGGACTCCGAGGTCGACCTCGCCCCGTTTCGTGCCGTCAGCGATCCGATCGCCTCCCTCGTCACCGTGAAGTCGTACTCCGACCAGCAGTCGATGTTCGACGGCATGGAGCCCAAGGGGAACCGCTACTACTGGAAGACCGAATACCTGGCTGGGCTGTCGAATGAGTTCCTCGATACGTTCCGCGACAATGCCTTGAAGGTGACGTCCCCGCAGTCGGACTCCATCGTCATCCACCTTGCGGGTGCGCTGAACGAACGGGCCGACGACGACGGGGCGGTCGGCAACCGTGACGCCCGGTACATGACCGCGTTCGCCGGTCAATGGCCGGCCGACGCCCCGGACGACGAGCACGTGGCCTGGGTGCGGGAAGCGTGGAGAAGCGTTCGGCCCTTCTCGACAGGAGGCAACTACCTCAACTTCCAGACCGCCGACGAAGATGAGGAGCGCGTCCGGGCGACCTACGGCACCAACTTCGACCGCCTTGTCGAGGTCAAAGAGAGATACGACCCGGAGAACCTGTTCCGCTCGAACCGGAACATCCGTCCTCGAGTTCGAATCGGGAAGGCAGGGGCGACGTAACCACCTTGCGGGTGCTGATCGTCGGTGCCGTCGTCGCCGGCCTCGCGGGTCTGGGCGGCAGTTCCGACCCGGACTCGCCGAAAGGCGGAGGGGGGAAGGATTCGAACCCTCGATTCGCCTTACAAGCGGTTCTTGGGAAAAGCGGAGGGGGAGGGATTCGAACCCTCGATCCGCCTTGACGACGGATAACGGTTTCGAGACCCTTACGGACTAGCTGATTTGCAGGTCTTTTAGTCGTCGTGCGCCAGTGTGTGCGCCAGTGGCGCGCATGTCATGCACCGCGCAGTCGACCCCTCTTTGCCATGGCAGGTTTGCGGCAACTGGTCGCAACTCCCGGCAACGGTTTTCGGCTATCTGAGCCGTGTTCGGCGCCGTTGCATTTGCCACCCGTTGCCGGTTGCGACCGCTCGGCTCCATAAACGCTCCATGCTCGGTGGGCGAACATCGCCGTCGGCGCGGCGGGTATCCCGGTACACGCGCGTCGGGCTCAGTTCGGCGGCGGACCGTCGCCTTTATCGTGCTTTGCTCGAGCTCCGGCGCCAGGTGATGGAGCACCGGGGCCGGCCGATTGTTCGCGATCGGTTAAGGGTCTCGTAAGACAGGCGTAACGTTTACCGCCTACGCTCGCCTTGTCAGCGAGGCGAGAAGAGGGGGCCTCATCGTGAGCACGAAAGCTGCGGCGTTCGCTATCTGCGCAATGCTCGCGGTTGCGGCCGCGCCGCTTGCCTCATCTGCGAGCACAGCAGCGGGCAGCTGGACGGCGACGGCGAACATGGCGATCCCGCGCGACAACCTGACCGCGACGCCGCTCGAAAATGGCCGCGTCCTCGTGGTCGGTGGGGTCGGTGAGTCAACCACGGAGCTGTACGACCCGCCGACCGGAACGTGGCTCCCAGGCGGGACGCTGAACCAGCCGCGCTGGCTGCACGAAGCCGTGCGTCTCCGAGACGGGCGCGTGCTCGTCGCCGGCGGCGGCACCTACACCGCTAGCGCCGAGCTGTACGACCCGGCGACGAACCGCTGGACGCCGACCGGGAGCATGCACGTCGACCGCTACGACTTCACCGCCACCCTCCTCCGCGGCGGGCGCGTGCTCGTCGTCGGCGGCTTCTCGGGGAACGGCACTGGCGTGCAGGCGAGCGCCGAGCTGTACGACCCAGGGACCGGCCGCTGGACCACGACCGGAAGCCTCCGGACGCCTCGCCGGAATCACACGGCCACGCTGCTGCCCGACGGCACCGTCTTGGTCGCGGGCGGTTTCGGCGACGGCTGGCTGCGAAGCGCGGAGCGCTACGACCCTGCCCGCGGACGCTGGAGTCGCGTCGCGCCTATGACGATCGCCCGCGAGCACGCGAGCGCGACCCTGCTCGCTAACGGCCGCGTGCTTGTTGCCGGCGGCGGCAGCCCGAGCGCAACCCTCTCCGCCGAGCTCTACGACCCGGCCTCGGGCAAGTGGACTCCGACTGGCAGGATGACCGACTACCACGGCCCTGCAGCCGTGCTCCTGCAGGACGGACGCGTGCTCCTCGCCGGGGGCGGCTACGCGGGCGACGTCTACTCCCCCGCTACCGGCACGTGGACTGCGACCGGCCCGAGGGTCTATTCCCTCGTCGGCGGCTCCGCCCTTGCCCTGCTTCCCAACGGTCAGGTCCTCAGCGTTGGCGGCGCGAGGCTCGCGAACTGCACTCCCAAGCAATGCGGCAGCGAGCCGGTCGCGAGCGCCGAGCTGTACACCCCGTAGCACGTAACCGAAGGCGATCCCGATCGCCTTCGCGTGCCGGAGAGGTCGGCAGGGGACCAAGGAAGCACCCGTGCCAGCTCGCTCTGATTCGTCCGGCCATGCGCCTCCGTGCCGAGGACTCGCGTACCCGGCCACCATCCGGGCACGTTGCTGGCCGCAGCGAAGTTGGTAGGGGTGGCACCCTCAACTGACTGTCCTCTCGATCCCGCTGAATTCAGGCCATGTTCAAGGTGGGCACCATTCGCAGGGAGTTTAGGTCCACTTCGCCAATGGGTTCGCCAGCCCGAGAGTCGAATCGGCACGAGCGATGCCGTTGAGCTATCGCGCACGCCCAAGGCATGCAACTCACTGTGATCGACCCCTCTTACCATGCGCTCCGAACGGCAACCGGTCGCGACCCACGGCAACGGTTTCGGCTGCCTGGCCGTTTTCGCGGCCGTCCCATTTGCGACTGGTTGCCAACAGTTGCGCCCGCAGGGCTCCGTAAACGCTCCATACCCCTTTGCCGCGCTGAGGCCGTGACGTGGCACCCGCTGGGGCATATCGTGACGCTGATGGCTGTGGCCGATCGAGAGCAGCGAGCCCGCGACTCGTTCGAGCGTCGGTTGTGGGGTGACGCGTTCGGCGATCTGTCGGCCGGTTCGCCGGTAGGTTCGCCAGCGCCCAGGCCTGGTATCGAGGCGGCGCGTCGTTACGCGCTCGACGCGAGGCCGCCGGCACAGGCGCCGGCGGCCTCATCCGTCGGCTAGAGGCCGATTCGCGCGACGGTGTTGCTGAACGGGTTCGCGACCCAGACGGCTCCGTGGCCGATCGCCAGGCTCAGAGGACGTCCGTCGAGGGTGACCGGCTCTCGGGCGGGCGCGTTCGTCTCGGGATCGAGTTCGGTGACGGTGCCTGACTGGTCGGCGACCCAGACCGCGCCCTCGTCGGTCACGACGCTCACGGGCTGGCTCCCGACCGCGATCGGCTCGCCGACGACCTCGCCCGAGCCTGTGTCGATGCGCGAGACCGTGCCCTCGTCGAGGTTCGTGACCCAAGCCGCGCCGTCGGCGACGGCCACGGCGGTGGGGCCCGCTCCGACCTGGATCGGCTTGCCCGCCGGGCGGTTCGTCTTCGTGTCGATCCGCGCGACTGAGCCTTCGGATGGGCTGGCGACCCAGACGGCGCCGTCGCCCACGGCCAGTCCTGCGTAGTCGGCGTTCCCGGCAGCGCGCCCGACGACGCGCGGGGAGGTTGACAGCACCTTCCCGGTTTTCGCGTCGATTCGGGTGACCGTCCCATCCTGGGTGTTGAACGTCCACACCGAGCCCTCCCCGGTTGCGATCGCCATCGGACGACCTCCGACTGCGATCGGCTTCCCCACCACCTCGTTCGTGCTCGAGTCGATGCGGGTGACCGTGTTGTCGAACCTGCTCACGACCCAGACGTCGTCTTCGGCGACCACGACGCCGACGGCTCCGTTCCCGACCGGGATCGGCTCGCCGACAACCTCCTTCGACTGTGGATCGAGGCGTGCGACCCTGTCGCCCTGGTCGAGGACGACCCAGACGGCATCCTCGCCGGCGGCGACGGCCGTCGGGGCGCCGTCGACCGCGACCTCCTCGACGGCCCCGCTGGCAGCGGCTGTCGTCGTGGCCGAGCTATCGGCCTGCGGCTGGGATGCCGGCTCGGACTCGTTGCTCCCGCCGCAGGCTGTCGTCGCTGCCGCTACCCCGAGGGCGAGGGAGATGCCCAGAACGAGAGCTCTTGTCGTCAACCTTCGCATGACTTGCTCCTCTCTCCCGGATCCGGCGGCGCGTCCGGGTCGACGTCCAACGTTTCGGTGACCCGCTCGACAGGAATTGCGGCTCGTCGGCTTGCCTCCCGCACCAGCTCCGGCGAAGCGGCCTCGTAGAGGTGGAAGCACACCTCGTCGTCGCCCAGGTGGAGCGCGCGTAGGTAGCGGATCGGGGTCCCCTCGCGCGTCATCGCGTCCGCCGCGTGGCGGGCTCTCGTCGCTGCCTCCCGGAGGCTGCTGGAGCCTCTCCTGGGCAGGTAGAGCTCTGCGAGGTACCGGGGCACGTCCCGAGGCTAGGACGGGGTACCTCGCGAGGAAACCCGGAAATCCCTAGGCTTTGCGAACGCTATTCGCGGAAGCGGCGTGCGAGCTCGGCGCGCGACCGAACGCCGAGCTTTCTGTAGATCCGTGAGAGGTGGTACTCGACCGTGTGGTCGGTCACGTAGAGCACTGCGGCCACCTCGTGGTTCGTCCGCCCCTCGGCGACCAGCGCAGCTACTCGCTGCTCCGCGGGGGTCAGCTCGTCGCTCGATGGTGCGCGCCCGCCAATAGTGCCGAGCTCCGCGCGTCCCTTCGCCGCCCAGAGCGCGGCGCCGAGCGTTTCGAACACCGCCAGGGCTTCCCCGATCGTCTCACGGGCGGCCGCCTTCTTCTTCATGCGTCGCTGCGTCGCCCCGAAGGCGAGGAGGGTGCGTGCTCGCTCGAAGGGACTTCCACCGCGCGCGTGCTGTGCGAGCGCCTCCTCGAACTCGGCGAGCGCTGCGTCGCCGTCGCCGCCCGCGGCGGCCAGGAGACCGCGGCAGCGTGCCGCGGCCGCGAGCGCCGCGGGTCGGTCGAGAGCGCTCCCTCGCTCGTCGAGCCACTCGAGCAGGGCCCGGGCCTCGTCCGACCGCCCGAGGGCAGTGAGCGCCTCGATCTCGTCGGGCACGAAGCGGATCGTGCCCGGCTCGCCGACTCCAGCCGCGAGAAGCCGCTGGCGCTCGGGCGCGAGCAGCTGCACGGCCTCGGCCGGTCGGTCGAGCGAGAGCTCGAGCACGCCGAGCGCCCAGACGCTGTGGATCCTGGCCGCCGCCATCCCGCGCTCCGCGGCAAAGTCGAGTGCCTGCTGCGCGTCGGCGCGCGCCTCTGCCTCGAGCCCGAGCGCGGCGCGCACGAGCGCGCGAGTGGCGAGCGAGTACGCCTGCATAGGCCGCTGGCCCGTCTGCAGCGCGAGCTCGGAGGCTTCCTCGGCGATCTGCGCCGCCTCGGCCCAGCGGCCTGCCAGGTACTCGGCGAGCGCGAGTTGGGCAAGCACCATCGGGGCCGAGCCCTCGTCACCTCGCGCGACTGCATCGTCGCGAGAGTCGCGGAGGACCTCGGCTGCCTCGGGACCATCGGTCCAGAGCGCGAAGACGCCCTGGTTGAAGCTCGGCGTCGAGAGCACGCGCCCGTAGGGGGCCAGGTCCGCCAACTGCGCGACGCCTCGCAACGTGTCGGCCGCTTCAGGGCGGCCGACCAGGCACTCGAGGAGGCCCCGGAGGCAGAGAGACTCCACCTGCAGGACGTCGTCGTGCGACCGCGCCGCGCATTCCGCGGCGAGGGCGGCAAGCTCGACCCCTTCCTCGAGGTCCTCGCGGAGGTAGAAAAGCGTTGCGGCGAGCCCCTGTGCCGCCTCGCCGCGCACGCGGTCGTCAGGGCCGGCTTCGGCGAGCGCCTGGCGGGCCAGCCCCGCCGCGAGCGGCTGGTCGCCTCCGAATCGATGCAGCCGCGAGAGGCCAGCCAGTGTCTCCGCGCGGGCGCTTCCGGGAGGCGCCGCGGCGCGAGCTTCCTCGAGTAGCTCGAGCGCTCGTTCCGGGTCACCGGCATCGAAGCAGTAGAGCGCGGCCCCGACCGTCCGGCGATGGACGTCGGCGGACGCATCCGCCGGCGTCAGCCGCCGGGACTGCTCGCCGAGCTCCGCCGCCGAGGCGCTCGCTCCCCGGGCGCGGGCATGCGCTGCCGCGCGCTCGAGTGCGGCCGCGACCTCCGCGTCCGGCCCGTCGACGGCGAGCGCAAGGTGGCGCGACCGCTCCTCCTCGTCGTCGAGGACGGCGGCGAGGCGGCCGTGGAGCTCCCGCCGTGTGAGGCCGTCGAGGTTCTCGTACGCCGTGGAGGCAAGGAGCGGATGCGCGAAGCGGAGGCTCTGGCCGTCGACCTCGACGATGTGCGCCTCGAGAGCGGGCCGCAGCGCGTCCACCTCATATCCGGCCTGCTGGAGGAGCGAAAGCGTCGGCTGCGAAAGGGCCGCCACCGTGGCGAGAGCTCCGAGCGTCGGCGCGGGCAGGCCGACGAGCCGGTCGCGTACGAGCGCGCGGAGCTCCTCCGGCACCGGCAGCGGCTCTCCGGGGACCGGCGTTACCCCGTGGAGCTCGAGCGCGCGACCGAGCTCCAGTGCGTAGAACGCGTTGCCGCCCGCGACCTCGTGCAGACGACGGAGCACCGGGCGGGAGAGGACGAGGCCGATCCGCGCTTGCAGAAGCGCGTGGACTGCGCCGAGGCTCAGCGGAGCGACCTCCAGGCGTGTCGTCCCCTCGTTCTCGATCGTCGCGGTGAGTGCGGCCTGCCCCGAGCGCTGCGTCACAAGGAGGCCGGCCTGCTCCTTTCGGAGGCGTCGCCACGCAAACGCAAGCACGGCTGCCGAGGTGGAGTCGAGCCACTGGACGTCGTCCACGGCGAGGAGGAGCGGGCGGTCGGCGGCGTAGATGCGAAGCACGCTGAGGAACGCGAGGGCGACTGCCCGCTCGTCGGGCGGTGCGCCGCGCGGCTGCTCGAACAGAAGAGCGACTCGAAGCGCGTCCGCCTGTGGCGACGGGAGCGCTCCCAGCAGCTCGTCCAACCCCTCGCCGACCAGGTCGCCGAGGCCTGCGAACGTGAGCCTCGCCTCGGCCGCGGCCGGCCGGGTCTCGAGAACTCGATAGCCGAGGGTCCGAGCTGCATCGGTGCCTGCCCGCCAGAGGGTGGTCTTGCCGACGCCGGCGTCTCCGAAAAGGACGAGCCCAGCCGGGCCCGTCGCGAGCGTCGCGAGGAAGTCGTCCAGCGCCTCGAGCTCATCCTGACGACCGATGACGTCGATGTGGGCCGCGGTCTCAACCTCCCGGCGCTCATGCTAAGCGCACGAAGCCGGAAGGTGAACGCGGCGGAGGGGGAGGGATTCGAACCCTCGATCCGCCTTGACGACGGATTACGGTTTTCGAGACCGCCTAGAAACGGCCGATTTGCAGGGCGTTTAGCGCGGGTTCGCCAGTAAGTCGGCCAGTGCAAGCTCGTGGCTGGAGCTGATGAACGGAGCACGCAGAAGAGTTCGTCACCCAACATCGAGGGCTTCACTGGCCGAGCGTCGAGTGCCGCCGGGGGCGTTTGGGTCCGCCCCCGTCCATGCGGCCCGCCGGGTGCTCGCTCGGCAGGGAGACGGTCGGGAGCTAAGGACACGGGTCGCGGCCTCGCCTGCTGCGCGGACTTCACGCCGCTGGTGCTGGGTTGCTCAGGGGGCGCTTGCTCGCTGAATACAGCAACGTCGGTTCGCCTTCTATGTCCCCTTCTCTTTCAAGCGTCATGCCGATCTTCTCCGCAACTCTGATCGATGCCTCATTCGCTGGGTCGATCAGGCAGATCAGGCGCGACAGGTGCAGTTGCTCGAACCCGTAGTCAAGGACAGCCCGTGCCGCCTCGGTGCCCAACCCTCGTCCCCAGTACGGTTTGGCCAGCAGGTAGGCAACTTCAACCTCTGAGCGCCCCTCGATCGTCCACGGGAGCAGCCCGCAACGACCGATGAACTCGTTCGTCTCTTTCAGGATGGTCGCCCACAGGCCAAACCCGTACTGGCCGTAGTACACGTCGATGATCCACTCCAACTCTTCCCTGGTCTCCTCGTACTCCAGGGTCCCCTCGGGGAAATACCTCCTGACCTCCGGATCGCGGTACATCACAGCTAACGCATCCAGGTCGTACATTGTGAGGCGCCTGAGGATCAATCTCTCCGTCTCGAGGATGTTCGTCCAACGATCGGGCACCGTCGCTCCTCGTCGAGGGCGAGTACTTGTGAGGCACGCGCCCGCCCAGGGCGTGAACCCGCACGGCTAGGGAAGAGGCGGAGGGGGAGGGATTCGAACCCTCGATCCGCCTAACGACGGATAACGGTTTTCGAGACCGCCGCATTCGTCCGCTCTGCCACCCCTCCGACGGGTTTCGTGCGAGCGCTGCGGAGCGGAGAAGGAGGGATTCGAACCCTCGAGGGAGGTATTCACCCCCCTAACGCCTTAGCAGGGCGCCGCCTTCAGCCACTCGGCCACTTCTCCGTGCCGGGCAATGGTATCAACGTCGATTTCGGGCCCAGACATGACGAAGCCCGCCTCGGTGTGGGTAGGAGCCGCATGACCGGGACGGGTCTTCGCCAGACGCCGGGGGATATGTGAGGGGAGCCGGCACGCGCATCATGCAGCGCCGCGCTTCGGCCGCCGTCCCTCCGACGGGGGATTTGCGGGCGGCTACCCTCGCGGCATGCGGATCGGCCGCCGCGAGGTCGCGCTCACGAACCTCGACAAGGTCTTCTTTCCGGCGCCCGGGCTGACGAAGGGCGACCTCGTCCGCTACTACCTCGACGTCGCGCCGTTCGCGCTCGGCCACGTCCAGCGCCGGCCGATGCAGATGAAGCGCTACCCGAACGGAGTCGAGGCCGACTTCTTCTACCAGAAGCGCGTCCCGACCCCGCACCCGGACTGGCTCGAGACCGTGCGGATCGTCTTCCCGCGCTTCGGGCGGACGGCGGACTTCCCGGTCGTCACCGACGCGGCCGGGCTCGCCTGGATCGTCAATCTCGGCTGCATCGAGCTGCACACATGGCACTCGCGCGTGACGGACATCGAGCGGCCGGACTACCTGCTCATCGACCTCGACCCGAGCACCGACGGCCAGTGGGCCTCGGTGCGCTCGATCGCGCTCGTCGTCAAGGAGGTGATGGACGAGCTCGGCCTGGCGAGCTTCCCGAAGACCTCGGGCGCGACCGGCTTCCACATCCTCTGCCCCATCCGGCCCGAGCTCCGCTTCCCCGAGGTGCGCCGCTTCGCCAAGGCACTCGCGCAGGAGGTCGAGCGGCGCGTCGGCGACCAGGACGTGGCCACGACGACCTGGAAGGTGGCCGACCGCCGCGGCGTCTTCGTCGACTACGGCCAGAACTCGCGCGACCGCACGATCGCGTCGGCCTACTCGATCCGGCCGACCGCGGACGCGCGGGCCTCGGCGCCGCTCCGCTGGGACGAGGTCGCGGACGTCGATCCCGCCGCGTTCACGCTCACGACGATGCGCGACCGCGTCGAGGAAGTGGGCGACCTCACCGCCGGCATGTGGAAGCGGAAGGTGAGCCTGGCGCCGCGCTTCGAGAAGCTCGGCCTCGACCCACCCGAGGCGGCCGCCGAAGAACCCAAGTAACACCGTGTTACTTGGGTTCCGGGCGCACTAGACTTCGGGGCGTGATCCTGCTCTATCCGCTGCTTCTGATCGGGGCTGCGGTTGTGGTCGTTCACAGGCGGGATCAGCCCGGAGGGCGCGGCTGGGGTTGGTTCCTGGCCTGGCTCGGGGCGGGCGCCTTCTTCACCGTCAGCCTTGTCGCGGGCTTCAGCATCGGGCTCTTTTTCCTCCCTCTCGTGACGATTGCCGTGCTCGGCGTCGCGTGGCTCTCGCCGCACTTTCGCGAGGCCTCTGGCCTCCCCGTCGGCGCTGCGGTGCTCGTCGGCGCGATCTTCGCGCTCGTGTAGCTCAGCGGCCGAGGAGCCCGGCCACCGTGGGGTCGCCCTTCTTCGGGCGCGGGCGGACCTGGTCGACCGTGCACTGGTCCGGATCCTTGTCCGGGCGGAAGCGGAGGAAGCGCGAGTTGTGGCGGAAGCGGCCCTTCTGCCACTTGTCGTACTTCACCTCGACGACGAGCTTCGGCGGGACCGGGCTCCACTCCCCCTCGACCTTGGGGCGCCAGCGGGTCGGCTCGCCGCGCGGCCGCCGCTCGGGGTTCTTGCCGAGGAGGGGTTGCACGCGCTCCAGGATCTCCTCGCGCTTCTTTCCCGACGCCGGCGCCGAGCCGACGGGGCGAAGCTCGCCCTTCTCGAAGAGGCCGAGCATGAGGCTGGCGATCCCGGTCCCCTTCTCACTCCAGGTGACGCCGAGGACGACGCAGTCCGCCGTTCTCAGGCCCTTGACCTTCTGGACGGCCTCGCGCGAGCCGGGCAGGTACGGCGAGCCGAGGCGCTTGGCGATAACGCCGTCGAGGCCGGCCACGTCGAGCCGGTCGAGCCACTTCGCCGCCTCGGCGACGTCGCCTGTGGCCGGCGAGACGTCGAACGGCAGTGTCTCTACCTTGGCGCGCCGCTCCTCGAGCGGCCGCCCGTGGAAGTCCTCCCCGTCCCAGAGGAGCACGTCGAAGCAGACGAAGCCGGCCGGGATCTCCGCCGAGAGCTTGCGGATACGGCTTTCGGCGGGGTGGAGGCGCATCTGCAGCGCGTCGAAGTCGAGGGCGCCGTCGCGCTCGATCACGATCTCCCCGTCCACCGCCGAGCGCGGCGGCAGCCGCTCGCCGAGCGCCGTGAGCTCGGGGAAGTAGCGCAGGAGCGGCCGGGCGTTGCGGCTCCACAGGTGCACCTCGCCGTCGACGTTCTCGAGGATGCCGCGGAACCCGTCCCACTTCGGCTCGTACTGCCAGCCGTCGCCCTCGGGGAGCTCGTTCACGAGCTCGGCCTCCATGGGTGGGAACGGGAGCTTGGCGGGCGGTGTCGGCTCGGGCTCGCTCACAGCCGGGACGCTAGCGGCTCGCCCGCCGGCCCCGCAGCTGATAGGCCCGTGCCCGCAACCGCAGCGGCCGCCCGCCCGTCTTATCTCTGACGTGCGAAGAGTCGCGATCACCGGCATCGGGGCGGTCACGCCGCTCGGCAACGACCTGCGGACGACGTGGGAGGGTCTCCTCGCGGGCCGGAGCGGCGTCGACACGATCGCCGCCTTCGACGCGAACGACTTCCCTGTGCGGATCGCGGGCGAGGTGAAGGAATACGACCCGGCCGGCGCGGCCTCCGCCAAGGACGTGCGCAAGTTCGACCGGAACGTGCTTTTCGCGCTCACGGCCGCGAAGGAGGCGATGTCCGACGCCGGCGTCAACGGCTTCGAGCCCGAGCGCGTCGGGGTCGTCGTCGGCAACTGCATCGGCGGCTTCAACGAGCTCATGCGCCAGTACGACGTCATGCGCGACCGCGGACCCGACCGCGTCTCGCCGACGTTCCTCGCCAACGTCCTCGTCGACTCGGCGAGCGGCCAGATCGCCATCGAGCTCGGCGTGCGCGGCCCCAACTACGCGGTCGTCTCGGCCTGCGCGACGGGCTCCCATGCGCTCGGCGAGGGGGCGGAGCTGATCCGGCGCGGCGACGCGGACGTCGTGATCGCGGGCGGGACGGAGAGCTGCATCCACCCGCTGATCCTCGCGGGGTTCTGCTCGATGCGCGGCCTGGCGACCGGGAACGGCGATCCTGCGCGCGCCGCCCGCCCCTTCGACGCGAAGCGCGAGGGATTCGTCATGGCCGAGGGCGCCGGGATCATGGTCCTCGAGGAGCTCGAGGCGGCGAAGGCGCGCGGCGCGCGCGTCTACGGGGAGCTGCTCGGGTACGGGGCCTCGAACGACGCCCACCACATGCTCCAGCCGGACCCGGGCGCGGGCGGCGTCGTGGCGATGATGCGGGCCGCGCTCGAGCGCTCCGGCGTCGAGCCGGACGAGGTGGGCTACGTGAACGCGCACGGGACCGGGACGCCGCTCGGCGACGTGGCCGAGACGCAGGCGATCAAGGAGGTCTTCGGCGAGCACGC
>JBOHAM010000026.1:0-15254 GCA_050697735.1 Gaiellaceae bacterium | reverse complement strand
GCATCTCGAGCGCCCGCGCGACGTCGGTCACCGACAGGAGCCCGACGAGCCGGTCGCCGTCGAGGACGAGCGCCCTGTTCACGGCGCTGTCCGAGAGCTCCCCTGCGGCGAGCACGAGCTCCTCGTCCTCGCCGACGACCGGGACGTCGTCGCGCGGGATCATGCACTCCCGCACCGTGCGCCGGTCCCACTCCGCGCGCGGCACCTCGGCGACGCTGCGAAACGGGAGCAGGCCCACCGCCTCGCCCGCCTCGGTGACCGGATAGGTGGTGAACGGGCGGCTGACGACCACCTCGTCCAGGAACTGCCCCAGCGTCAGGCCTGAGGAGGTCGTCACCGGGTCGCGCGCCATCACATCCCGGACGCGGAGCCCGCGGAGCGCCTCCCGCGCGGCCACGTAGCGGTCCTCGGCGCCGGCCGCCTGGAGCAGGAACCAGCCGACGAAGGCGAGCCAGATTCCGCTCACCGGGTTGAGAAAGACGAGGGAGGCCACTCCGGCGACGACGAAGAGGTAGCCGAAGCCGCGACCGATGAGCGCGGCCAGGTGCGTGGCCGAGGCGAACTCCCCGCGCGCGTACCAGAGGACGGAGCGGAGCACGCGGCCGCCGTCGAGCGGGAGCGCGGGGAGGAGGTTGAAGGCGAGCAGCGCCAGGTTGATCGAGCCGAGCCAGAAGAGCACTCCGTCGACCGCCGGGGGTAGGCCCAGGACCATGGGAACGCCGAGGAAGAGGAGCCCGAGGAGGAGCGAGACGAGCGGGCCCGCGACGGCGATGCGAAACTCGGCGCCGGCGCTCGGGAACATCCCCTTGAACTTGGCGACGCCGCCGAAGAGCCAGAGCGTGATGCCCTCGATCTCCATCCCGTCCCGGCGCGCCTGGAGCGCGTGGCCGTACTCGTGGAGGAGGAGGGACGTGAAGAAGAGCACCGCCGCGATCAGGGCCATCGCCACGTAGGCGCCGTCTCGGAGGTCGGGGTTCGTCGAGGGGAAGATGCTGGTCGCGAGCGTCCAGGCGATCAGCGTGAAGACGATCAGCCAGCTCCAGTTGACGCCGACGCTGATGCCGGCGATGCGGCCGATCGTGATGCTGTCGCGCACCGCTAGAGCGTCAGGAGCGCTTGCGGACGCGCTCCGCGACGCGCTTGGCCACGACCGGGCCCTGCTCTCGCACCGCCTTCGCGACGACGGGGCCGTGCTTGCGTGCGGTCACCTGTGCGGCCTCCATGATCTGGCGCCGCCGCTCGGGCGGGAGCCGCTTCCAGGTTCGCTGCGCTTTCAGCGCCAGGAGCGCCAGCTTCCAGGTGGCCATGGGATCAGCCTGCCGCGTAGCGCTCGGCGACCTTGGCCCAGGCGACCGTGTTCCACCACGCGTCGATGTAGTCCGGTCGGCGGTTCTGGTAGCGGAGGTAGTACGCGTGCTCCCAGACGTCGACGCCGAGGAGAGGCGTCTGGCCGTCGGAGACCGGGTTGTCCTGGTTCGGCGTCGAGACGACCGCGAGCCCGCCGCCGTCGCGGACGAGCCAGGCCCAGCCGGAGCCGAACCGGTTCACGCCCGCGTCCTTCAGCGTCGCCTGGAAATCCGAGAAGGAGCCGAAGGCCTCGTCGATCGCCGCGGCGAGGTCGCCCGGGGGGGTGCCGCCCCCGTCCGGCCCCATGCTCTCCCAGAAGAGCGTGTGGTTAAGGTGCCCGCCGCCGTTGTTGCGGACGGCCGCGCGCGTGTCCTCGGGGATGCGGTCGAGGCTCGTGAGCACGTCCTCGATCGGCGCGTCGGCCCACTCGGTGCCCTCGAGCGCGGCGTTCACCTTGTCCACGTAGGCCTGGTGGTGCTTGTCGTGGTGGATCCGCATCGTCTGCTCGTCGATGTGCGGCTCGAGCGCTGCGTAGTCGTAGGGGAGTGCTGGGACCTCGTAGGGCATGACGATGCTCCTTCCTCGGCTGACGGAAAGGAGACTACCGGCCGAAAGAGCCGACTTGTGCGCTCGCCCGCGACGTGATATTTCAGCGCCGGGAAGAAACGCGACCCGGAGACTCGGCTTCTGCGGCCCAAGCCTGAGTCTCCGGGCCAGCTCTCGCGGTATGCCAGGCATCACTCGGGATCGGGTTTCCCGAGGGCGAGATCGCTCGGGACTATAGACGGATCCACGAGGAAGTCAAGGGGGATTGTCAAGTGGACCAAAGACTCGTATGCTTGACCCAACAGTGACGACCCAGGCAGCGGTCACACCACCGGAAGTCCCCGCCACCCTGGGACAGCGTTTGCGCAAGGCACGGGTCGCTGCCGGCCTCACGCAGTCGGAGCTCGCCGAGCGCCGGTTCTCGAAGCAGTACGTCAGCCAGATCGAGCGCGACCACCTGCGCCCGTCCGCCGACACGCTTCGCTGGCTCGCCGACCGGCTGGGCGTCGACTCGCAGTACCTGGCGACCGGCGTCGACACCCGCGAGCGCGACCGGCTCGAGAGCCTCGTCGTCCGCGGCGAGGCGGCCGTCGAGGCGCACGAATACGGCGAGGCGATCACCATCCTCGCGGGCGTCTCCGGCGGGCTGCCCGCCGAGTCGACCGCCGACCTGGAGCTGCGCGCGCTCCTCGCCGAGTCGTGGGCGCGCATGTACATCGGCGAGATGCGCGAGGCGCTCCCACTCCTCGCCCGCGCCCGCGAGCTCGTCGAGGGGCCGTCGTTCTCCGACGTCGACCGGGCCGAGGTGCTCTTCCGCGTCGGCTGCTGCCGCTACCGGATGGCCTCGGTGACGACGGCGATGGCGCTGTTCACGCAGGCGCTCGAGCTCGCCGAGGGCTCGGGAATCCCCTGCGACCGTCTCCGCTCGCGGATCTTCGGCTGGCGCTCGCGCTGCTATCGGCGACAGCGCGACTGGGAGGCAGCCTCCGAGGACGTCGAGCGGGCGCTCGAGCTGGCCGAAGGCCTCGACGATCGCCGGGCGACCGCGGATGCCTACTTCCTCGGGGCTCTCGTCGCCGAGCGTCGCGGGCAATGGCTTGCGGCGCGCAAGTACGCCGAGCGGGCCAAGATCCTCTACGAGGAGATCGAGGACCGCGCCAACACGGGCAAGCTCCTCACCACCCTCGGAGGCCTGACCTTCCTGCTCGGCAAGCCCGACGAGTCGATCCCGTTCTTCAAGCAGGCCTTCGCGGTCGCGCTCGAGGTCGGAAGCGACGCGGATGCCGCTCAGGCGGTGTCGTCGCTCGCCCAGGTGCACCTCCGCTCCGGCGAGGTCGGTCTCGCCGAGGAGCAGGCGCGGCACGCGCTCGAGCTGCTCGCCGGCCGGGTCGACTTCATCGACGAGATCGGAAATGCGCAGCTCGTCCTCGGCCGCTCGCTCCTGGAGCAGGGCAGGCTGGAGGAGGCCGAGGAGAAGCTCCAGGCTGCCGAGGAGAGCTTCGACCAGCTCTCCTCCGCGAGCCACCGGGCTGCCGCCTGGACCGCGCGGGCCGAGCTCGCCGTTCGCCGCGGGGAGAAGGAAAGCGCGATCCACCTCTACCAGCGCGCCGTCGAGGCGCTTCAGGACTTCCGCTTCTAGAGAGGAGGTGATTCAAAACGTGAGCCGGGCATCGCTCAAGATCTCTTTCGTCACTGCCGCACTGCTCGTTGCAAGCCTGATCGGCGTGGGCTTCCCCGACGGGCCGTAGCTCGTCGCTGCATATCTCTTCTCCGGCCTAGGGCCGGCAGGGCAAGGTGAGGCGTCCGCCTGCCCCCTCGGGTCGGCTGCCGCGTACCCGGGTTTCCTTAGCGGAGCACCCGGCAGTCGCGGCTGCTGTTCCCGGCCGGGTCCCAGGCCTGGATGCAGAGCCGGTGACGACCGCTGCGCCTCGGCGTCCAACGCACGGACTGGAGCGTCGACCACTGAGCGACCGCCATCGGTCGCCTCCAGGACGCGACGACGGACCCTGATCGCGTCACCGTGATCCGCTCGCGCGTCCGGTCGTTGTTGTCCGAGGTCCGGTAGCGGAGGCGCACCCGCTCACCGGCGCGAGGGGAGACCCCAAGCGCCAGCACCCGTGGGACGGTGATGTCGACGAGGTACGGCCCGTAGTGGGCGGGCTGGCTCCAGTTGCCGACGTTGTCGACCGCTCTGATGTGGAGGAACCAGCGCCCGTTGCCGAGGCTGTGGCTGGTGTTCGCCGTGGCCGTCTCCTCGGCGTCCTTCGTCGTATCCGGAACGGACGTCGGCGCCGTCGTCCACGAGTAGGAGATCCCGTCGACGCCGCTGCCTCCGTCGGCGGCGGGGCCGAACACGATCGAGACCTCGCGGTCTCGCGACCACTTGCCGATCGTGTGATCAGTGCTCCGCACGCCCGTCGGGTTGGTCGGCGCCTTCCTGTCGACCTTGTGTCCTGTGACCGGCCCCGCGAGCGCGCAGGCCCCCGCTCCGTTGCAGACGTCGCGCGTGCCCGTAGGGGCGTCGGCCGTCTCGCTGCCGGCTGGGACGTTCGTTCTCAGCTCGAACGCCTGGTCGTCGGGGTCTGGCACGCCGGACTCGGGGTCCTCGGCGGTGCAGGCGACGGCGACGTTGGCGGCGTGCCAGGCGCCGTCCGCGGCCGCGCACGAGACCTCCGGCGCCGTCGAGTCGTCCCCGATCAGGGTCTCGACGAACAGGGGCGTCGGGTCCAGGGCGTGGTCGTAGTAGGCGGTGTCGGCCCCCGGGCCGCCGTGGAGCTGAGTGTCCGCCTCCTGGTCGAGCGCCCGGATCACGTCGTCCCCGGTGTTCGCCGCGAAGCTGTCCGCTCCGGAGCCGCCGACGAGCGTGTCGTCGTGCCCTCCCGCGCTCAGCGTGTCGTCGCCAGGCCCCCCGTCGAGAAGATCGTCGCCGTCCTGGCCGTCGAGCGCGTCGTTCCCGTCTCCGCCCGTGATCACGTCGGCCTCGAAGCTGCCGCGCAGGAGCTCGTCGTCGCCGGGGCCGCCGTCGATCGTGAGCGGACCGAGATAGGCGAGCCCCGCGCCGAACTCCCCGCGCCCGTTCACGTAGTCGTCGCCTCCGAGAGCATGCACCTCGATCGGAAACCGGCCGGCCTGCGGCGTGCCCGTCCCGTCCGGGAACGTCACGTCGACGTCGCCGTCGGTGGTCAGGCCGAGACCGTTTTGGCCCATGGCCATGCGATCGTTCCCCTCCGTGAGGTAGATGACCAGGGCGTCGGTCTCCTCGAGGGACGCGGTGATCTCGATCTCGGAGATGTTGGCCTCGAGGGTAAATCCCGGGCCGAACGCTTCGGTCCGCAGGTCGAGCACGAGCCGCTCGCTCGAGCCCGCGTGCGCCGCGACCGCGATCGTGTCCGTGTTCTCGTTCGTCGCGGTCCCGCAAGGCTGCGGCGCGGCTCCGAAGCGGATCTTGGCGCCGTCGACCTGGAGCGTGGCCTCCGCGCCGGTGGTGATCACCGCGGTGACCGTGTGCGTGCCGGGGTCGTAGGAGCACGACTCCTGAACCTGGGCAGGCGCCGGCGAAGCACCCAGCGCGAGCACCCCGGCGACCGCAAGTAAACGTAGTTTGATGACGACGAGCCTTCCCTAGACCTCTAGGTCCCAGGGAACCAGTCCGTCAGGGGCGCCGCTACTGGCCGTCCGACCAGACTGCAGGGGGTTCCTCGACCAGCTCGAAGCGACCTTCCGCCTCGAGCAGCCCGCGGTCCCTGAGGCGCTTGGCGACGAGCTCGCAGAGGCGCCTCCGCGCCGCGGCGGTCTCCCTGCCCTGCGGCTCCTCGTCCCGCTCGCGCTGATAGGCGCGCGCGAGGAAGCCGACCTGCATGACGTCGCCCCCCGCCGCGCGAATCGCCGCCTTCGCCTCCTCGAGCGTGAGGGAGAGCGAGCCCGGCGGCGTCGCCGGAAGCGTCGGCGCAGACTCCTCGCCCGGGGCATATGGGCGCGAGAACGCGCTGGCCGGCTGCCTGGGAGGCGCGGTCCGAGGCGCGGGCTCCGGGGCCGGCTGTTCCTCGGCCGGCTCGTCGCGGCGCCGATGGGGCCACAAGCGCATCCTCATCCCTTCGTTCTACCCGAGGCTCTCCCTCCCCGCCTCGAAGGCGAGCAGGTCCTCGACGGTCTCGCGCCTGCGGATGACCCTCGCGCGCCCGTTGCCGACGAGCACCGCGGCCGGCCGGGGCACTCCGTTGTAGTTGGAGCTCATGGCGAGCGTGTAGGCGCCGGTCGCCGGCACGGCGAGGAGGTCGCCTCGTCTGGGCTCCGGGAGCGCGGCCCGCTCGATCAGGACGTCTCCCGACTCGCAGTGCTTGCCGCAAACGGTGTAGCGGCCGACGGCGTCCTCGTCCGCCCGGTTGGCGAGCAGCGCGCTGTACCGGGCGGCGTAGAGCTGCGGGCGGGGGTTGTCGGACATGCCGCCGTCGACTGCCACGTACGTGGTCGTCTCGCTCGCTTCCTTGACGACGCCCACGCGGTAGAGGGTGAGGCCGGCCTGGCCGACGACGGAGCGGCCGGGCTCGAGCACGAGCTCGGGCGGCGGGAGGCCGAGGAGCGCCCACTCGTGCTCGAGGCGGCCCGTGAGCGAGGCGACGAAGTCCTCCACCGCCGGTACCGCTTCGTCCTCCACGTGCGGAACGCCGAGGCCGCCGCCCAGGTCGACCACGGCGGGCACCCAGTCGAGCTCGGCCCGGCACTCGGCGGCGAAGGACGCGAGCCAGTCCACGCTCGCGCGAGCGGCCTGGGTCTCGAGCAGCTGGGAGCCGACGTGGATGTGGATGCCCGCGACATCGAGGCCGCTCGCCCGCGCCCGCGCGATCGTCTCCAGGGCCGAGTCGGGGGAGAGGCCGAACTTCGAGCCGTGGTGGGCGGTCCTGATCGCCGGGTGCGTGTCTGCGTCGATACCCGGCGTCACGCGCACGAGCACGCGGACGATCCCGGCCGCCGCGGCGCGCTCCAGCTCCTCCGGGGCGTCGAGCACGACGAAGCCGGCCCCAGCCTCGGCGGCCGCGCGCAGCTCCTCGTCGCTCTTGTTGTTCCCGTGCACCACGATCTGCGAGCCCGGAACCCCGGCGCGCCGGGCGAAGGCGAGCTCCCCGAGCGTGGAGACGTCCGCGCCGAGGCCTTCGGCCGCGAGCAGGCGCAGGATGGCGAGGTTCGGGAACGCCTTCACGCTGTAGGCGACGAGCGCCTCCGGCGCGGCGCTCCGATACGCCCTCGCGCGCGCGAGGACTGTGTGCTCGCAGTAGACGAGGAGCGGCGTCCCGAACTCCTCGGCGAGCGCCGAGGCGCGGATGCCGCCCACCGCCAGCTCGCCCTCCTCGACCGCCGCCGTGTTCGGGAACAGCTCGAGCACCGAAGCTGGGCGCTGCGGGCCGACTCGCACGGGCGGAACGATAGTCCGTCCGAGTGCCGGGCCGGGATGCCGGGCGTCGCACGGGGCGCCCGGCATCCCGCCTTGTGTCCCCTACGAACGCGCGGAAGGTTCCGCAACCGTCCGAGACGGTGTCCCAGGGGCAATCTGTGGAGCGGTCTCTACGAGCACAGACGCCCGGGTGGGAGAAATCATGCGCGGACGGATGCGGGCGGTAACCGTCTAGTCGGACGCGGAGGTCTTCGCGGCCTTGCCCTTAGCGTGCGCGTTCGCCTTGGCTTGCGGCGGTGGCCCGGTCTGGCCCGCGGAGTCCGGTCGGCCGCCGGCGTGCGTTCCGCGGCCGTTCGAGCTCTTCGAGACCGCGTTGGTCGAGCCGGTACGGCCGAGAGCTCGGCCGTTGCCGTTCTCGGACTTCGGCTTCGCTTTCGCGGCGGCAGCGGTCGCCTGTCCTCGGCCGTTGCCGTTGCCGTTCCCGGCCTTCTCCTCGGCGGCAGGCGGCGCTCCGTCCTTCCGAGCTCGGCCGGGCTCGGACGCGCGCCGGGCCGCGGCCTCGCCGCTCCCACCCACGGCTCCGTCAGCGTGAACTCCGACCGGGAGCTCCGCCGCGGTAGGCGAAGCCGATGCCGGCGTGGGGGCTCGGACGGCCGTCTGCGCGGTTACCGGCTCGGGCTGATCGCCCCGGATCCCCGCCGGATCGCTCGCGACAACCGTAGCCGTCGTTGCGGCTGCAACCATGACCGCCGCGGCCGCCTTGGCACCCGCGGCGCCGGCGAAGAACCCCTTGATCGTCGCGAGCAGCGCGCCGAGGTCGAGTGCGTGCAGCGCCCTGAGCCTGGCCCGCTTCGGCTCATTCTCGAGCGCGGCCGCCAGAGAGCGGCGCGCCCTGAAGATGAGGGTTTCGGCTGCCCCCTGCGTGAGCCCGAGCGTTTGGGCGACCTCGCGGTGCGAAAGGCCCTGCCATTCCCGTAGGAGAATCGCCCGTCGCTGCTGCTCGGGCAGGCTGAGGAGCGCGTCGGTGAGTCCGATCAGCTCGTCCCGCGGGCGATCGGGCGCCGGAACGGTCTCCTCGAGGAGTGTCAGATCGCGGACCTGTTCGATCCCGGCGCGACGACCCGAGGAGCGGAGGCGGGTATAGCAGGCGTTCTGCGTGATCCGGAGCAGCCAGGCCGAGTCCGCGATCGGCCGTACGCCCTGACTGAGGCTTCGACAGGCGTTCAGGTAAGTGGCCTGGAGCGCGTCCTCGGCTTCCTCGCGCGAGCGGAGCAGCCGCAGGCAGTAGCCGTAGATCCACCCCGAATGCTCCCGGAAGAGACGCTCCGCCGTCTCCGAGACTGCCGGGGCCAGGACCGCTTCGCACGATTCCGGGGCAACGGCCATCCACCGCATTCTGGCGGACCCACGACGACCCTTACCCCCCCGATGTGGTGGTTTTTCGTACTGGACCGCACGTTCTCACCTTGTGGGGCGTCTGTGCCCGTAACGGATCACTTCCCGCTTGCGGAGGGGACGATGGGGAGCTGCGGTACGAGGGTCGCGATGGTCGTTCTCTGTTCGCTCGCAGCGCTTGCGGCGCCGGGGCTCGCCCGGGCCGCGGATCGTCTGCCCGATCTCGGGATGGCGCGGCTGACAGACCTGAAGGCGGAGAAAACCGCCGACGGACGGCGGCTGCTGCGCTTCACGACGGTGATTGTCAACGTCGGCTCCGGCCCGTTCGAGGTTCGCGGGACGCGGGCTGGCCTGAGCGAGGCCGAGATGGCGACGTCCCAGAGGATCTACGACAGCACGGGCGGCTTTCGCGAGGTCGCGACCGGCGCGCGGATGTTCTTCGCCGGTGACGGACACGACCACTGGCACGTTCGTGATCTCGAGAGCTTCGAGCTGATCCGGCTCGACAACGGCGTGAAGGTCGGGACGGGTGCGAAGGTCGGCTTTTGCTTCTTCGACAACGTTGCCTACCGGCTCGCGCTCCCCGGGGCGCCGGCAGCAGCGGCCTACCCGGGATGCGGCAACGCCTCGAGCCTCGGTGTGACGATGGGTATCTCGGTGGGCTGGGGGGACGAGTACTCCTGGCGCCTCCCCAACCAGTACGTCGACATCACGGGTCTAGGTGCCGGCCGGTATCGCCTCCGCGTGACCGCCGACGCGCCTGGCTACTTCGTCGAGGCGAACGAGGCGAACAACGCCACCTGGGTCGATCTCCAGATCAAGGGCCGAGGAGCTCCGCGCGTCATCGCCTACGGGCCTGCGGTCTGAGTGGGGGAGTGAAAGGAGGGAGTAGCGACAGGCCCATCGATGTGCCAGCCAGCCGCCCGTCTGGAGGCGGCTGAGAGGTCAATTGTCGAGCAGCAAGGAGGGACGATGCTTCGCAAGCTGATGGCGACGTTCTTCGTCATCGCGCTCGGTCTCGCCCCGGCGGCTTTCGCCGGCGGCACGGGCGGCGGTGGCGGCGCCAAGTGCAACTCCGGGAACGGAAACGGCAGCGAGACGACTCCGGCCGACGACTGCGATCCGGGCAACTCGGGCGGCCACAACAACGGCGGCGACTAGCCCGCGGCGCCACGATCGGAGGCCCGCAAGCCCCCGCGGGCCTCCGATCGGCCCTGAGGGGCACCTCAGGCTCATCTTCGGGAGGTCCGTCTGGACTCCCTCGACCGAGTGATCTTTCGGCCTGAGCCGCACGTTTCGACCGCACGAAGCGTCCGTGCTGTCAGGAGTGACCTTCCGTACGACCAGCATGGAGCCGCCGCATGAAGCCCGCGCGTAACCCGCTAGCCGCAGTCATCCCCACCGGTGGCCGCAAGTCGGAGAGCGGCCAGGTCATCGTGCTCACGATGATGTTCCTCGTGATGTGCCTGGGCGTAGCGGGTCTCGTGCTCGACGCGGGCTCCTGGTATCGGCAGGATCGGGCCGCCCAGGCGACTGCTGACGCCGCCGCGCTCGCCGGCGCTCAGGCCCTGCAGGCCAGCACAGGTGACGCAAGGATCCTCGCCGACGAATACGCAGCGAAGAACGGCGGCGGCGAGATTGCGATCTCGTTCGGGAGCAGGGTGCTGCCGAACGATCTCATCACGGTGACGGTGGCCCGCCCGGCACCGGCGTTCTTCACCAAGCTGTTCGGAGTCGATTCGGTGGAGGTGAACGCTCGCGCCACCGCGCGAGCGGGCGTCCCCTCCAGCGCCCGCTACGTCGCGCCGATCGCCGTCAACGAGCAGCACCCGATGCTGCAATGCGCCTGCTTCGGCGACCCGACGCAGGTCGCGTTGATCAACCTGCACAACCCCGGCGGCAGCGACGCGGCCGGCGCCTTCGGCCTCATCAACCTCGACAGCCAGCAGGACGGGGGCAACATCGGCTCCGCAACGCTGGCCGGCTGGATCCGCGACGGCTACCAGGACGCGCTGCCCCTCGGCATCTACAACTCCGCGCCTTCCGCCAACTTCAACTCGCAGCACATCAAGAATGCCCTCGACAACCGGCTCGGCACGGAGCTGCTTTTCCCCGTCTACCGCTCGATCACCGGTGGAGGGTCTGGGGCCGAGTACGACATCATCGCCTGGGTGGGCTTCGTCCCGACGTCGTTCAACGCGGGCGGGAGCAGCGGCACGATCCGGGGATACTTCACCCAGGTGATCTGGCAAGGGCTCGCCGACGAGACCGGCACCGTGCCGGACTTCGGCGTCCGGGTCATCACTCTCGTCGAGTAGCTCCCCCGTTCAGGCGCTCGCGCCAGCCGAGCAGGATCTCGTGGACGGCGGCCGCGCCCAGGATCGGTCCGTCCGGGAGGGACAGGCCGACGGGATGGAGGATGAACGCCCGCGTTTGCAGCCCGCCGAGGCCGCCGTGGAAGGAGATGAGCTCCTCGAAGGCGCAACCCTCGTCGAGCTCCGGGTCGTAGAAGCTGCCGACCATGATGTCCGCCACGTGCGGGAACCCGTCCGTGCGCAGGAGGTGGCGCGGCGCATGCGGCGAGAAGGGAGCGAGCGGGTCTTCGCCCTCCACGCGCCCGTCCGCGAGGTAGTGCGCGCCGCGGGCGCCGAGCGCGACGGGCCCGTCTCGCTCCGAGCGGACGAGGACCCAGCCGACGTGAGGATGTGTGCGGAGCGCCGGGACGAGCTCGGGATGGCGGGCGTCGAGCTCCTCGAGCGTGAGCCGCCGAGGTTCCTCCATCACGTAGACGAGGCCAAGGTTGCCGGACCCGAGGACGACCGCAGTCTCGCCGCTCACGTCCTTCTTGGAGCGCTTCTTCTTCGGCGTATGCCCGGTGGCCTCGCCCAGGGCGTGGCCCACCATCGCATCCTGCTCGTCGCCGCCGGCGACCTCGGTCACCGTCCCCGCCGAGAGCGAGCGCTCGACGAGGTCGTCGAGGCCGTAGCCGTTGCGCTGCTTGAAGGTCGCTCCCTGCGTCTGCCCGTGGTCGGAGAGGACGACGATCTCGTACGGCCGGGGCGCGTAGCGGCGGGCCCTGTCGATGCGACCGAACTGCTCGTCGAGCTTGCGCAGGGCCTCGAGCGTGTCGGCGCGCTCGAGGCCTGAGTGGTGGGCGACCTCGTCGTAGCTCGAGAAGGTCGCGTAGACCGCAGGGCGCCCCTTCATCATGTCCGTGAGCACGCCGTAGACGATCAGGTCGCGGACGACGACGCACATCGCCGCGCGCATGATGGGGTAGAGCCCGCCGCGGTGGCCGCGCGGCTGAACGTCGCGGCGGCGCTGGCGGGCCGAGGCGGTGATCTCGAGCAGGATCTCCCAGACGAGGAGGACGAGGGCGCGCGTGACGTTGAACCCGTTCGCTAGGAACGCTCGGTAGCCGGGGTTCGCCTTCTTCTCGACCTCGAGCCTGCTGACCGTCAGGATGAGGTGGTCGGCCTCACCGGAGAGGAGGTTTCCGCGGCTGGCTCCGCCGTCCCTGAGCAGGCCGATCCCCGTCGAGCGCCGGCGCTCGATCTCCTCGCAGTCCGCGGGCGCGGAGCACGTCATCAGCGTGCCGGTCTCCTTCTCCACCCAGCGGAAGGCCGAGATGTCCTCGTTCGAGCCGAGGAGGATGCCCGCCTGGCTGGCCCCGGTCTGCGAGGAGAGATCCGTCTCCCACTCGGCGAGGCGGTGAGTGCCCTCGGCGAGCCAGCGGGCCATGGTTGGCACGTTGCCGTCGCGCATCGCGCGCTGGAGCACCGGCCTCGCGAGCCCGTCGATCTCCAGGAAGACGATGCCGGGCACGTCGGTCCCGACTCGTTCTCCGGAGCGACGGGCGAGACGCTGGATCACCCTGAGCGTGTACGTGTCGTCGTCGTTTGCCCCGATGATCACCTGGATGACGACGCTGACCGCGGCGGCCAGGAGCGCCACCAGCAGGGCCGACCAGAACGAATCGACCTGGATGGCGCCGTCGGTGAGCTCGTCCGCGATCAGTACCATCGCGGCGTTCGCAAAGAGGACGAGCAGGAAGCCGAGCACGAGCGTGAACGGCAGGTGGAGCGCTGCGATGAGCGGCGGCAGCACCGCGTTGAGCACGGCGACGACGGCCGTGACGAGCAAGGCGCCCCAGAACCCCTCGACGGAGGCGCCCGGCATGATCGCGGCCGCGGCCAGGAGCGCCAGCGCCGAGACGATCCAGGAGACCAGGAGTCGGCCGAGGCGCAGGTGCGGCCGCTCGGGCTGCCAGGTCAGAGGCTCGCCGAAACGCGCCGGAGAGCTGCCGTCCGCCACGCCTAGTCCTCCTCGTCGCGCCCGCGGAACCGGTCGAGCATGCTGCTCCCGGTTTCCTTGCGCTCGGCCCGCTTGGCCTCGCGCTTGGCCGCGCGCTGCTCCTTCTGCTCGGCGACCTTCACCTTGGCGTCGTCGTACGACTGCTCGACGAGCATCCTGCCGCCACTCCAGCCGAAGACCCAGACGACGAGGACGAGGGCGAAGAGGACGTTCCAGGCGGTCGTGATCAGCTGCTGCGCCGTGGAGTAGTCGACGGCCGTGGCCTGCGGCACGCCGCAGCAGCTGTCGAGCGCCAGCGCGTTCGTCGCCTGTGTGATGCCGACCGCGCCGGGCGTGAAGGAGACGACGTTCGCGAGCGACCCGGACCCGGTCACCCACATGATCGACTCGAAGGTGACGGGGATGGCGAAGGCGGCGAGGAAGATGCCGATCACGGCGAGCTTGCAGAGCCACGACAGGAGCGAGGGCAGGAAGACGTGGGCGAGATACCTCCGCGGCTGCGAGAGGATCACGCCGCCCTTCTTCGCCTGTGCCCAGAGCTTCTTCACCTGGCGCCAGAAGATCCGGCCGAGCAGGACGATCAGGAACGCCCCGCCGGCCACGATGGCGATCGTGACGACGGGATTGTCGGAGATGTTTCCGAGGTTCTCGTCGAACGAGCCCGGCACGGAGAGGAAGAGGTAGAGGTAGACGAAGGTTCCGGCCACCGTGAAGAAGATCTTCTGCACGAGATAGGCGGCGAGCGCGCCGGCGAACGTGCACGCCGGGATGATCGCCACGAACATGAGCAGCGTCACGAACGTGCCGATGTTCGCCGGCAGGAAGTTGTTCATGGCCACGCCGACCGCGTAGGCGGTGACGATCGGCTTGAGCGTGACCTCACCTGGATAGGCGGCGTTGAGGATGCCGTAGTACGAGACCCCGGCGAGAACCGTCTGACCGGTCTGGGCGGCGAGCGCGGCGACGATGTAACCCGCGGGGACGTCCTTGATCTGCCGCCAGAGATCCCTCAGCCACTCGATGACGTCGACTCCGGCGAGATTGAGGAGGACGAGGACGACGATGACTCCGAGGAGCCAGATGCCGACCTTGACAAGTCGCCGGCGTCGCGACGGGTCGTTGAAGGGGAGGAGGCGAGCGGGCTTCTCCGCGGGAGCGGCGGCTTGGGTCGTCATGGAGCTCAGCCGGGCGCCGGCTCCGCCTCGACCGGCGGCTCGGCGGCACGGGCCGCCGCGGCCCGGGCTCTGGCGAGGTCGGCGCTGATGTGCACTGCGGCGGACGTGAGGGGCGCGGCGAGGACGAGGCCGACCATGCCGAAGAGCGCCCCGGCCCCGACGGTGACGATGAGGACGACGAGCGGGTTCAGGCCGAGCGTGGCCCCGAAGGCGATCGGCTGGAGGATGTTCTGGAGTAGGCCGTTCGCGAGGAGGACGATGACGAGCATGATGATCGCGTCGGTCGTGCCTTCCGAGCCCAGCGCGAGCACGACCGCGAAGGCGCCGGCGACCGCCGCGCCGATGTACGGGACATAGGCGGTGACGAAGCTGACCAGCGCGATCGTCGCGGGGAGCGGGACTCCGAGCGCCAGGGCTCCGAGGCCGACCACCACGGCGTTGAAGGCGGCGACGATCGTCACGCCGCCGAAGTAGCGTCGGAGCGAGAGGATCACGTTGCCGGTGACCGTGCGGGCGACCGGCTCCTCGACGCCCATGTGGCGGTCGACCCAGGCCCGCATCGAAGGCCCGTCTTTGAGGAAGAAGAAGAGGCTCAGCGCGGCGAACGAGATGCCGAGAACGGCCCCCGTGATGGTCGCGATGCCGCCGAGGATGCCGCCGAGCAGTGTGCCCAGGGAGTCCGGGACGCTCGACTTGACGCTCTCGCTGGCGCTCGACGCTCCCGAGGAGTCCACGCCCGCGTCCGTCAGCCAGCCCTCGACCTTCTCCACGGCGGCGGCGGAATGCGTCCCGATCTCGTCGACCTGGGACGTGATCCCGCCGATCACCAGGACGAGCACGAGGACGGCGAGCGCGATCAGGGCCAGCAGCACCAGCGCCGCGCCGGCCGCTCTCGGCACCCCGTGCCGCTTCAGCCAGGTGACGAGTGGCGAGGCGACGGTGGCCACGACGAACGCGGCGAGCACCGGCTGGGTGATCGCCGCGGTCGTTCCGAGGAGGAACATGATCCCGACCAGGAGCGCGGCAACCCCGACGAGGAGCCACGACGCGAGCCCGAGGTCGCGGAGCCAGCGCGGCGCGGCGAAGAC
>JBOHAM010000025.1:0-16764 GCA_050697735.1 Gaiellaceae bacterium | reverse complement strand
GCGGTGTAGAAGAGGCGCAGTGGGGGACCGGCCACTGGCAGACGGCGACCTGGTCGCACAGGCGAAGCAGGGCGACACACGTGCCTACGGCGCACTCATCCAGGAGCACCAGACGATCGCGTTTCGCACCGCGTACCTGATCACGGGCTCGGCGGCCGACGCCGAGGACGCCGTCCAGGAAGGCTTCGTGAAGGCCTACCGCGCCCTGGGCCGTTTCCGGGCCGGCGAGCCGTTCCGCCCCTGGCTCCTGGCGATCGTCGCGAACGAGGCGCGGAACCGCCGCAGGTCGGCCGGCAGGCGCGAGCGCCTGGCGCTCCGCGCGGCCGAAGATCCGCTCTCGGGGGGCGCGGTCCCGTCCCCCGAGGCGGCCCTCCTCGACGCGGAGCGCCGGGAAGAGCTGCTCGCCGCGGTGAACGAGCTGCGCGAGGACGACCGCCTGGCGATCGCCAGCCGGTACTTCCTCGGGCTCTCCGAGGAGGAGACCGCCGCAGTGCTGGGCTGGCGGCGCGGAACGGTGAAGTCCCGGACGTCGCGGGCCCTCGACCGGCTGCGCGAGCGGCTGGGGGTAGAGGTATGACCCCGCTGGAACGCGAGCTCGCGGCGCTCCACGACGGGTTGGCCTTCCCGGCTTCCCCCGACGTGGCCGCCGCCGTGCTCGCCCGCATCTCGGAGGCATCGCCCCGCCGACCCTCCGTGGCCCGGCGGCCACTCGTCCTCGCCTTCGCGGCGCTCGTCCTCGCCGCCGCCGCCGCCATGGCCGTGCCCGCCGCGCGCTCGGCGATCCTCGACTTCTTCGGCCTGCAGGGGGCGTCGGTGCAGCGCGTGGAGACGCTCCCCGAGCCGGCGGCGACCCGGCTTGTGCTCGGCATGCCCCTGCCGATCCGAGACGGCGTCGTGCAGACGGAGTGGGAGTCGCTCCTCGTCCCGGAGGCGCTCGGCGCCCCGGACGCCGCGTACTACTCGCCCCATCCCCCGAGCGGGAAGGTGTCGCTCGTCTACGAGCCCGGGCAGGGTGTGCCGCGCTCCGCGTACTCGGGCGTCGGCCTCCTCGTCACGGAGTTCCGCGGCGACCTCTACCCCGGGTACATCGACAAGCTCGCCGAGATGGGAACCACGGTCGAGACGCTGACCGTCGACGGCAACCCCGCGCTCTGGCTGGAGGGCGGCCCGCACTTCGTCTACTTCCGGAATCCGGACGGCTCCCTCGTCGAGGAGCAGGGGCGGCTGGCCGGGAACACGCTGCTCGTCGAGCACGGCGCCCTGCTCGTCCGGATCGAGGGCGAGATCGAGCGCGAGCGCGCGGTCGCGATCGCCGAGTCGCTCCGAGGGCCCTAGTAGGAGGACTAGCGGACTCGGACGGACTGGCCCGGCTCGGGCCCCAGGAGGCCGAGGTCGGGGTTGAGGGCGAGCAGGCGCGAGAGGCTCACGCCCTCCTGCGCGGCGAGGACCGCGAGCGAGTCCCCTGCGCGCGCCTCGACGTGCCGTGCCGGTGCCGGCTCCGACGGGACGGCGGTCGCGCTCGAGCCGTCCAGCGCCTGGCCGACGAGCAGGACGGCGGCGGAGAGCGCCGCCACGTACCCGGCGAACGCCGCCGTGCGAGCGCCGTAGAGCGGCAGCCGCTCTGTGGGGAGCTCGATGCGTGGCCGTCCGACGGGGATCGCCATGCAAGCGAATCCTGCGCGCCGATCGGAGTCCTCAAACCTCCGCCGGCCGCCGTTGCGGCGAGGCTCAGGCCGCGGCGGCGGTCTCGCCCGCCTGCTCGGCTTCGACCTGGGCGCAGACCTCCCGCGCGAGCTCGACGAAGGCGCGCGCGGCCGGCGAGCGGTAGCGGTCGCTATGCCAGGCGATGCCGATGCGGCGCGGCGGGACGTCGGCGAGCCCGAGCACGACGGTGTCCTCGTGGCCTGTGTCGACGGTGAGGAGCGGGACGAGCGCCGCGCCCACGCCGGCGGCGACGAGGCCCTGGATCGTGCCGTTGTCGTCGGAGCGAAAGACGATGCGGGGCTCGAGCCCGGCGTCGCGGAAGCGCGTCTCGACGTGGTGGATGCTCCGGCACTGGCGGTTGCCGATCAGCGGCATGCCGGCCACCTCGCGCAGGGAGGGCGGCTTGGCCCGGCCGACGAAGGGCGAGTCGGCCGGCACGACGAGCACGTGCGGATCGCGCATCAGCTCCACGGTCTCGAACGGCCCCTCCTCGACCGGAAGCATGGCGAAGCTGAAGTCCAGCTCGCCGCGCTCCACGAGCCCGAGCAGGCCGCCGTCGTCCGCGGACTCCGTCAGCTGGACGGCGACGTTCGGCCAGGCGTCCGAGAACGCCCGCAGGAGGCGCGGGAGCACGCGCGCGCCAACGCTCTGGTACGTGCCGACGCGCAGCGTCCCGGCCGAACCCTCGGCGAACGCGGCCATGTCCGCCTGGGCCGCCTGCAGGTGAGCGACGATCCCGGCCGCGTGCCGGAGGAGCAGCTCGCCCGCCTCGGTCAACGACACGCGCCGAGGGCCGCCGGGGCGCTCCACGAGCCGCTGGCCGACGATGCGCTCGAGCGCCTGGATCTGCTGGCTGACTGCGGATTGCGTGTAGCCGAGGCGCTCGGCCGCCCGCCCGAAGGAGCCCTCCTCGGCCACGGCCTGGAGAGCCGCGAGATGCCGCAGTTCGACGCCCAACCATCCATCAGCTCGCATGATCGACTCCAATCATAACTGGAATTGTGCTTATCGAAGATCGCGCCGATAGTGGAGTCATGGAACTCGTTCTGTTGATCTTCTTCCTGCTGGTGGGACCGCTCGCGCTCGCCTTCGGCGCGGACTCGCGCCTGGACGAGCGACTGCACGGTCCCGAGTGGCGCAGGTAGCCCGAGCGGCCCCCGCGACGGCTCCGCCCGCGGTCGTCTGCCCGATTCCCGTGGGCTGAGCCGCCGCGGGGAGCCCGCTCGGTCGCCACCGGCGTGTGGCCCGCTCCTGAGGCGGGTATCCCAGCCGCGTGCCCCTCGTCCTTCCGCGGACTGACGGCCGGGTCGCAACCGGCCGGTGAGCATTAGCCCGGAGCCCTCGGGCTCCTCGCGCCTGGCGCGCACCGTCGTCCGCCTCCGCTTCCTCGTCGTCCTCGGCTGGATCGCCGCCGCCGCCGCGTCGGTCGTGTGGCTCCCCCGCCTCGAGGAGGCGCGCGGCGACGCGCTCGGCAGCCTCGTGCCGAGCGATGCGCCGGCGTACCGGGCGCAGCAGCGCTCGGCCGAGCTGTTCCGCTTCCCGGTCCTCTCCAACACGATGGTCGTCCAGCGCGATCCCGACGGCCTCTCTCCGGCCGCCCAGGCGCGGGTCGTAGAGCGCGCGATCGCGATCGCGCAGCGGGAGTACGGAGATCTGCTCTCGGTCCCGTTCGCGATCCCGCTGACGAACACGCGCGGCGCCGTGCCCGGCTCGCGCGAGGCTGGCACGACGGCCGTCACCTACCTCTACTTCGAGCCCGGGCTCGGCCTGCAGGCCCGTGACCGGCTCGCGCACTGGTTCACGGACCGCCCGGCGCGCGGTTGGCAGCCCGAGGACGGCCTGGTGGGGGTGACGGGCGTCGTTCCCGCGCGCGTCGAGCAGGGTCATCTCATCCGCGAGGCGATCCCGCTCGTCGAGGCGGCAACCGTGCTGCTGATCCTGCTCGTCATCGGGCTCACGTTCAGATCCCTCGCCGCGCCGCTCCTCACACTCGTGGCGGTCGGGATCTCGTTCGTCGTCTCGCTCGGGATTCTCGCGGCCGTGGGGCGCAGGCTCGGGATCGCGGTCGCGAGCGAGCTCGAGCCGATCGTGCTCGTGCTCCTGCTCGGCATCGTCACCGACTACTCGATCTTCTACCTCTCAGGCGTGCAGCACCGGCTCGAGCAGGGCGACGGGCGGTTGGAGGCGGCTCGCCGGGCAAGCGGCCAGGTGACGCCCATCGTGCTCACCGCCGGGCTGATCGTCGCCGCCGGGACGGCCTCGCTCCTCGCCGCCCAGCTCGAGTTCTTCCGCGTCTTCGGCCCCGGCCTCGCCTTCGCCGTCCTGGTGGGGCTCGCCGTCTCGGCGACGTTCGTCCCCGCCGTGCTCGCCATCCTCGGCGGGACGGCGTTCTGGCCGCGGCGGCCCGTGCCCCGGCGAAGCGAGGCCGGAGGCGATGGGCGCAGGCCGTTCGTGGCCCGGCTGGCGGGCTCCCGCGTCCTCTCCGCGCTCGTCGTCCTGCTCATCGCTGCCGGGCTCGTGCTCGCCGCGCGCCCTGCGCGCGATCTCCAGCTCGGCGTCGACCCGATCTCGAGCCTGCCGGCCGGGTCGGAGCCCGCTGAGGCGGCCGATGCGGCAACCGAGGGGTTCGCGCCGGGGGTGCTCTCGCCCACGCTCGTCCTCGTCGAGCAGGCTGGCGTGGGGCGGCTGCGGCAGGAGCTCACCGCCTTCCAGCGGCTGCTGGAGCGCGAGCCGGGCGTCGCCGGCGTGATCGGCCCCGGCACGTTGCCGACCTCGGTGCCGCGCGGCGTGGCCGTCTCCGCGACCGGCGCTGCAGCGCGCTTCGTCGTCTTCCTCGACAGCGATCCGCTCGGTCCGGAGGCCCGCGCGGACCTCGAAGCGCTGCGAGAGCGGGTTCCGGACCTCCTCGAGCGGGCGGGCCTCGCGCCGACCAGGGTCGCGTTCGCCGGAAACACCGCGCTCGCGGACGAGACGATCGCCGTCATCCTCGAGGATCTGGCGCGCATCGCCGTGGCGGCGCTGGCGGTGAACGTCCTCCTGCTCATCGTCTTCCTCCGCTCCCTCCTCGCGCCCCTCTACCTCCTCGCCACGAGCGTCCTCGCGCTCGCGGCCGCCCTCGGGCTGACCGCGCTCGTGTTCCAGGACGCCCTCGGCCAGGAGCAGGTCACCTACTACGTGCCGTTCATGGCCGCCGTGCTCCTGGTCTCGCTGGGCTCCGACTACAACGTGTTCCTGGTCGGCCGAATCTGGCAGGAGACCCGGCGCAGGCCCTACCGCGCGGCGATCGCCGTCGCCGTTCCGGGTGCCGCTCGGGCGATCAACGTGGCCGGCCTCGCGCTCGCGCTCAGCTTCGGCCTCCTCGCCCTCGTCCCGCTCGGTGCCTTCCGGGAGTTCGCGTTCGCGATGCTGGTCGGCGTCCTCGTCGAGGCCTTCCTCGTGCGGACCTGGCTCGTGCCCGCGGTGCTGGCGCTGGCAGGCCCGTCGAGCGCCTGGCCGGGCCGCTTCCCGCGCGTCCGGAGCAGGCGCGCCGCTCGCGCGACCGAAGCCTAGTTTCCGTCGAGGAGCTGGTCGACGATCCGCTCGAGGTCCTCGCTCTCGAGCTGCTCGAGCTGGTCGCGGAACTGCTCGAGCTCGTCTTCCCGGATGTCCTCGGCGCCCTGCTCGAGCGTGTCCGCGAGCTCGCGGAAGGCGGTCACGACGCGATCCTGGGCCTCGCGGACTTCCTCGGGGGGCTCGAGCTCGGCGAGCTCGTCGGCCTGCTCGCGAATCGCGCCCGCCGCCTCGTCGGCGCGCTGCTCGAGGTCGTCGGCCGACTCGGACTCGCGCAGGCTCTCGAGCTCCGACTGCACCTCTTCCCGGGCCTCCCCGACCTCGCTTTCGAACTCGTCCCGGCTGACGTCTCCGTCCGAGCCGCCGCACGCGGCCAGCGCGGCGAGCGCGAGGAGCAGGACGAGGAATCTGGCGACGACGTTCATCAGCACACGCCTACCCGACGCGTCCCGGGTCAAACGTCGCGACGTTCGAGCCGTGTGACGAGCGCGCCCACGGCGATCCCGACTAGGAGTTGGATGCCCGCCGGCCCGAGCACGTGCCCGACGTCGAAGGGGTGGAAATCGAGCCGCTCGGCCTGCCGCCACTCGAAGAAGGCCAGGGCGGGCAGCGAGACGAGCGGCAGCAGGACGCCGGCGCGGAGGCCGTAGAGGAACGCGCCCTCGACCACGGGCAGGAGGAGCACGTGTCTCGCGGTCGTCCCGGCCTCGAAGGAGTAGAGCGCGACGAAGGCCGAGGCGACGAGCACGTCGAGGACTAGCCCGGCCGGCGCCGTCCAGGCCCGGCGGCGGGAGAGGAGCAGGGCCCCGGTTCCCGCGGCGAACGCGGCCGCGAGCAGCCAGGCGAGGCGCTCGTCGCCGGGCGGGTAGTTGCCGCGCTCGATCGCCACCTCGAGCACGACAAGCGGCACGGCGGCCGCACGGGCCCAGGCGATCCAGGTCGCCCGGGCGCCGCGCCGCTCGAGCGCCGGGTCGAGACCGAGCTTCCGACGTGCGAACATCCGCCCTGCACGATCATGGAGACGGGTCTTTCCGGCAAGCGAGTGCTCGTCACCGGCGCCTCGGGGGGCATCGGCGCTGCCTGCGCGCGCGCCTTCGCCGCCGAGGGCTGCCGCGTCGCCGTCCACTACCACGGCGGGCGCGAGCGGGCGGAGGCGGTTGCGGCCGACTGTCCCGGCTCCGTCCTCCTCCAGGCCGATCTGAGGCGCGAGGAGGAGGCGGAGCGGCTCTTCGCCGAGGCCGGCTCGGCTCTCGGCGGTCTCGACGCGTGCGCGGCGGTTGCGGGAGTCTGGCCCGAGGAGGACGTGCCCCTCTGGCGGCTCACGCTCGACCGCTGGCAGGAGACTCTCGCTGCGAACCTGACTGCCACCTTCCTCACGGCGCGCGGCTTCCTGCGCGAGGTCGAGCGGGCGGGCGCGGGCAGCCTCGTCCTGGTCGGCTCGACCGCCGGCATCTTCGGCGAGGCCGGCCACGCCGACTACGCCTCGGCGAAGTCGGCGATCGTGCGCGGCCTACTGCTCAGTCTCAAGAACGAGATCGTCCGCGTCGCCCCACGTGGCCGCGTGAACGCCGTCTGCCCCGGCTGGACGCTCTCGCCGATGACCAGGACGACGCTCGACGACCCCGCGCTCGTCGACAGGGCGACGCGGACGATGGCGCTGAGAAAGGTGGCCGAGCCCGAGGACATCGCCCGCCAGATCGTCGTTCTCTCCTCCGACGAGCTCTCCGGGCACGTGACCGGCCAGGTCGTGCTCGTGGCCGGCGGGATGGAGGGCCGGCTGCTACACGAGTAACGGCCGGGCGTCGGAGCCCGCAACCGTTTTCGGGGGAGCGCCGTTAAGCCGCCGAACCGACTAGGAGGAAGAGCATGTACATCGGCGGAGGTCTTCTCGCAGTCATCCTGATCATCATCATCCTGATCCTCATCCTCTAGGACCAGGACAGGAACTCTCCTCACGCGCCGCGCGCCTCTCAGGGGGCGCGCGGCGCCTCCGTGTCCCCAGGCGGATTGTCGCTCTGCAGGCGGCGCTCGACCCAGCGTGCGCCGACCGTGTCGGTGAGCCCGTGCGCGAGGATCGAGGCGAGGATGACAAAGGCGGCGACGTCGAAGACGAGCGTCCGGTCATCCGCCGTCGAGTTGAGGACGAAGAGCGCGAAGAGCATCGAGGCGACGCCTTTGGGCCCGAACCAGGCGATGAACAGCTTCTCGGGCCGGGGCATGTCCACGCCCACGAAGGAGAGCAGTACCGCCGCGGGCCGCGCGACGAGGAGCGCAAAGGCGATGTAGACGAGCAGCCGCCAGGTCGAGCCCTCCCACGCGGTCGCCACGACGAGCGCGCCGAAGACGAAGAACGTGGCCACCTGGAAGACGGCGCTCACGCTCTCCGTGAAGTCCCGGAACACGTCCGGCAGCTCGTGCCGCGTCGCAGCCAGGGCGATGCCGCAGACGAAGGCGGCGATCAGGCCGTTCCCGTACGTGACGTCCGCGAGGCCGAACGCCGCCAGCCCGACGCCGAGGGCATAGGCGCCTTCGTAGGCGTGCGCCATGCCCCCTCCGGGCACGTGCGGGAGCAGCCGGCCAGCGACCACTGCGAGGCCGACGCCGATCAGCGCGCCGACCACCGCCTCGGCGCCGAGCTCGGCCGCCTCGGCGGCGGGGTTCTCCTCGGCGACGGCGAGCACGAGGAAGAAGAGGACGAACGGCAGCGCCAGCCCGTCGTTCAGGCCCGACTCCAGGTTCAGCGTGTGGCGGATCACCCGCGGCACGCGCTTCGCCGTCACGACCGCGGAGGTGACGACCGGGTCGGTCGGGGACAGAACGGCGCCGAGCAGGAACGCCTGCGCCCAGCCGAGCTCGGGAAAGAGAAGCTTTGCCGCCAGGGCGAGCAGGACGAGCGTCAGCGGCATGGCGACCACGAGCGCGCGGGCCGGCGGCCCCCAGTGCCGCCGCAGGAGCTCGGACTCGACGAACAGCCCGTCTGAGAAGAGCGTGAGGATGAGCGCCAGCTCGACGAGCAGGACCACCGTCAGGGCGCCCGGATCGGCCTCCACCACGCCAAGGGCGGCCAGAACGACTCCGGCCCCGACGGAGAGCACCGAGATCGAGAGCACGGTGCCGTGCAGCCAGCCCGAGAGGGCGGCGGCGAGCGCGAGGAGGAGCCCCAGGATCAGGAGCGCTTCGGCGAACCCGATGTCCACGCGCGGAGCCTAGAGCGCCTGTCTGTGGGCGCCCGTGCCAACGAGAAGGGGCGGCGCGTGCCGCCCCTTCTCGGGTGGAGGAGGAGGAGCTGAAGTTCTAGTACGGAGGCGGGCGGTCGTACGGGTCCTGGCGGATCACCGTGTCGCGGCGGTAGCTGCCGCCGAAGCCGCCCCAGGTCGACCAGAAGAGCAGCGAGAGGAGGAAGCCGACGATGCCGACGATCATCAGAATCCAGCCGACCGTCGAGATGTCCACTCCGCTGACCTCTGCAGTCACGGCGAAGGCGAGAATCGCGCCGACCGCGACGAGGAAGATGCTTGCGCCGATGCCCATGCTTTGTTGCTCCCTCTTTCGGGGTTCGATGGGCTAACGCTCGACCCCCGGGCCGGGATACGCTTGCGTTAGGGTCCCGCCGGGCCGCGAGACCCTGTTTCTCACGTGCGGAAGCGCTCGATCATCCAGATGTCGCTGGTCGGGGTGGCGGTGGGCCTGGCCCTCGCCGCCGTGGCGCTCTTCATCCCGTGGCTGCCGGACGCCGCCTCGGAGCAGGCCGGGATCATCGACACGGTCTACTGGGTCGTCACGGTCATCTGCGTGGTGATCTTCGCGCTCGTGGCCGGCGTCGCCGTCTACGCCGTCTGGAAGTTCCGTGCCCGGCCCGACGACCTGGACGACGGCTCGCCGATCCATGGGCACACCGGCCTCGAGATCGTCTGGACGCTGATCCCGACCGTGCTGGTGACGTTCATCGCCGTCTACTCGGGCGTCGCGCTCGCCCAGGCGGAGGATTTGCCCGACGACCATCGGACGGTCGAGGTGACGGGCGAGCAGTTCGCCTGGACGTTCACGTACCCGGACGTCGAGCTCGAGAACGGCGACCCGCTCGTCTCCGGCGAGCTCGTGCTTCCCGTGGACGAGGCTGTCGAGTTCCTGATCACGTCGAAGGACGTGATCCACTCGTTCTGGGTGCCCGAGTGGCGCATGAAGCAGGATGCCGTCCGGGGCGTGACGACGCGGACCGTCGTCGAGCCGACGAAGATCGGCACCTTCGAGGTCATCTGCACCGAGCTCTGCGGGCTCGGCCACGCGGTCATGCGGAGCCAGGCGCGCGTGCTCTCGGCGGCTGACTTCTCCGCCTGGGTGGAGGAGCAGCGCCGGCTCGCGGCCGAGGGCGGCTCCGTCCAGGGCGAGGCGCTCTTCACGGCGCAGTGCGCGAGCTGTCATGCTCTGGCCGAGGCGGGCAGCCAGGGCCAGGTCGGGCCCGACCTGGACGAGGCGCTCGAGGGGGCCGACGAGGACTTCGTGCGGGAGTCGATCGTCGATCCCAACGCTACGATCGCGGAGGGCTTCCAGCCTGACGTGATGCCGGGGAACTACGGAGAGCTGTTCACGGACGAGCAGATCGACGGCCTCGTCGAGTTCCTGCTCGAGGCGACGGGAGGGGGGTAGTGCACTAAGTGGCGGTCGAGGTCCACCACGAGGCCGAGCACCATCCGGCGCACCAGCCGCCGCCGCGGCGCGGGCTTCGCCGCCTGACCGGCGCCGGCTGGCTGCGGGTCATCTGGGCGATGGCTCTGGGCTTCGGCCTCTCGACGCTGCTCGTGATCGGCGCCCGGGCGGCGATGGGCTTCGATCCGCTCTGGGAGGTTCCGGTCCTGATCGTGGCGTGGACGATCGTCATCCCGCTCGCGTTCCTCGCCGGCCTGGGCGGCTTCGACTACTGGGCTTACTGGATCTCCGGCCGGCCGACGCGGCCCGAGGACCACTCCGGGCACGGCGCCCGGAGCTGGAAGGACTACTTCCGCGTCAACACCGACCACAAGGTCATCGGGATCCAGTACCTGGTCACGACGATCTTCTTCTTCGGCGCGGCCGGGTTGATGGCGATGTTCATGCGCGCGGAGCTCGCGCGGCCCGGCATGCAGTACGTGGACACGAACACGTTCAACGGGCTCTTCTCCGTGCACGCCTCGCTGATGATCTTCCTCTTCATCATCCCGGCGTTCGCGGGGCTCGGGAACTACGTGATCCCGCTCATGATCGGCGCGCCGGACATGGCGTTCCCGCGGCTGAACGCCCTCTCGTTCTGGCTGCTCCCCATCGCGGGCCTGATCATGATGTCGAGCTACCTCGTCCCGGACGGGGGCGCGTTCGCGGCCGGTTGGACGAACTACGTCCCCCTGGCAGTGCAGCAACCGGACGGGAACCTCATGTTCCAGATGGGCGTCCAGTGGGCGGGTGCGTCCTCGATCATGACCGCGCTCAACTTCCTGGTCACGATCATCACCATGCGCGCGCCCGGCATGTCCTTCTGGCGCATGCCGCTGCTCGTGTGGGCGAACTTCGCCACCTCGACGCTCGTCGTTCTCGCGACGCCGTTCGTGGCCGGCTCGCAGTTCTTCATCATGTTCGACCGGGTCCTGCACACGAACTTCTTCAACCCGGAGCTGGGCGGCGACATCGTCGCGTACCAGCACATCTTCTGGTTCTACTCGCACCCGGCGGTCTACATCATGATGCTGCCCGGATTCGGCATCGCCTCGGAGGTGATCTCCGTCTTCGCGCGGAAGCCGATCTTCGGCTACCGGCTGATGGCCCTCTCGCTGATGGCGATCCTCATCCTCGGCTTCTCCGTCTGGGCGCACCACATGTTCGTCTCCGGCATGCAGCCGTGGATCCGGATCCCGATGATGGTGACGACGCTCGTGATCGCCGTGCCGACCGGCATCAAGGTGTTCAGCTGGCTGGCGACGCTGTGGGAGGGGCGGATCAGATTCACGACGCCCATGCTCTTCGGGCTGGGCTTCGTGACCATGTTCGTGATCGGCGGCCTCTCCGGGATCTACCTCGGCTCGGTGCCGGTCGACATCCACGCGAGCGACACGTACTTCGTCGTCGCGCACATCCACTACGTGCTCTTCGGCGGCTCGCTCTTCACGATCTTCGCCGGGATCTACTACTGGTTCCCCAAGATGACCGGCCGGATGTACGACGAGCGCCTGGGGAGGATCCACTTCTGGCTGACGTTCGTCGGCTTCAACGTGACCTTCTTCCCCATGCACTGGGTCGGGCTCCAGGGAATGCCGCGACGCGTGGCCGATTACGCGCCCGAGTTCGGCAACTGGAACATGATCATCTCGATCGCCTCGTTCGGGCTCGGCGCCTCGACCCTGGTCTTTCTCTACAACATGATCGTGAGCTGGCGCTCCGGGCCGCCCGCGGGGCCGAACCCGTGGCGGGCGCTCACGCTCGAGTGGCAGGTCTCCTCGCCGCCGCCGATCTTCAACTTCCACGAGATCCCGCAGGTGGTGGGGAGCCCCTACGAGTACGGCGTCCGCGGCGCACGCCACGCCGTCCTCAACGGCGACCGGGCCGCGGAGCGCGAGAAGGTGGAGGCGTGAACGAGCCGGAGCCCGCCGGACGCCCGCGGCACGTCCTCGTCGTCGCCAACGAGACCGTCGCAGGGCGGACGCTGATCGACGCGATCGCCGAGCGGGCGGCGGCCGGCCCGATTCGCGTCACCGTCGTCTCTCCGCAGAACGAGCCCCGGGCGGGCTTCGTCGTCTACGAGGAGAGCACGCGCTCGAGCGCCGAGCGGCGGCTTCGCCGGACGCTCGACCTCCTCCACCAGGCCGGGATCGCCGCGCGCGGCGCGGTCGTCGCGCCCGACCCGCTGGACGCGCTCCGCGACGCGCTCCACACCTACGCGCCGGTGGACGAGGTGGTCATCTCCACCCATCCCGGCGCCGTGCGGTCGAGCTGGCTGCGGGCGGGTCTCGTCGATCGCGCGCGCAAGGTCGCCGGCGAGATCCCCGTCTCTCACGTGGAGGTCGACCTCGCCTCGCCTCGCGAGCGCGCGCACGTCCTCGTGATCGCCAACCAGACGATCGTGGGCGGGCCGCTGCTCGCGGCGATCAAGGAGCGCGCGCAGGCCTCGCCCGCCGAGTTCACGCTCGTCGCGCCCGCCGACCAGCCCGGCGTTCAGCGCCGGCTCGAGCGGGCCCTGGCCGAGTTGCGCGACGCGGGCATCGAGGCGACCGGCCACCTCGGCGACCCCGATCCGGTCAACGCTGCCCTCAACGCCGTGCACGAGGAGCGCGTCGACGAGATCGTCGTCTCCACCTTCCCCGCGGCGACCTCGGGCTGGCTGCAACGGAACGTGGTCGGGCGGATCGAGAAGGGCGCCGGGCTGCCGGTCAGCCACGTCGTCGTCGAGGCCGAGCAGGCCGAGGCCCTCACCTAGAGGACTCGCGGTGGCGTCCGTCTCGCACACGCACGACCATCCGCCCGCCGCGCACCAGAGCTCGCGAGTCGACTCGCGGCTGCTCGGGATCTACTTCTTCATCGCCTCCGAGGTGATGCTCTTCGGCTCGTTCTTCAGCGCGTACTTCTTCGCGCGGATCGTCGTGGGGGGCGAGGGCGGGTGGCCGCCGGAGGGCTTCGAGCTGCCGGTGTACCTCGCCCTCCTCAACACGATCATCCTCGTGACGTCGAGCTTTACCATGCACTGGGCCCTACAGGCGGTGAAGCGGGGGAACCGCTCCGGACTGATCGCGGGCCTGACGCTCACCTTCCTTCTCGGGCTGACCTTCCTGCTCATCCAGGCGCGCGAGTACACACGTCTCGGCTTCGCGCCCTACGACAACGCGTTCGGCTCGACCTTCTACGGCCTCACAGGCCTGCACGGGGCGCACGTCTTCGTCGGGCTCAACCTCCTGCTCTACGCGCTCATCCGCTCGCTCCGTGGCCACTACGGGGCCGAGCCGGAAAAGCATCTCGGCGTTGAGCTGCCAGGGATCTACTGGCACTTCGTCGACGTAATGTGGATCATCGTGTACGTCACGGTCTACGTGATCTGAGTCACAAGCCAAGAGGGGGGCGCTCATGCGCAATCCGTTCCGCACCGAAGCCGAGGCGTTCAGCTTCGTCCTGGTGTGCGTCGTCCTCTTCGCGCTGGTCGCGGTGGCCGGGATCCTCGGCGGCGGCTGGGTCGCGCTCGGCGTCTTCCTCGTGCTCGGCGTGGGTCTCGCCCTCTACGTGAAGAGCGAGCCGAAGGAGCCCGAGGCGGCCGTCTGGGAGCGCGGGCGAGGGGACGGGCGCCGGCGCCTGCTCGTCGTGGCCAACGAGACCGTCGCGGGCCGAGCCCTGCGCGAGGAGGTCGTGCGCCGGGCGCAGGGCGAGACGGACGTGTTGGTCGTCTGCCCGGCGCTCAACTCGCAGCTTCGGCACTGGGCCTCCGACGAGGATCGCGCCCGCGCGATCGCGCAGGAGCGACTCGACGAGTCGCTGGCCGCCCTCGCGGAGGCGGGTGTGGAGGCGCGCGGCGAGGTCGGGGACGCCGACCCCGTGCAGGCCATCGACGATGCGCTCCGCACCTTCGGCGCCGACGAGATCGTCGTCTCCACCCACCCGCCGGGCCGGTCGAACTGGCTCGAGAAGGGCGTCATCGAGCGCTCGCGCGAGCGCTACGGTTGCCCGCTCACCCACGTCGTCGTCGATCTGGAGGCGGAACGGCGAGGCGCGGCGGGCGACGCCGCCACCGCCTAGGGGAGGGCTAGCGGGGCTCGGTGCTGCCGGTCTCGGTGGCGCCGGTGGTGGCGCCCCGGTCGCCGCTCGGGTCGCAGCCCTCGATGTCCTTCCCCGCGACGCTCGCCACGTAGGCGGCGACGTCCACGGCGTCCTGCCCGGTGACGAGGTCGGGCGGCATGTTCCCGCGGGCGAGGTCGATCTGCCTGAGGACGACCGCGTAGATCGTGTTCTCGTCGAAGCCCTGCTTGCAGGAGAAGCCGAGCGAGGTGTCCAGGTTGGGGCCCACGGTTCCCGCGGAGCCGGCGTCGGCGAGGACGTGACACGAGGCGCACGGCTGGTTGCCGTCCGCCCCGGCGAGGAAGAGCTCCCTGCCGTTCGTCGTGTCCGCGCCCTCGAGGCCGGTCGTCTCCTCGCCTCCGCACCCAGCCACGGCGAGCGCGCCGAGGAGGAGCGACAGGGCGACCAGCCGGCGGAGCACGTCCCTACTGGCTCGGGGCTTCGACGGCGCCGAGGCTTGCGAGCGCCTCCGAGCGAGTCGGGTGGATCGGGAAGACCCTGTTCAACCCGGTGATCTCGAAGATCTTCGTGATGTTGCGATCGCTGCAGACGATCGTCAGCTGGCCGCCGTTCGGGCGCAGCCGCTTGACCCCGCCGACGAGGACCCCCAGCGTCGTCGAGTCGATGAACGTCGTGTCGGTCAGGTCGACGACGACGTGCTTCGCCCCCTGCCCGATCACGTCGAGCAGCTGCTGCTTGAAGTCGGGCGCCGTGTAGAGGTCGATCTCACCCGTGAGGGCGATGACGTAGGTCTCGGACGAGGCCTGCTCCGTCTTGATGTCGAAGTTCATATGCCCCCTTCGTGTGAGTGGCGGGTGACTACCTTAACCGCTTCACTCGCCGTCCGAGTCGCCGCTGCCGCCCTGGTCGGGCTGCGGAACGGCCCCGCCGGCGATGACCTCGAGGGCCTCGATGCGCTCCCGGATCTGCTCGGCGCTCGGGTTGTTCGGGGCCAGCTCGAGGAAGCGCTCGTAGGCGGCCACCGCCGACTCGTAGTCCTGCGCGCTCTCCGAGGCCTGCGCGAACTGGATCCAGAGGAGCGGGTCGTCGTCCACGAGCAGCGTGAGGTCCTGGTACACGGCGAGCTGGAGGGCCGAGAGCCGTTGCGCCTCGGCGTCGGCCGCGGAGGCGCGCGCCTGGGCCTGGGAGCTGATCGAGTCCGTGATCTCGTTGCCGAGGATCTCCTGGAGGAAGGGGCTGTCCTGGGGCGCGAGGGTCCGCGGCAGCGAGGCTTCCTGGGCCTGGCCGGAGGCGATGGCGGCCCGCTCCTGCGCGAGCGCGATCTCCTGGCCGTAGAGCGCCGCCAGCGAGCGGAGTGCGTCCTCGTCGCGGGGCCGCATGGTGCGGTAGCGCTCGTAGGCCGCGATCGCCTCGTCCACCTGGGCCTCGCGCTGGGCGGCGCGGGCGAGCTCGAGGCGCGCCTCGGGGTCGTTCGGCCGCTCCTCGACGGCCTCGCGGGCGTCCTCGAGCGACAGGCCTTCGGTCGCGATCGGCCGGTTGAGGAGGTCGGCGAAGTAGTCGCCGATGCCCGAGCCGGCGCCGGTGCCGACACCGAAGACGAGGAAGCCGCCGCCGAAGAACACGGCGAGGAGGAGGAAGACCCACTTCGCCTTGCGGCGAAGCTTGGGGAAGAACATCAGGTCTTCGGCGCTCTTGGCGCTTCGCTGAGCAGGCGGGCGCGTGCGGCGCTTGCGCTGCGTCGAAGCTCGGGCCATTCGAATCCTCCCTTCTCGTACCGCTCCTCGCCGTCCACGAGGGTGAGGAGCACCCGGTCGGGCGAGCCGCCGAAGACCACGGCGGTGATTGGATCCTCCCAGGGGAGGAACGGCGAACCGGCCAGCGAGACGACCGTGAGGTCGGCGCGCTTCCCGGCGGCGAGCGAGCCCGTCTCTTCCTCGAGTCCGAGCGCGCGCGCCGAGCCAAGAGTAGCGAGTTCCAGGGCTGCGCTCGCCGAGAGGGCGCCCGGGTCCTGCTCGCGCGCGCGCGCGGTGTAGACGGCGGTACGCATCTCCTCGAAGAGGTCGAAGGAGGGCGTCGAGGCCGGGCTGTCGGTGCCGAGGCCGACGCGGATGCCGGCCGCGAGGAGCTCGGCCAGCGGCGCCGCCCCGCAGCCGAGGATCGCGTTCGAGCGCGGGCAGTGCGCGACCGCCACGTCGTGCTCGGCGAGGAGGGCGATCTCCTCGGCGTCCACGTGCACGCAATGGGCGGCGAGCACGTCAGGGCCCAGCAGGCCCCTTTCGGACAGGAGGCGGATGCCCGTCTCACCCGCCGGGGCGACCGGCACACCCGGCGCGTCGGCCAGCGGGCCGGTGCCGTGATGAAGCCACTCCTGTTCCGCAGCGCTCTCGGCGAGGTGCGTCACGACGGGAACATCGAGGCCCGCGCACGCCGCGTAGACATCCGCGCTGACGCTGTACGGCGCGTGCGGCGAGACGCCGAGCCGGACGCGGACGGACAGGGAGTCGGCGATCCGCCCGCGCAGCGTCTCGAAGCGCTCGAGCGCCGCCTCCGGATCATCGCCGAACACCTCGAGCGCCACCAGCGCGCGCAGACCGAGCTCGTTACACGCAGGCGCGGCTGCGCCCGTGAAGCTGGCGTCCGCGAGCGTCCCGATCCCGGAACGGAGGCACTCGGCCGCGCCGAGCCGGGCGATCGCCACCTCGTCGCCGTCGACGAGTCGGGCCTTCCTCTGGATGTGGAGAGCGATCCACGGCGCGAAGGAGAGCG
>JBOHAM010000024.1:0-11657 GCA_050697735.1 Gaiellaceae bacterium | reverse complement strand
CCAGGGCGAGGGCGGGTTCATCCCGATGCCGCGCGACTTCCCCCCTCGTCTGCGCGAGCTCTGCGACCGCCACGGGATCGTGTACGTCGACGACGAGGTGCAGAGCGGCGTCGGCCGCACCGGCCCGATGTGGGCGGTGGAGCACTACGGCGTCGAGCCCGACCTGCTCGTCTCCGGCAAGTCGCTGGGCGGCGGACTCCCGCTGGCCGGCGTAACCGGGCGGGCAGACCTCGTCGACAGCGTCTCGCCGGGCGGCCTCGGCGGAACCTTCGGCGGGAACCCGGTCGCCTGCGCCGCCGCCGCGGCCGTGCTCGACGAGGTCGTCGGCGAGGACTTCCAGCGCCGCGCCCGTGAGCTCGGCGAAGCCATCCGCATCGGGCTCGAGGGCATCGCGGAGCGGGTGGGCTCGGTCGGCGAGGTGCGCGGGCTCGGCCCGATGCAGGCGCTCGAGCTGGTCGAGGACCGCGAGACGAAGGCTCCGGCGGGCGCTCTCGCCGCCGCCACGACCGCCGCGGCGCGCGAGCGCGGCCTCGTCCTCCTCTCCTGCGGCCTGTACGGGAACGTCCTCCGGATCCTCGCGCCGCTCGTCATCGACGACGACGACCTGGCGCGCGGCCTCGAGCTCCTCGAGGAGTCGCTCGTGGCGGCCTCGGCGAGCGCCTGACGCGCGAATCGGGAATCCTTCGCGGTCGACAGTCACGCGAGGGAAGGGGGACGGGTTGGTCCGCGTCTTCGTCGTCTACGAGCAGGAGCCGGACGCCGCGAGCTACGAGGAGCACGCCGAGCTCTGCCGGCGCGTGCCCGGCGGCACCTTCCGGCACGGACGCGTCTTCGGCGCGCCCATGGGGGAGCCCCGGTACCCGTACTACGCCGAGTGGGAGTTCGCCGACCTGGACGCTTTCAAGGCCGCCGCGCGCACCGAGGAGTTCATGGCGACCGGCAAGCACGCCATGGAGATGGGCGTCCCCTTCCACGTCCACTTCGTCGAGGTCTCGGAGTGACGGAGCCGGACTACCCGGCGCCGCGCGACCCCGCCGAGATCGGGTTCGAGGCGATCGTCTACGAGAAGACGCCGCCCCGCGCGACGATCACGCTCAACCGGCCGGATGTGCTCAACGCCTTCGACTTCCGCATGCTGCGGGAGATCGCGCGGGCCGCCGAGGACGCTTCCTGGGACGACTCGGTCCGCGTCGTCGTCGTCACCGGAGCCGGCCGGGCGTTCTGCGTCGGCGCCGACCTCAAGGCCTGGAGTCGCGACTACCTCGGCAAGCCGGACGAGTACTGGAAGTGGTTCGGCGCCTTCAAGGACATGCACGACCGGCTGCGCGAAATCGGGAAGCCGACGCTGGCGCGGATCAACGGCGTCTGCGTGGGCGGGGGCAACGAGCTCCAGATGGCCTGCGACCTCTCCGTGATCGCGGACGACACCTACATCCGCCACGTCGGCCCCCAGCACGGCTCCGTTCCGGCCGGCGGCGCAACTCAATGGCTGCCGCTCATGGTCGGCGAGCGCCGTGCGCGCGAGATCATCCTCCTCTGCGAGGAGATCCCGGCGCGCAAGGCGGAGGAGTGGGGGCTCGTCACCCGGGCCGTGCCCACGGCGGAGCTGGACGCGACGGTCGACGAGCTCGTCGAGAAGCTCGCGGCCAAGCTCCCGCAGACCGTGCGCTACACCAAGCAGCAGCTCAACTTCTGGCGTGACCTCGCCTGGCACCAGACCGTGAACCACGCGCGCGACTGGCTGGCGCTCTCGATGGCGACCGAGGAGCCGAAGGCCGCCGTGCGCGGGTTCGTCGAGGGCGAGAAGTGAGCGCCGTCCTCGTCGAGCGCGAGGAGCCGGTCGGGATCGTCCTCCTCAACCGGCCGGAGGCCCTGAACGCGCTGAACGACGAGGTCATGGGCGCGCTCGTGGACGCGCTCGGCGAGCTCGACGCCGACGACGCGATCCATTGCATCGTGCTGGGCGGCTCCGAGCGCGCCTTCGCGGCCGGCGCAGACATCGGCCAGATGGCCGAGGCGAGCGCGATGGAGATGTACGAGGCGCGCCGGATCGACCGCTGGGATGCGATCCGCAAGGTGAGGACGCCGCTCGTGGCGGCGGTGTCCGGGTTCTGCCTGGGCGGCGGCTGCGAGCTGGCGATGGCCTGCGACTTGATCGTCGCCTCGGAGACGGCGCAGTTCGGCCAGCCGGAGACCGGCCTCGGCATCATCCCGGGGGCGGGCGGCACCCAACGGCTCACGCGCGCCGTCGGCAAGGCGAAGGCGATGGACGTGATCCTCTCGGGCCGCTTCCTCACGGCCGAGGAGGCCGAGCGCGCGGGCCTCGTCGCGCGTGTGGTCGCGAAGGAGGCCTGGCTCGAGGAGGCGAAGGCGGTCGCGCGCGCAATCGCCGCGAAGGGCCCGATCGCGCAGCGCCTCGCGAAGGAGTCCGTGAACCGTGCCTTCGAGTCGACGCTCGAGACGGGCCTCGACTTCGAGCGCAAGGCGCTCTACCTCGCGTTCGCGTCGGAGGACGCCCGCGAGGGCTTGACGGCGTTCACGGAGAAGCGGAAGCCGGACTTCGAGGGCCGCTAGACCTCGAGCTCGACCGGGACGAGCTCGACGGTCAGGCGCACGCCGTCGCGGACCACCGCCGCCGGGACGCGCGAGCCGATCAGCTCGCCCGCCATCAGGCGCTGGAGGTCGTCCACGCCCTCGACCGGCGTGTCCTCGACGGCGACGATCATGTCCTCGGGCCGCAGGCCGGCGAGTGCGGCCGGGCTTCCCCCAACCACCTCGACGACCTCGACGCAGGCCGTGCGCCCGAGCTCCCGCGCGAGCCGGGGCGGGAGCGGCCGTGAGCCACCGGCGATGCCGATGTACGCGCGCGTGAAGCGGCCCTCGCGCATGAGCGCGGCGAGGATCTTCCGCGTCGTGTCGTTGATGGGCACGGCGAGGCCGAGACCGATGCCGGCGACGGCCGTGTTGATCCCGACGACGCAGCCGCGCCCGTCCGCGAGCGCCCCGCCGGAGTTGCCCGGATTGAGCGCCGCGTCGGTCTGGATGACGTTCTCGACGATCCGCCCGGCGGCGCGCGAGCGCACCGGCAACGAGCGGCCGAGCGCGGAGACGACACCGGCGGTCACCGAGCCGGCGAACCCGTGCGGGTTCCCGATCGCGACGACGAGCTGGCCGACCCGCAGCCGCTCCGCGTCGCCGAGCTCCGCCGGAACCAGCTCGGCCGCGTCGGAGCGCAGGACGGCCAGATCGGAGAGCGGATCGGCCCCGACCACCTCGGCCGAGACCTCACGGCCGTCCACGAAGGTCGCCTCGACCTTGCTGTCCGTCCCGGCCACGACATGCGCTGACGTGAGCATGAAGCCGTCCGGCGTGATGACTACGCCGCTGCCTCCGCCGCTTGCCACCCGTCCGCCGCGCACACGGCGCGAGACGCGCAGGTTCGCCACCGACGGCGAGAGCCGCTCGGCGACGGTGACGACGGCGCGGGAGTACGCGTCGAGCGCATCCCCGTCCGCGACCGGCGCCGCGTCGGCGCCCGGCTGCTCGGGCCCGAGGAGCGCGTCGATGAACGTAAGATCGGCCACGGTTCCACGCTAGCTGACTGGTCCTGGTCTACGAAAGGGCGCGATGGCCGAGGTCGAGACGACACGCGACGGGTCGGTTCTGACGATCACGTTGAACCGACCGGACAAGCTCAACGCCTTCGACGCGGCCACGCACGAAGGCTTCCGGGCGGCGCTCAAGTCTGCGGCCGACTCGGAAGTTCGAGCCGTCGTGCTCACCGGCGCCGGTCGCGGCTTCTGCGTCGGCCAAGACCTGGCCGAGCTCGGCAAGGGCGACGGCGACATCGCGGCTCTCCTGCGCGCGCGGTGGAACCGCCACGCGCTCGGCCTCCGCGGGCTCGAGAAGCCGGTGCTGGCCGCCGTGAACGGCGCCGCTGCAGGCGCCGGGCTCTCGCTCGCCTGCGCCTGCGACGTCCGCGTGGCCGCCTCCGGCGCCGTCTTCGTGCCGGCGTTCGTGAACGTCGGCCTCGTGCCGGACACGGGCGGCTCGTGGCTCATCCCGCGCCTCCTGGGCTACGCGCGCGCCTTCGAGTGGATGACATCAGGCCGGCGGCTCGACGCGGAGGAGGCGCTCGCCTGGGGGCTCGTCTCGGAGGTGGTCGAGGGCGACGGCGTCGTCCAGCGGGCACAGGAGCGCGCCGCCGAGCTCGCCGCGCTGCCCACGAGGGCGATCGCGATGACGAAGCGCCTGTTCGAGCGCGCCGCCTCCTCGCGGCTCGAGGACCAGCTCGAGCTGGAGGCGCAGCTCCAGCTTGCGGCCACGAAGACGGAGGACTTCGCCGAGGGCGTCGCCTCCTTCCTCGAGAAGCGCGAGCCGCGCTTCCGCGGTCGCTAGCTACTAGGAGTCGCCCGCCGTGGCGGCGCACTCGTCGAGCTCCAGCTCGGCCGCCAGCTCGTCCGCCTGCCCCTCGCTCTGCTCGATCCTGCGGAGCGCGCTGTCGACGCGCTCCTGGTCGAGGAGGGCGCCCGCCTCCTGCAGGTCGCGGGTTGCGCTCAGCGTCTCCCGCTTGTGCGCCAGCCACTCGTCGTAGCGCTCCCCCAGGTCACCAGGAGGCTCCAGCGCGTCGAGCTCGTTGACGCCTGCCTCGAGGATGTCGCCGATGTCGCCCGCAATCGCGGCCCATTCGTCGAGGGCCTCCTGCGGAGGCGGGATCATGGCGATCGACTCCTCGAACTCGGCGCAGATCGCGTTTGCCTCCGCGAGGAACGCCTCGGCGTCGGCGTCGTCCCCGCCGCAGCCGGCGGCGAGGACGAGACAGGCTCCCACTGCGCCGAGCGCGCTCCTCGTCGTCATCGAGCGGGCGAGTCTACGCCCTCGCATCTCCCTTAGGCGACCGAGTCGCCGTCTTGCACGGGGTCTCGCCGAGGAGTAGCTTGTGCCATCCGTATCGCGGGGGGAGTAAGGAGGAGTCCTCCCTATGCGGCGAACGTGGGTCTTTCTGATGACCGCGCTGGCCTGCGCGCTCACGGCGCAGGCGGTCGCGGCGGCGGTTCCGAACCCCGTGCACGAGAAGCTCGGCGCCAGGCACGAGCTGCGAGGCGGCGGCTCTGACTCAGGCGGAGGGATCACAAGGAACTTCCGCGTGCTCGGCCACCACGACCTGGGCATGACCGACGTGAACGGCGACGTCTGGGTGCATAACAACTTCGCCTACGTGGGCACCTGGGCGATCCCGTGCGACGGGACCGGCGTTCGAATCGTCGACGTCGCGGACGTACGGAATCCCGAGCTGATCGCGACCGTTCCCGGCCGCGACGGGACCGATTCCGAGGACGTGGTCGTCCGCCGAGTCTCTACGCCGTCCTTCTCGGGCGACCTGCTCGCAGTCGGCATCCAGCGATGCGACTTCGAGGATCCCGAGCTGGACGAGCAGGAGTTTGGGTTCGAGCTCTGGAATGTCACCGACCCGTCGGACCCGGAGAAGCTGAGCGAGTTTCCCGTCGCCATGGGCGAGGGCGGCGTGCACGAGCTCGACCTCTTCCAGCGCGGCGGCAGGGTGTACGCACTCCTGGCGCATCCGTGGGGCGAGTGGTTCCACGGCGCGGGCGACTTCTTCATCGTCGACGTCACGAACCCGCGGATGCCGGTGCAAGTGGCCGAATGGGGTGCAGGAGACGCCGGCTTGTCGCCCGGCCCGTTCTGGGGCCAGGGCGACTTCGGATCGATGTTCGCCCACAGCGCACGTGCCAGCGCCGACGGGACGAAGGCGTACGTCTCCTATTGGGATCTAGGAGTTCTCACCTTTGACATCAGCGACCCGGGGAATCCCGAGCTTCTCTCTCGCACGACGTACGAGGACTGGGAGGACGGCGACGCTCACTCGATGACGCCGTACGAGAACAAGAGGGGCCGAGATCTCATCCTCCAGAACGACGAGGACCTCACGGCGAGAACCACCTCGGAGATCTTCTTCAAGAAGGGCGGGCGCGGGCTCGCTCCCGAGAGCGCGGGCAGCACCCCGCTCTGGCTGGAGCCGGGGCACAGGATCGTCGCCCGGGTCGTCATGGCGGCGAACCAGGGCTGCGCGGTGTCCGATTACCCGGCGGGCACGGCCGGCAAGATCGCGGTCGTCTACACGCCGTTCCCGTTCTTCGACGCGAGCGGGGACGAGCCGCTCTGCCTCCAGCAGGAGCAGGAGGCCGCGGCCGAGGCGGCCGGCGCGGTGGCGGTCGTCCACGACTTCGTCTCGGAGAACACGAGCCCGCAGTGGTTCGACTTCGGCGAGATCGGCATCCCGGTTCTCTTCGCCGACCACGAGACGGCACAGGGGATGGTCGCGGCCGGGCGGGCCAGGCTGCAGGCGCGCAAGCCCACCTGGGGCTTCCTGCGGGTCTATGACGCCCAGACTGGCGAGCAGCTCGCCAAGTTCGACGGTGTCAGGAACGTTCGGACGATGCCGGAACCTCCGGGCGACTGGACGATCCACAACACCGAGGTGCTGGGCGATCGGGCGTACAGCTCCTGGTACTCGAACGGCATCGTGGCGCTCGACCTGACGCCGTTGGACAAGCGGAAGCCGCGCGATCCGCGTCTCGTCGGCCAGTTCGTCCCGCCGCCGGTGGGTGAGGACCTGCCCTTCACTGGCATGTGGGGCGTCTACGTCCGCAGCGACGGCGTTGTCTTCGGAAGCGACCTCGGCAGCGGTCTCTGGATCGTGAAGCCGAAGGGCAGGGCAGCTCCCTAAGAACCCGTGCGAGCCCCGCCCCGTGTCGTGGGGCGGGGCTCGCGGTCATCCATGCGGAGCCGCGCGGGCTGGGGCCAGTCGGTTGCGTGGACATCGCCTTTGTGCTATATCGCAAACATGCGATGGGCAGTGGCGGTCGTCTATCTGGTTCTCGGGACGGCCTGGATCTACGGACTGCTCGACACTGGCGTGCTAGAGGACCGGGAGCGACTGATGTGGATGTGCATAGCGCTCTTCGGGCTCGGCCACGTCGCCTTTGGATTCGCTTACGGTCGCTGGATCGGGCTGCTCCTCCCGAACCTGCTCATCGTCCTCGCGATCCCGGCCGGCTATCCCGAGTCGAGCTACGAGCCCCTGCCGCTGTGGTACTGGCAGCTCTTCCTGGCCCCCTTCCTGACGACCCTCGTTGCCGTCGGTCTGGGGGCGAGAGCTCTGCGCGGCTGGTCGCGACGTTCACGGTCGCGTCCTCGTGATTCGAATGACCCCGCACAGGCGAGACTCAGAAGAGCATGAGCTACTCGCTTCTCGTCCTCAGCTCCCTGGTGGTTGTCCTTCTGGCGGGTGGCCTCGTCCTCGCCGACCGGCGGCAGCGACTGCTCGCGGCGTGCATCGGGATCCTGAGTGTTCTGGCGGTCGGCTGGGTGCTCGCGGCTCGCGCCGTGGCGGTCGACTATCGCGACGCCGACGGCTTCGTCGATTGCTGGCCCTACTGCACGGCGTTCCACATGACGATCGGGGCAACGCTCTTCTACGGCCCCGTCGCCGCAGGCCTCTTGCTCGTCGTTGCGGTCGTGCTCCGCGCACGGCGCCGCTCGAGCGCGGCTCGATCGTCTTGAAAGGCTCGCCCCGGACGGTTTCATAGCGCGTTTACTGCTGTAAAGTCCGTCTGTGAAGGGCACTGGGTGGGAGCGCGTCGACGGCGCGTCCGACGAGGCGCCCACCGAGGGCGAGCGGGACGCTCGACGGGAGCTCGCCGCCGAGTCCGGCGAGACCTACCGACCGCTCCGCCGACGGGCGAAGTGGGTCATCGCGTTCCTCCTCGTCGGCGTACTGGCTGATTCTGTCGCGGTCGTCTCCGACCTGATGGAGCGCTCGCTCCTGGCCGACGCTGAGGCCGGGGCGCTGATCAGCCGGGAGGAGGCCGATTCGAACGACCTCCGCCAGCTCGTCGTCGGCGCCGTGCAGGGCACCGTCTTCGTCCTTACAGCCGTCGTCTTCCTCTTCTGGTTCCACCGTGCGTACCGAAATCTGACCGCCCTCGGGGCGGGTCCGCTGCGCTTCGGCTACGGCTGGGCGGTGGGCGCCTGGTTCGTGCCCTTCCTCAACCTTTGGCGTCCGAAGCAGATCGCGAACGACATCTGGCGGGCGAGCGACCCGAGCTCCGGGGATGGAAGCTCGACGTGGAAGCACGACTCCGTGCCGCTGGCGCACCTCGCGTGGTGGCTCGCGTATGTGATCACGTCCTCGCTCTACTCGCTCGCCTTTCGGCGAGGGTTTCGCGCGGACGAGCTCGGCGAGCTGCAGGAGGTCAACACCCTGTACGTCGTAGCCGACTCCCTAACTGTCGCCGCCGGAGGCCTTGCCCTGCTGGTCGTCCACCGAACGACCAGACGACAGACCGCCTGCGCCGAGGCGCTCGGCCTCGTGCCTCGGGAGGATCCGACGCCGCTACGGCGACGGAAGTCCGCCTGGGCCGCCGGGTTCGCAGCGATCGCCGCGCTCGGCCTCCAGGCGCTTCTGGGCGCGGCAGCCTGGACCGGGACGTTCAGCCCGGAGAACGCCCAGGGCAGCGTGCCGAACCCGCGCCCGCCGGCAGGCACCGAGCCGGGCGCGCTCTTCGCGGACGACTTCTCGGAGACCGACGTCTGGCTCGTGCACGACGACTCGGCGCTCACGCTCGACTACGTGGACGACGCGTATCGCGTCCTCGTGAAGCAGCGGGAAGGCTTCTGGAGTAGCGCCGTCGCGTTCGCCCGAGACGTCGAGTCGATGTCCGCCGAGGTCGACGCGACCATGCACAGCGGCCGTGTCCGGACCGACTACTACGGAGTCGCATGCGTCGGCTCGACCAGGGGAGGCTTCTTCTTCGGCATCTCTCCGGACGGCTACTACTCGATCGATCTCGACCCAGGGGGTGGCGAGGATGTCGCCCTCGAGACACTCGTCGAAGACTTCGCCGACCGGCGCTTCGGCCCTGACGACGCACCGGCTCGCTTGAAGGGCACGTGCACGAACGAGGGCGACGGAACCGTCCTGACGCTCGACGTCAACGGCACGAGGATGGCGAGAACGACCTACGACGGCAGCCTTGGAAGGTTCGCGGGCGTCGCGGTCTTCGCCTATTCCGGATCCGGGGGGACGGACGTCCGCTTCGACGACCTCGTCGTCCTCGAGTCGTCGTCTCGCTGAGTGGTGGAGCACTCAGCAGGGCCCTTGACTCTTCTGCCACAAAGTGAGAACTTTGTGAGGTAAGCAACGAAAGCTGCTCGTGGGACTTGCTCCCCCGTTGCTGCGGCGCCGGTGCTCTCCCGTCGTCTTGGGCGAGAGACCGGGTCACCAACGCCTTCGTCGGCAGACCGTCCCCGGGCGTGGCGGGGAGGTGATGGCCAGACGCGAATAAGCGTGACCGGTCTCGACGTGCCAACCGAAGGAGCAAGCAATGAGACGCAAGCGGCACATCGTCGCGTCCGGAATCTTCCTGGCGCTCCTCGCGGTCGCCGGCCTGCTGGCGCTGCTGGGAGCCGCGGCGACCGGCGCCGCGTCCGAGTCCGACCGGGCCAAAGGTTCGGGAGGCCGCGGCGGCGCTCCGGACGCTCTTCGCCGCCTCGCGGCCGACTTCGCGGCGTTCGGTTTCGAGGTTTCGACGGCGGCGGATCCCCTGCCCGGGGCGGAAGGCGGCCTTGTCATCTACGACAAGGACGTCCGCTTCCTGCCTCCGCGGGTGAACGTCGTCTACGTCACCATCGGAGGAACCGGGGACACGCACGGCGGGCAGGCGCTCGGCCTGGCCTGCAAGTTCGACGGAGCGGCGTGCAATCCGGGCCCGAACCCGGTCGGGTTCGCTCCGCCGGGGTGGATCAACCTCCAGAACGAGCCCATCGGGTCGTCGTGCGATCACGGCGGGGGCGGAGGAGGAGACTGCCACGACAACGGGGTCTACTACACGTGGTGCGTCGCCGTGGACCTGAAGCGGAAGTCGATGCACAACGTGCAGGTCAAGATCGCCTCGATCGACACCAGCACTTCTGACGGGGTCTCGCCCGTGTTCATGGAGGGGCTGCACTTCTTCGTCGACGCGAACTTCATCCGCGGGAAGAACCGCTGCACCGAGTTCACGCCGCCCGACGCGGCCGTGTCGACCGCTGCGGCGCAGGAGCGTTAGACGAACCGAGGCAAAATCTGCGGCAGCGCGAGCGCCGGGCCGAGGGGGCGGCCCGGCGTTCGATTGCCCTGCTAGATCGTCTTGAACTGCTCGAAGGGCTGGCGGCAACTCGCGCACCAGCGGATCGAGCGGCATGGCGTCGGGCCGAAGATGTTCTCCAGGCGGGTGTCGGTCGAGCCGCAGTAGGGGCAGCGGAAGGCGTGGCTCTGCAGCTGGACGAGCGTGGGCCCCGCCGCCTCCCGCGGGGCGGGTGGGGCGAAGCCCGACTCGCGGAGCTTCTCGCGTCCCGCTGGCGTGATGCGGTCGGTCGACCAGGAGTCGTCGAGGATGACGTCCACCTGCGGCTCGGCGCCGAGGGCGCGTACGGCCTCGGCCATGCGGTCGCGCATCACGTCCACGGCCGGGCACCCGAGGAAGGTGGGCGTGAACTCGATGCGTACTCGGCCTTCGTCCACCTCGACGTCGCGGACGACGCCCAGGTCGACGAGCGAGATCACGGGGATCTCCGGGTCGGGCACCTCGGCGAGGGCTTCCCACACGCGCTCGGCGGTCACCATGTCGCACCCGGGAGCGAGCGCCGCACGATCGTCATCTCCTCCCACAGCGGTTGGAGCTCGTCGGTGTGGTCGTCTCGCCCGATAGCCTCGACGGGCTCGCGGCCCACGAGCTCGCACAGCCGCTCGCGCTGCTCTCCCTCGAGGAGCCCGAGTGCGGACGGCCAGAGCTCGGCGACGGCGGCCTCGAAGCGCTCGCTCTCGGCGGAGCCGCGCAAACGGTCGGCCCACATCTGCGCGTGCATGCGGTGGTAGGCCTCCTCGCGGTCCATCTTGGCCGCGAGGCCGGCGAGTTCCGGCCAGTCCGACGCCACGAGCGCGGCGACCCGGAGCGCGTCCGCGGTCTCGTAGAGCCAGTGGCGGGCGACCGTCCTCGCCCAGTCGTGCACGAGGCGCAGCTCGACGAGCGGCGCGCAGCGGTACTCCTCCGGCTTCCGGTCGAAGGCGAGCGCGTCGGCGTCCGTGCCGAGCGCGCCGGCGGCCAGCTCGTAGAGCGCGCGGGCGTGCCCGATCTCGCCCTGCGCGATCGAGGAGAAGGCCACGTCCTCCTCGAGGAACGGGGCGATGCCGGTCCACTCGGAGTCGCGCCAGCCGAGCACCAGCTCGTCGTCGGCGAAGGCGAGGACGGTGTCGAGCTCAGGCCGGGGCGGCGCCTGCGCGTTCACGTGCCTCCTTCAGCTTGACCTTGAGCGAGTAGCCGTCCACCCGCCGGTAGTCGCGGTCGAAGACGTCCGCGACGTACGGCTCCTGCACCTCGCGCAGCGCGTCCCGCGGGACGATCCAGAGCGCGATCGACTCGGCGCGGCGGCCGAAGAGCTCGATCGCGTAGGCCTCTGCGAACTCGGCGTTCGGCGCCTCGACCGAGCCGCCGTGCTGGAACGGCTGGCCCTCGCGCTCCTGGCGGAAGACCTCCCAGATCATGCGGCGTCGGCGAGGATGGCGCGGCGCACCCAGGCCGTCTCCTCGCGCGACG